>NC_007796.1:1933493-2255742 GCF_000013445.1 Methanospirillum hungatei JF-1
CAGGGGATCATAGAAGATATTGAAGGGGTCTCGATGACAATTGATTTCGGTCATGCACATACCATGGGGAAGGTAAACGATTTTATGAAGGTGCTCAAATCCGCCTCCCATGTCCATATCCATGATAACCACGGGAAATCTGACGAACATCTTGCCATCGGAGAAGGCACAATAGACTGGAACAAGCTGTCAAAAGCCCTTCTCAGAGACTACCAGGGGGTTGTCGTGGTAGAAGGGAGATCCATCCCGGAAGCAAAGCGATCCCTGGCTCAGGTCCGGAGGTGGACATAATCGCCGGAGAGACCCTGCAGATATTTTTCCTGGGAACGTCCGGGGCACTTCCCACCATATCCCGGAATCTTCCGTGCATCCTCTTAAAATGGGGGTCTCATGACCTGATCTTTGATTGCGGAGAAGGGGCACAGCGGCAGATGATGAAAGCGCGTGCCGGGTTCTCTCCCGAAGTTATCTATATATCCCACTGGCATGCCGACCATTTTCTCGGGGTTATCGGCCTTCTGCAGACGATGTCCTTTAACGGACGAGAGCAGCCATTGATGATCGTCGGCCCGGACTGTGTGCATGAGATGGTGAACGATATCAAAGGGTTGTGCAGGACCAGGCTGTCATTCCCCGTAGAATCGCAAAAGGTCCGTGCAGGTGATCTGCTCATCTATGAAGGATATTCAATCAGGGTCTTTGCAGCAGATCATGGTATTCCCGGAGTCGGGTACATCTTTGAAGAGAATATGAGACCAGGGCGGTTCAACCGGGAACGTGCCATTGAACTCGGTATCAGGCCAGGACCACTCTTTGGGAAACTGCAGCGGGGCTCATCGGTTACCATCACCGTCGATGGGGAAGAACGGATCATTACTCCCGAAATGGTCATGGGACCCATGAGACCGGGCAGGAAAGTTATCTATACAGGGGACACAAGACCGGTCCTTTCAGAACTTGCAGATATCGGAGATGATGCAGATCTCCTCATCCACGATGCGACGTTTGACCATCAGGAAGAAGAACGGGCAATAGAGTTCATGCATGCAACTGCGGCAGAGGCGGGTATGGTTGCCCATACCCTGAAGGCTCACCGTCTTGCCCTCTTCCATTTCAGCACCCGGTACACGTCTGCTGATAATCATGTTTCTGATGCAAAAACTCATTTTTCAGGAGATATCCTTGCTCCTGATGATCTTACCGTTTTTGATATCCCGTTCAGGGATGAATAATTTTTTTCAGGAGAAGGCCGACAAGGAATACTCCTGACCGATAACAAATGACAGATCTCCTGAAATAGGAGAAAGGATGATACTATCATTACTCATATGAACCGCTTCTAACATGGAGGCGGCATTCTTCTGACGCGAAACGTTGCATTCCGCCTTCAATGGAGCAGAATTCTTGTTAATTCCTGCTGACGGGCCGGATCTCACTCTGGTGAATAGTATGCCAACAGGAACAGAGACAATAGTTTACAGCCTTGGCGATGGCTGCAGTATTACAGACATCGTCATAGGGAAGACATATACCGGGACAATCCAGGGTTTTGCTAACTTCGGTGCGTTCGTATATCTGAATAGTTCAATCAAGGGACTTATCCATAAATCAAATATGCTGATGAGTCACCGTGAGGGTGACACCGTTATTGTCAGAGTAGGAAATATCCGGGACAATGGAAATATTGACCTAGAAGAGATCGTCATCTCATCATACCAGATTCAGCCGGTCGTGTGCAAGCGACGGACAACAAAACTTGAGGATCTGGGGGAAAAAGTCGGAAGAACCGTCACGCTTGAGTGCCAGGTTGCCCAGATTAAGCAGACCTCAGGGCCGACCATCTTTACCCTTGTTGATGAGAGTGGCACTGAAAACGCCGCAGGGTTTATCGAGGCAGGCAAACGTGCATTCCCTGATGTAAACCAGGGTGATACTGTCCGGGCAACCGGGGATGTGATGATGCGGGGGGGCCAGGTCCAGGTTGAACTGGCACGGCTTGAGGTCCTGCATGGAGCAGAGGCAAAAGAGGTGCTTGACCGGATTGAACAGGCTATTGATGAACGGGCAGAACCTGCAGATATTCCCATGTTAATCGACAGCCCGGTCCTTGAACGGCTTCGCCCGGAGATGAGAAAGATAGCAAAACAGATCCGTCGTGCTGTCTTCACCGCCCAGCCGATTCTGCTCCGACACCATGCCGATGCCGACGGAATCTGTTCAGCGGTTGCCATCGAACAGGCTGTCGTTGCTCTCATAAATGACTCTGGCGGGGACTATGATACGGCGAATTACCTCTTTAAACGGGCTCCGTCAAAGGCACCATTCTATGAGATAGAAGACATCGTCCGTGACCTGGATTATGCAACCCGTGATAACATCAGATTCGGACAGAAGATGCCACTCATCATGCTGACCGACAATGGTTCAACAGAAGAAGACCTTCCGGCGATGAAGATGGCAAAGGTATACGGGATTCCGATGATCGTCTTTGATCACCATCACCCTGATGAGATTGTGGACCAGTATCTCAATGCTCATGTAAACCCCTACCACGTTGATGGTGATTACGGGATCACGGCAGGTATGCTGGGGACCGAGATTGCCCGGCTTATCTTCCCGAAAGTTGACCATCAGGTGCGCCATATTGCAGCAGTTGCAGGTGTAGCAGACAGGAGCGAGGCACCCGAACGGCAACAATACTTGGATCTGGTAGCAGACCGGTACTCAGAGGAGGACTGCAGAAAGATTGCACTGGCACTTGATTATATCCAGTTTTATCTCAGGTTTAACGACGGAAAAGAACTCATCAAGGACATTCTGGACCTGAACGGGGACCATGACCGGTACAGGAACATGGTTGATCTCCTGGTAGCAGAAGCGGAATTTGCCATCGGTGAACAGGTAAAGACCTGCATGCCGCATGTGATCGCTTCAACCCTTCCGAATGGAGCGCATCTCTTCCAGATTGATGTGGAGATTCATGCTCATAAATTCACCTTCCCGCCACCGGGAAAAACATGCGGCGAGGTCCATGACCGGTTATGCCAGCAATACGCAGGAAAACCTGTTGTCACGCTCGGATTCGGGCCTGATTTTGTGGTGCTCAGATCGCGGGGTGTGCTCATGAATATCCCGCAGATGGTCCGCGAACTCCGTGAAGAGATATCAGGAGCAGGAGTGAACGGAGGGGGTCATCTGGTCGTCGGAAGCATAAAATTTGTCGAAGGAATGCGGGAAGAGGTTATTGGACGTTTATCAGAGAAAATTGGAGAGTTTCCAACGACCTGAATTTAATCATGATAAATCATGATAATTAAGGTAACTTTAAATTCCTGCAATCGAATGTGTAAAGTACGCTGATGGAGGTCTCATAATGCCATCACACATAAAATTTAGAGAGAAGTACAACGAGACGCAGTCGCGGCTTATTACCTATCTCAGAAAAGGGCTCGAATCAGGAAGACATTACTTCAAGTCCAAGTACATTGCGAAAGACCTGGGGCTGTCTTCCAAAGAGGTGGGGACCAACATGGCAATTCTTGCAGATATCTGTCAGGAACTTACCATAGTCAAGTGGAGCTATTCAAACAGCACCACCTGGATGGTATCCCCGGTAAAGAATTAAATCCTTTTTTCCCGTACGCATAAGTATGAAGGAGATCATTTCATTTGAATCAGAACTGGAATTTGTCGGGGACATTAATGAGTTTAAAGATTGCCTGATGTCACAGGACAATACCCAGCAAGATCCGAAGGTTCTCTGGTTTAACATCGATGTTCCGAAAGGACATGGACTTCAGCCAGGTGACCGGGTAAAGATCACGGTAGAAAAAGTCTGAAATTCTAAAAGGGGCGCGTGGAAAATACACGCTATCCCAAATCCTTTTTTTATAACCGGGCGAACATTACGCTTCGTGAGTTCTTTTTACAAGTTCTTCTTTCATCTTCTCACGGTTTGATTTCCGGATAAGATAATACGCAATACCCAGGGATAAAATCAGGAATCCGAGACCTATGAGGTGCATATCGCTCACTTCAGAATCGAGTAGGATGACTTTTCGTGCAACGGCTGTCATCGCTACCATGACGATCACTTCAACATGAATAACTTTATCGCGAAGATAGGTCAGGATTGACTCAAAAAACTCAATTCCGATGAGTACCAGGAG
The DNA here is from genome assembly GCF_000013445.1 of Methanospirillum hungatei JF-1. Lineage (NCBI taxonomy): Archaea > Methanobacteriati > Methanobacteriota > Methanomicrobia > Methanomicrobiales > Methanospirillaceae > Methanospirillum > Methanospirillum hungatei. The sequence continues at coordinate 1,937,663 of NC_007796.1, forward strand.
GAAGTATCCGAATATCTGGATTATTTCATAACTCTCCAGGATAAATCCGCCATCATCGACAAGAGACCAGAATACAGTAATCCCAAGATTAATGACCGAAACGACGAGAACGATGCCAAGCAGGATAAGAAGGACCAGGTACATGATCCGATGAAAGGTTTTGATGGAGTCAATCATTTCACACAGATTGTTTTTCAAGGCAATGAACTATACCAGCCAAAAAAATTTTATTTTTCCTTCATAAAGAAGGCCGCAATGATCCCGATGAAGGCCAGCACAGCAACAACCGGAAACACCCCAAGATAGGAACCGGTTGCATCACGGATGTATCCGGCTATCTGTGGTCCTGCTATTGCCCCTGCTCCATAGGCAAGAAAGATGACACCATAACATCGCGGATAGTCTCCGGTTCCGAAGAACCGGGCGGTCGATGCCGGAGCAATTGCAAGCCAGCCCCCAAGACATCCCCATAACAAGGCAAAGGCAATGATATAGACCGGAACTGACGGGATGGATGCAAGGAGTATAGACGCTCCTCCAATGAGAAGAAACGAAACGATTGCCGTATTCCGGGGATTTATCTTATCGGTCAGGGCACCGAAGACAGGTCTCCCTCCACCATTAAAGATGGCAAAGAACCCGACAAGCATGGTCCCGAGTGCTGCCTCTATCCCGACCACCTCTGAACCGACCGGTTTTGATATGGATATCGCCATAAGACCGGCAAGGCAGCCGATAAAATAGCAGATCCAGAGAGCATAAAATCGTCCTGACCTGACCATCTCCGGCAGGGTTATCGAACATGAGGACCCGGCGGTGGCGGCAGAACCAGTAAATCCCTTCGGAGTCCAGCCAGAGGGAGGGAATCTGAACGGTATGGCCAGGAAAAGAGTCAGGATGACAAATACGATGCCAAATATCCTGAACGTTCCCATGACTCCGGTCATCCCAATAAGCAGCCCTGCCAGATTTGCGGTTATGAATGCGGAAAACCCGAATCCCAGCAGGACAAGTCCAACTGCAAATCCCCGCCGATCAGGAAACCACCTGGCAGCAACTGCAACCGGGGCACCATAGGCAATTCCCACGCCAAGTCCGCCAATGACGCCGTATAGGATGTAGAGCATAAGAACCGACGTGGAAAATGACGCCAGAATCCACCCAAGCCCGGTCAGAATTCCGCCGGCCATGATGATCTTCCGGGGACCAGAGATATCAAGATACTTTCCGGTCAGCGGCATTGCTATCGCAAAACATGCCAGGAAGACCGAAAAGGGCATGAGTATCTCACTTGCTGTCACCGCCTGCCCGAGGGTTTTTGTGAAATATTCGGTCAGCGGTCCGACAAATACAGACCATGAGTATACCGTTCCCAAACAGAGATTGATAACCATCCCGAGAAAAACCAGGATCCATCTGCCTTTCTCTGCTTCCATTCCCCATATACGAGTATTACCAGTATCAGTCATCTTTGATTCATCAGTCATTTTTTACCTCTTGTCCTGCTTACTCCTCCAGCGTGGAGGTATCACCAAGATCCATGTTCATCTCCTTTGCTTTGAGGATTCTTCGCATAATTTTCCCGCTTCTTGTGCGGGGGAGAGAATCGACAAATTCTATCGAGGCTGGCATGGCAATCGGCCCGATACTCATCCTCACATGATAGGTCAGTTCAGACACAAGCTTCTGACTTGGCTCATACCCCTTGACCAGAATGACAAATGCCTTTACCGCCTGGCCCTTGATCTCATCCGGAACACCGATAACCGCCGCTTCTGCTACTGCCTCATGCTCTACCAGAGCTGATTCGACCTCTGCGGTCCCAAGATTATGACCAGCTACGATGATGATATCATCAGACCTGCCCAGGATCATGATGTACCCGTCATTATCCTTGACAGCCAGGTCTCCTGCGGTGTAATAATTTCGTATCTGATTCCAGTACTTGCGATACCGTTCGTCATTCCGGTATACGGTCCTCATCATAGACGGCCAGGGTTTTTTAATGACCAGAAGACCACCCTGCCCTGGTGGCATACTGTTCCCGTCTTTGTCCACGACATCAACCTCAATCCCCGGAACCGGAAGCCCGGCAAACCCTGGTTTCATCGGTTCACCAAGGGGGGTTGTGATCATGTGCATTCCGGTCTCGGTCTGCCACCAGGTATCAAGGACTGGTATCCGGTTCTTTCCAATGACACGGTAATACCACTCAAATGCCTCCGGGTTGAGGGGCTCACCCACTGATCCGATGATCCGGAGCGAGTCAAGGTTGTACTTATTCGGCCATTCCTCCCCGACCCGCATAAACATCCGGATTGCTGTTGGTGCCGTGTAAAATATCGTAACGCCAAGCTCTTCGATGATACTCCACCAGATGCCAGGATCAGGCCAGTCAGGAGTCGTTTCGGTAATGACCACCGTAGCCCCGGCAGAGAGAGGGCCATAAACGATGTAACTGTGTCCGGTAATCCAGCCGGTATCTGCCGTGCACCACAGGACGTCATTCTCCTTCAGGTCGAAGATATACCGGGCGGTATAATGAACTCCGGTCGCATACCCGCCACAGGTATGGACAATCCCTTTCGGCATCCCGGTTGTCCCGCTGGTATAGAGGATAAAGAGTGGATCTTCTGCATCCATCTCTTCAGGTGGGCAGTCAGTCTCCACACCATCAAGAAGGCTATAAAAATCCTCCTCCATCTCAGAGTACAACTCTACCGAACATTTCTCCCGACAGAGGACGATGACCTTCTCAACACTTGGTGTGTTCCGGATGGCATCATCAACGATGCTCCGAAGGGAGATGACCTTACCCCGGCGTTTCCCGACATCTGCCGTGATAACCACTTTTGCCTCTGCATCACGAATACGGGCATGGAGTGCTTCGGCTCCGAACCCGGCATATACAATAGAATGAACCGCACCAATCCGGGCACAGGCTAATAGTGCGATGATATGCTCAGGGACCAGCGGCATGTAAAAACAGATACGATCTCCTTTCTTCACACCAAGCCTTTTCAGAGCATTTGCAAACCGCATGACATCACGGTGCAACTGCCGGTAGGTGTACACCCGCTCTTCGCCATCCTCACCCCGCCAGATGAGGGCCAGTTTATTTCTTCTCCCGGCCTTAATGTGCCGGTCAAGACAACTGGTAGTGATATTCAGGGTCCCGCCAGAAAACCATCGGGCATAGGGATAATCCCACTCCAGGACCTTGTCCCAGGGTTTCATCCATTCAATCTCCCTTGCCATCCGGTCCCAGAAACCTTCCGGATTTTTCAAAAACTCCTGATAGGCATTATGATAATCGCCCAGGTGTGACTGGGCCTTGTACTCCGGATCAGGGAGATATGATTTCGTATGTAAAATGACCTCAAAATCTTCGGACATTATCCTACTCCACGTAGTATGAAACCTGATTGTTCGTCGTTCATTCCAGGGTACCTCTTAATCGTGCCGGTACATGTTCTCGAGAGTATGCTAAGCATCTGAAAATAGAAGGTTTGCGAATGAATTAATTTTTTGCATTGGTAGTACAGATACGTTGTACATTAGAATATGAAAAATCAGGCTTTATTTTAATTAATTGAGATAAATATGTAATAATATTATCATGATAAGAAGGAATTGAGAGTGCTTCCTCCTGAACAGATTTATCAGGGAGTAAACCGGATGATTATGTACGACATTTTCATCCCAGATACCGGGGCAGACAGGAGAAGAAAGATGATTGGAGATTACGAGGAGATCCAAACTATAAAAGAATTATTGCATGGTTCTCCACAAGGGCTGTCAATAACCGATATTTCAAAACAGTTACATCTGCACCGGACCACTGCAGCAAAATATCTGGATATGCTTCAGATGAAAGGAGATGTCGATCTCCGGATCATGGGAACCTCAAAGGTATACCACCCATCCAGGCGGGTGCCTGCTTCAGTGCTTCGCAGTTTTTATGACGGCCCGTTCATCCTTTTCACAACCAGACTCACCGTCAAGGATTTCTCATCAGACCTTGCAGCATATGGAATTGAAGGGGATATCACCGGAGTGGAGCTCACCGACAAGGAATTATCTCCCTTGTATGATGAAGCGATGACTGAATTATGCAAGCGGGCGGTCCTTGGATCTTTTGCAGAGATAGATATCACAACTCCTGATAAGAAAGACCAGAAAAATCTCCATATCCGGATCATCCCGGTGGTTTTTGATGACGGACGGGCTGGCTGTGCTTTCCTGATTCAGGATGTCACCGATCTTGCCCAAGCTCGAAAGGAGGTTGAGATCTGTGAGAAGGAATTGAAGATTGTTTCTGAAGATCTGAACGAATTTGTCTTCAGCTGTACTCCTGAGGGAATTCTCAAAAGGGTGAATCATCCCTTCTGTGTCAGGATGGATAGAAAGCCGGAAGAACTTCTTGGATTCCCCTATGAACCGGTTATATCTCACGAGGATCTTGAGCGGCTCTCAAAGATGAAACAGGAGATTACACCAACCAATCCGTCCCAGACCATCTCATTTAAGGCAATACAACCGGATGGGATGATGGCCTTTGAAGAATGGACCTACCGTGGCATTTTCACGCAGGATGGAAAGCTCTCCGGATATCTTGCCGTGGGCCATGATATCTCACGGGAAAAACACCTCGAAGAACAACTCAATACATTCCATGCCAGTTTTGAGGCCCTGGTAAAACAACGAACCAAGGAGATGCGGCAGGCAAACCAGGATCTGATGAAGGAGATAGCACGAAGAGAACGGATAGAACGTGAACTACTCATCATCGAGGCTGCATTTAACCATGCTTCCGATTCAATACTTCTCTTTGAACGATCCGGGAGACTCTGGAGGGCCAATGAGACCAGTTGCAGACTGCTTGGATATTCAAAGGACGAGATAGCAGCAATATCGGTCTTTGATATCAACCAGGAGATTACTCCGGAGATCTGGGAAGAGATGTGGGAGCAGGCAGAGCAGGAACCGGGGATATCGCGGGTGACTTCAACCCATGTCCGGAGGGATGGGACTATCATTCCGGTTGAGGTCTCCCGGACATTTTTCACCGCCGGCCCGATGACGCTGTTTTGTTCTATTGCAAGAGAGATCAGGTGATGGGTCCCTCCACCGATCAATATCGTTAACTGACTGCATAGCTCATTCTGAAGTAGCCAGATGATACGCATTCTCCTGGTTGACGATGAACCAGATCTCCTTGATCTCGAACGGCGCATTCTCGAGCAGAAATATGGTTTTTATACCATAACTGCCGAATCAGGAAAAGAAGCCCTGGAGATATTTCAGAGTCAGCAGGTGGACGCGATCATATCTGATTATTCCATGCCACAGATGGATGGGATCACCCTTCTTCGAAAGATTCGGGAGATTGATACTGCAATTCCCTTTATCCTCTTTACTATCAGGGAGAAGGAGGATATCGCAATCGAAGCGATGAACAGCGGAGCGAACTTTTATGTGCAGAAAGAGAACCTCCCCCAGGTTGTCTTTGCCGAACTGGCCCATGATGTCACAAAAGCCGTTGAACTCTTCAGAGCAGAGAAAAATCTGAAGATACAGCGTGATCTAGCTCTTGCCAATGCGAATGCCAAAAGCCTTGAAGAGACGCTTCTTATCTGCACCCGTGCCATCCTCGATGTCTCCGGGATGGAGGGTGTTGCAATCTATCTCTTTGAAGAGAAAAATCTGAACGTTGCAATCATCAGCGGTTCTTCTGAACACTATTCCAGTAAACGGGTCCAGTCAGAGGTACAGCAGATGCTTCATTCGGTCATTCAGCAGAAGACTCCGATCTTCCGTGATGAAGAGGATATTCGGGCAGTCACTCCCATCCTGTTTGAGAGTGAGGGTATCCGCTCTGATGGAATATTCGGAATGAGTCATCATGGGAAGACCATTGGCGGTGTGCATATCTTCACATCATCTCCGCTTAAGACCTATGGCCTCTCTCTTCAGCGATTTATCACCGATATCGTCGTGCAGGTATCCGGGTATATATCGGACCGGCTCGCAGAAGAGGCACTTCGGACCAGTGAGAACCGGATGAAGGCCATGATCCGGAATCTTCCCGGTATGGTGTATCAGGGGCATATTGATGAAGAACGGACCATGGAGTTTGTCAGCGAGGCTGTCTTTAATCTGACCGGGTACTACCCCAGGGATATTATGCATAACGCCGTTCGCTCATGGGGCTCCTTTATCAATCCTCAGGACCGGGTCAGGATCCTTGAGGTCATCACCCGGGCGGTCCAGAAGAATGTGCGATTCAGACTCACATACCGGATTACGACTAGGGATAACAAGTACCGGTGGGTATCTGAGCAGGGGACCGGTATCGTAGATGCTGATGGAAACCTTGCGGGAATAGAAGGGATCATTATGGACATCACCAGACAGAAAGCTCTTGATGACCAGGTCCGGATGTTCCATACCAGGCTGAAAACACTTTTTATGCTGATGGCTGCAGGATGTCTTATCTTTAAAAGTGACGGGACCATCAGGAATACCATACTTGTTGATCTGAATAGTGCTGCAGAAAAGACTGAGCAAAAAAAGAAGACTGAATTGATAGGTATCACATTTCAGGGATTATTTAAAAAGGCTGATCCTGAATTGCTGGAAGCTATCACCGGGATGCTTGAGGATAAGAAATCCCGTACTCTGCAGAAATGTGCTATCACCTACCCGTACGGGAAGCGGTATTTTGATATCTTTCTCAGCAGTTCTCCGGTGGGTTATGAACGAACTGACCTTGAAATATTTCTAATCTATAATGATGTAACAAACCGGGTACTGACCGAGCAGCAGATCATCACATCTCTCCATGAAAAGGAACTTCTGCTCAAGGAAGTGCACCACCGGGTAAAAAATAACCTGCAGATAATCTCCGGGATTTTAAAACTCCAGTCTATGAGAATCCAGGATCCCCGGGCAGCGGAGATCATCCAGGAGTGTCGGAACCAGGTCTATACCATGGCATCCATACATGAGCTCTTATATAACTCAAAAGATATTGGTAAGATACAGGTAGAAGAATATATAAGCAGACTGGTTGATCATTTTAAACAGGAATATGAGGGGATATCTGCACGGCTGAACCTTCGTGTCTCGGTTGATGCCGATATTGTGCTGGACATTGAGCGGTGTATACCATGCGGATTGATTCTGAATGAACTTATCATGAATGCAGTGAAATATGCATTTCAACCGGATGGGGAAGGGGAGATCAGAATTTCATTTACCCAGGATGCATCCTCGTATCGCTTACAGGTATCAGATGATGGACAGGGCCTTCCAAAGGATTTCGATGCCAGAAAAAGCCAGTCCCTTGGCATGGAACTGACCTCCCAGCTGACCCACCAGTTACGGGGAAAACTCGAGATTAGCAGTGAGAAAGGGGCGACATTCACGATAACATTTCCAAAGACGGAGGAAGGCAGGATAAAAACATGAGTCAGCGGCGTATCCTGATCGTTGAAGATGAGGCAGTAACTTCAGTGATGCTGGAGAAAACCCTGAAAGAACTGGGGTATGAAGTGGTAGGCAGTGCCTTTGACGGCAGGGAAGCTATCGAGATCGCACGGGAAAAACGTCCGGATCTGATCCTCATGGATATCCGTATCCAGGGAGACATGGACGGTATTGAGACTGCTAAACAGATTTACCAGCAATTTAATATTCCGAGTATATACCTGACCGCCCATTCTGATGAAGATACTATTAAAAGAGCGGTTGAGTCCGGACCGTTCGGATATCTGATAAAGCCATTCAAAGAGCGGGAACTCTACAGCAATATTGAGATGGTTGCGCACAAGCATAAACTCTATCGGACGACCACTGCCAGAAATGAGCCTGAAGAGCCAACACAGGTTCCGGAGAGGAGGGTGGAAGAGAGAACGCCTCCAGCATCAGCTTCAGCAGCTGCACCCCAGCGACCACCTGATTTACGGCTGGGCATCCTTGCCGTCCAGGCAATTCCCCATCCGATCATCCTGCTGAACACGAATGGGACTATTGCCTTTACCAATACGGCATTCAGGAATTTTTTCCGGATGGTATCGGGAAGTTATGATTCGACTGCATCAAGTATAGAGGACCTGCCTGACCTCTGTAAAAAGATCTGGATATCTGGAAAGGACCGGTTCAAAGAGGGGAAGGGATTTTCAATCACCGGACCGGTTCAGGTGAAAGGGACACCACGCCGGTACCGCGTCGATATGCTTCCGATTGTTGAAAAAGGAGTACTTCATTTTATCGTTGCTATCATCCTCCCAGGTGAGAACAGCACCGGGACCGGGCCTGGTCTTTCAGACTCCTCAGGAAACCTCCTCGAAGAGGTGATTGATACCATGAAAGAGATCAGATTTCTTGCCTCATCTGAGGAGACCTACCGGCTTCATCAGATCGTGGCACGGGCAGATAATGTGTTGAAAAACCTGGGCGAGATAAAACAGATCTCGTATCCAGGACAGACCGAGAAGAAAAGTGGTCAGATACTGACCGGATAATCATTGAGGATCTTGGCCGGCAGTCTCATCCTGATATGCCATGAGGACTGGGGATAATGCTCCTCAAGAATAAGAAGTGAACACCGGTCCAGATTACCAAAGTGTTCACGGTCGAACTTTGTCTCAGCAGCCTTGTAAAAGGTCATGATTTTTTTGACCGCGTCGGTCACATCCTCACCGACGATGATCTTACCAAGTTTATCTCCTATTTCAAAGGGAATTGCGATCTCATACTCCTCCAACCAGAGAATGCTCTTGTCAACCTCAAAGAACTCTTTTCCGATTATAATGTAATGGAACTCGATATCAAGTTCAGGTTCATGCGGACCGGTTCGTGCCAGCATATTATATAAAAAATCCAGAAGAACCCGTTTATTCGAGATGAGATCTGATGAGATGGCTTCTTTTGAGAGACGGCGGGCCATGTCAGGAATGATCTGTTCCCGGTCGATCATCATGAGAAACTGCTCCTGTGACCTGATAGTATTGGCCATAACCTTCAGTGTCAGGAACTGTTCCCGAAGTGTTGACCCGGCGGTTCGGCCTATGTTGACTGCCATACTGCAGAGATATTTCTTCCTTCATAAAAGATATTAGCATCGGATCATAAAATATGGAATATAATTTAGAGTTAGATATATAGCAACATAGAGTTTAATATTTAAAGCAATGCACGAAATCGAAAACATTGAACCTGAAATAGAGACCATCTGAAAAACGGATTTATTAGAAAGAAGGTACCAGAGCTCAGGACATATCCATCTCATCAAGGAATGGAAGGAGTCCGATAACCCGTGGTTTATCTCCGGCCTGTTCAATCCTTACAATGGTCACTCCCAAGGGGATTGAGCTGAGAGCATCATTGAATGAAGGATTCATCTCCCGTTGAATCTCAAGGAAAAGCGGGAGCGGAATAAATGGGCGTTCATGTTCCTCAAATTTCCCATACTCTCTTAAATCCTTCTCATAGGTTGAGTTATATGCCAGGTCTTTCTCAAAATAAACAATTATTTCACACGGTTCCCGGACTGATATCTGCTCCAAGGCCCTGATATCTGCTACCATACCAGTACTCAGGCTGGATAGGACAACAGGGAACGCGGGTATTTTGTCTTTCATTATCCGACTCCCTGGGTATGAATCGCTTCTATTACCCGTTCCAGAACTTCACGACGTTTTTTGGACTCTTTTTTCATATCACGGAGAGCTGAGACCATCTCTTCCTGCATCTTCAGACTCCGTTTCTGGAGCTTAATCATCTCTTTCAGATACTCAAGCCCCAGTTCTGACCGGTGAAACATCTCTTTTTGAAAGTCACCAAAATGGGGTTCAAAGTGATCGAATGTTCCTTCACTGGCTGACTCCGTGACGCTGAGAGAATCAATCCGGATGAGGGGCTCATCCTCTGCTTTAAGATCCTCACAAAAGCGGGCTAGACCTTCTTCTTCACCCTCAGCAACAATCCTGACCGAGCCATCGGAGAGGTTCTCAGCATACCCGAAAACCCCGTGCCGGTTCGCAATCAGTCTGGCAAATCCTCTGAAACCAACCCGTTGTACCCGGCCGGTTACCAGAATAGTATATCGTCTCTGCATAGGCTGTGATTGTCCTATGCTGAGACGGGAAACGGGTTTAAGATTTCGTTTCCTTTTGCCCTGGAAAGAGGAGGTGAAGATCTATCTCAATTCCGATAACAGGCTGATCAATATCAAATTTGTTTAATACGCCGGGGTGGATCTCGCCAAATACACCCATCTTCTTCCCGTCAACCATGATATCAACAGCACGGCCGGGGATGAATGCTGGATCAGCACTCTCCGCCGGCAGATAGGAGATCCCAAGTTCTCTCATTAATGCATCTGTCGTTGCATATGCCTCAGAGAAGTCTGCTCCGGGATGGGTTGACGCAAGGGCTAGTTTCTGGTATGTCTGCATGGAAGAGACAACATCTCCGGTGTGGAATATCCGCTGGGGGAGTTCTCGACGCTTGTTCATCCGAAGCAGATCCAGAAGGAGCGGAAGGAGATCGGTCCTGACCAGCGTCTGCTCTTCAGATATCGGATGCAGGACATGAAGTGCCTTCGGATCAGGCTCCCGCTGCATCCGGGTATACATGACATCCTCATTTGATAATGTGAACGGCATAACCTCCAGATATCCTAATCCAGAGCATATATCCCGGATTGCTGATGCAAGGGCGATAATGGGGTGTTCACATCCGGTTGCAAAGGTTGCCGGAAGCTCTGCCTCAAGGTTACCAAAACCGGCACCGATGGCAACATCCTCATACACATCCCACTCATGCATGATATCTGCCCGGTAGCAGGGTATCCGGATTGATACCGTGGAATCACCGGATTTTTCTGCTCCATATCGCATCTTCTTCAGGATGGTCGCGATCTCATCTGCGGAAAAGGAGGTCCCAAGGAGCTTATTACAGGATGTGACATTGATATTTCGAAGTGCCGGAGAGAGGTCGGGCATGACGACACCGTTCACCGTGACGCTTTCACATCTTCCTCCGGCGGTGATAAGGGTGGTACAGAGGACCCTGAGAGCTGTCATAACTGCACGCTCGTCAGTCCCAGTCACATCAAGGAGGAGGTTTTTCGATGATTCGGTAACCCGGGTTAATTCTCCGTTGATGATCGGAGGGAATGAGAGGACATTGCCGTTTGCATCCTCTATAAGCGGCATGACCGGCTTATCCTTCACGATGTGGGAGTAGTCACGGCCTTTCGGGTGCTCTTCCATGATTTCAGTCAGGGTCATCTCCCGGTCATAATCCAGGGGAATAAAGGATCGGGTCACCGGGGCACCATAATACCGAAATGGCGGGGTCACTTTGTCAAGGTCATGCACGCCTATGGCTACTTTTGCCCGGCCACGGCCAACAACCCAGTGCAGAGCTTCCTGCACGCCCATGAGACTGATGATCGCTTCATTGTCCAGCTGAATATCCCTGATAACCGCTGAACCAATGTATGGTCTGACTTCTTTCAGGTTCTCGTCGACGGAGAATGTAATAGATGAAGGACTGACCGGATAGACTTCTTCTCCGGTCTCAAGTTCAAGGAATCCCCGCATGGCCCGGGCAACTCCTTCGGTTGAGTAGAGATCCACCCGTGACGGAAAAAACTCAACATCCACCTGATCTTCAAGGATACGCTCAATATCTGAACCGATCATGGGAAGATGGTCAATGATGGTCTTTCGGTCAATCCCACACAGGCGTTCAAGATATTTGTACGGAAGTGAAACAACCGGCATCAGCACCGACCTCCCTGAACGACCGGCACATTTCTGACCCAGTCAATATCACTCTGGTAGAGTTCACGAAGGTCAGTAAGCCCCATTCTCAGCATGGCAACTCGTGAGACACCAAGACCCCAGGCCAGAACCGGACAGGTGATCCCCCAGGGTGCGGTGACCTCTTCCCGGAAGATACCGGCTCCTCCAAGCTCTACCCAGCCAAGACCCTCTATATATACCTCAGGTTCAACGCTGGGCTCTGTGTAGGGGAAGTAACCAGGTCTGAACCGGACCGATTCAAATCCCATTCTGCCATAGAACTCTTTCAGGTATCCAAGAAGGTTCCGGAAGTTCACATGAGTGTCCATGACGATTCCCTCCAGTTGTTCAAACTCCGGAAGATGGGTTGGATCGATGGCTTCCCGGCGGTATACCCGACCGATGCAGAAGGCCTTCACTGGTGGCTCCGGGTGTGCAGCGAGGTGTTGAATAGAAAGACTGGTGGTATGAGTCCGAAGCACGGTTGCTTTTGCCTTTTCAGGATCCCATTTTCCGCCCCATCCGGTTGACGAGGTTTCGCCTCCAGATTCATGCATATCACGGACTTTTTCCCAGCCAACCGGGAGCTCCTGCTTCCCGGCAAGATGGAACGTGTCCTGCATCTCTCTGGCCGGATGATCCTGTGGCTGGAAAAGGGCATCAAAATTCCAGAAAGCTCCCTGAATGATGCTGCCATGTAGTTCGGTAAAACCCATATCAAGGAGAATCCGCCGCATCTCATCGATCATCCGCTGGTAGGGATGGATCTTTCCAGGCCAGACCGGGCGGGGGTGCTTGGTGATGTCATACCGGCGAAGGGAGAGATCTTTCCAGGCACCTGAACTGATCTGGTCAGCAGTCAGGGTCCCGGTCTCTTGAGTGAGTGTGATCCCGGCAGCGGCGAGTTTTTTTCCCTCATCGGTGATAGTGATCGTATACCGGACTGACTCTTCTTCGGTAACAAGGCCACGTTTGAGAAGATCCTTCTTGATGTCAGCTGGAGCAGCATCCGGGTTTTTCAGAGCGAGCTCAATCGGAGACGGAGCAGGATCACCGGTCTTGATGACATTTCCAGCTTCTATTTTCACCCAGCCAAGCCGTTTCATCCAGCCAAGACCGATCTTTGCATGGGGATGGGTATTAAGGTCAGCTATGGATGCAGATTCTGAAAAACTGTCATAGAGCTGCCGTTCAGGAAGTCCCTCTTTCAGGTACTGAGTTCCTTCCTCGGTCAGAGTAAGTGTCGTTGTGACCGCACGATCAACCTGTGCAAGGCCTTTCTGGGACAAGAGTCCTCCATATTGAATGACTGAATCAGCAGGCCGGTCAAGGATTGTTCCCATCTCTTCCGGAGTCGTGGTTTCGGTCTTCACCAGCTCAAGAAGCAGACGTTTCTCGTTCAGGGTTAATTGCATGATATCTCCACATGTGATCCAATTGTCAGTTTCTGTGTATGGATTGGAGTTTGAGTTTTTTGTATGTGCTGCATGAATATATCTCCTGATAACCTATGCTAACAGTAATCGATTATTACAGGGGCCCGGTTTAGTCCAGACCCCTATCTAAACGAAAAGAATGAGCAGGAAAAGAATGGAGAGAATGATCCAATAGTGCTCATGAAAGTCTGGTATAGTGTTTCCTGTGATTAGTATTTATAGGATGGGGATCTGAAGAAGAAGAAAATTTCATGTCTCAAATATATCCGGATCAAGCTTTGCCTGCTTCAAAATCGAGATTAAGGTCCCTTTTTTAAGTTAATTATGAAGGGGACAGCAAATGATTGACCTTCTCGCTGTAAAACCGCATGATCACCACCTATTCGTCGAACAACTGCTCCATGATGGCAGAGAGTTTTAATCAATTCCTTTCCGGATATGACAGGGAGTTTATGAGACATGTGCTATCTCTATCCGGGCAATCTGAGTCGTTGATAGAGCGAGCTTATCTTTTAAATCATCCTGAAGTACATCGAGAAGGAGTTCAATTGCCTCTTTAATATTATCAAGCGCCTGGTCTACAGTTTCTCACTGGCTTATCGCTCCAGGTAATTCAAGACATAGTACGGTGTATCCATCTTCTTCCTGAGGCATTATGAGAATTGTGTATTGCATAACACTAATAATAATCGCATTTTCAATAGAATATTGATATCTCTCATCTCTATGACAAAACGGAATAACATTTTTGTTGATACGAGAACTCCCTATGCCCTTTTTAATGAGAATGATATCGACCATTCATCATTTTCATATCACAACGTGGTAATACCACTCTGAAAAGAGATACCACATGGAAAAAACGGACTTCACCGGCTCTTTAGATACCTGGTGACAGGATGAGTTGGGAACGAGAAAGAAGCTAATTTTTTGCGAAACGAGGGATTACCACCTTATGGGCCGGTTCCTTCGGCAATCAATTTCACATAATCTCTGTAGAGATATTTCCTGTTCCGCTTCCATCCGGTAACCTCTTTTACTATACCAGCCTCTTCAAATTTACGGACCAAATTGTTTGCAGTCTGTATTGAAACACCGCAATGGGTGCTGATATCAGTACTGGTAACCATTGTCTTCATAAACAGAAGTTCTATCATCCGGGCACCATGAATACCGCCGATATTCTCGTAAATTACCCGTTTCACCAGTTCCCTCTCCAGTGTTATTATCTTCTTTACTAAATGGTGCGAATCAGTGGAGACTTCAATAACTCCCTGCAGAAAAAACTTCACCCATCCCTCCAGATCCCCATTTTTTTCCAGTGAAAATAAACGATCATAATATTCCGACCGGTTCCGTTTCAGGTAATAACTAAGGTTAAGTGTGGGTTTTGCAAGAACCTGTCTCCAACAGAGGTACAGGCTGATGAGGAGGCGGCCGATTCTCCCATTTCCATCCAAGAAGGGGTGAATCATCTTAAATTGTCCATGAATGAGAGCTGATACAATTAACGGAGGAATGGTTTTTTCTTCTGCGATAAAATTTTCCAGGTTATTCAGAAGAAATCTGACATTTTCCTGTGGTGGTGGAATATACCGGGCTTTATAGAGTGAGTCTCCTCCAATCTGGTTTTGTATGGGCCGAATCATCCCTGGCAGTGCCTTTGATCCCCGAACCTTCGTAAGGAGGATCCGATGAAGATCACAGAGTAGTGAGAGTGTAATTGGTTCATTTTTCACCCGTTCGAAACCGGTCTGTAAAGCCTTCATATAATTCGTAACTTCCCGGATCTGGTTTGGGTCATCATCAAAAGATACATCAGCCTCATATGCGAGAATCCCATAAAATGTTGCGACCGTCCCCTCAATCTGGGCACTTTGCAATGCTTCTTTCCTGGCAAGCATCCAAATAAAGTGATCCGGGTTTGGGAGCATATCAACCATGACATCAAGTCCCGATAATGCCCGATCTGCTTCAGAAAGCATGAGGTGCATGGAGTCATCATATTGAATATCAGGTGAGTACGGAAGACATGCAGGAATAAACGCGGTATACCCTTCAATCTGCTCTTCATATCTGCCGGTATTATAATGCATGTATAGCCACCCAGTTTGTGAGCAGATCCTTTCACATACACCCATGTTAGGAATTATATGAAGCCTGCCTTTCATATAATGAGATCATACGAGTATGTGAAACCTTCCTTTCATACGTCCTCCCCAGGATTGGGATCTCAGGATACCAGAAACATTATTGAGATCTTACAGTGTTTCCCGTCATGATCCTAAAAGCCATGATCAGAACCATGATCTTTCAAGTGGTAAGCAAGTCATTGATATGATCTCCGGGTTCCGGAACCCCTCAGTGATTCATGATTTCAAAATGCCGATAAATGTGGAGTTTGTGACCACTATACCGTAGAATGATTCATTGTTTCCAAATAAGGATGAATAATCCTGAACAAGGAAAATACAACAAAAAACAGATAAAAGGTTCCCTTTGAAAGAAGGGGAGTATAGGAAATTATTAACAACTCTTTTCCGATCGTATCTGATCTGCTGCAACCGCCATCTTCTCCCTGAACTCATCCAGGAATGCCAAAACCCTCGCTGCACTATCTTTCTTACATTGCCCGCACATGAGTTCTCCGGCCATGCATTTCCGACGGATTTCAGCAAGCTCTGCATCATCAGATACCATATGAAACAGATTTAAAAGAAACACCGGACACTTGTCTGCCTCCCCTCCCAGCTCTTTCTGTTCCTGGAGTGTCATCCGGCCACCGGTCAGGGCTGCCATGATCTTTCTGGTGACTGTCTTGTCATCCTCATAAAACCCGATGATACTCTCCGGAATACTGGATGACATCTTCCCACCGGTCAGACCGGGCATGAACCGGTGAAAGGTTGCGGACGGAGTGACAAACCCATATCCCCCATGGGTTCGCTCTATTGCCCTGACGGTCTTTTTCACAACATCAAGGGGAACATTGAAGATATCTATATGACCCTCGTACCGCTTAGAACCCCTGAATGCTTTATGAATCGCTTCCATCGCCTCTTCTGGGGCTTCTTTTGACCGGACACTGACATGGGTGTCCCGATCTTCGACGGTGAACATCCGAAGTTTATGAGCTACTCCTCTTGTCAGACGGATATGCGGATCCTGGTCAAGCCCCACCGGCACGATGGTCGGGGCCGGCTCTTCATTGACCTGCGGATGGAGAATATCTGCAACCTGGGTTAAGACACTCATGGCATGACCGATATCGGTATCAGGAGTAAAGCCATAAATTGCAGAGAGTTCAGAAAAATTCACCTTTGCTGATGCTTCAAATGCCAGATCCTGCACGACCCGGTTCGAGCTCTGCTCATAGGTTTCCCCATGATACCCAAGAGCATAGAGGCAGGAGAGGTATTCATCGCCATATTTCCGGCACTGTTCCCAGGTGAGGTTTCGTACTGCATGGGCCTCCCGGTCTGCGATGCAGATATAACCCCGTCCTCCCTGCTGCACATGCCAGACCACTTCCTTCATGACCATCAAATGTCCGAGATGCGGGTGACCGGACGGCATAAACCCGGTCATCACATTAAACGGTTCATTGGTCCTGATTGCATTCGCTATCTGATGATAATCGCGGTGGCCGAAGACGATCCCCCGTCTGATAAAATCGGGAGTCTCGGGAAGAAGATCAATGACGGTCTCGATCCGTTCAATTCCAAACTCGGCATGCAGACGCTCGATATCTACAGACTGGTCTGATGCCCAGGGATTTACAACTTCAGTCTTCATGGTTCTAGAGTTTTATCCTGGCAAATTCTGTAAAGACAATGCCCTCATCATGTATACCGGCAAATAACATCTTCTTTTTGACACTGTGAGCCATCCGGACTGAACGGGATATACTATTCATCGGGAGTGTCTCCAAGGGCCCTATCGCCTGGACCAGCATCTCTGAGTGGATTTTTCTTCCAGAATATACCCTGAAATGATGGCCGAATTTATACCCGGTCTTGGGGATATACTGGAGTTCACGTAAATAGCGGTATACCGTGATCTTTTTATCCAGCTCTGGGTCTGAATCCTGGATACGGGCACAATATTCTTCGGCAGTAAGCGTAGCCTCGCCCAGCTGAATGGTGACAAGACCCTGTTCTATCAGGTATGCAGCTTCAACGGTTGAGAGAACTATCCGTGAATCATCCAGCCGTTTTCCGTAAAATGCCTGATCATATCCAAGGTCTGCTCCTGCGTTAATGATAACCGATATACTGGAGAGGAGGCCGGGTGCAGGTTTTGGGTCCGGAGTTACCTCAAGTCCGGGGAGTTTCTGGAGTTTTACTTCATAGTATGTTATCTCAAACTCGTCATCAACTACCGCAAGGACATGCTGTTTTCTCATATTAAGGGTAGTCCTGACTTCGCCCTGGACAACGGAAAAGTCGATCAGATCACGTTCAGAGAGCACGCGGACCATATACTGGGACTCTCCTTTTCCTGGTTTTTCTCCCCGCTTAAATACCCTGAAGTCATGAGGGCCGGTCTGAACCACATATCCCCGCTCCCTGATATCCCGGTACACCAGGAACGATCTGATCATATGGGCGTTATCTGAAAACCTGACCAGAAGCGTGTCAAAATCATATCCGGGGATCTCGATTCTCCCCCGGTACACGAGATAGAGTGCTTCTACCGGAGAGAGCCGAAGCCCGTCCTTTTGTGGTCTGCCAAATCCGCTCTGCTCATAAAGGGCATATCCTTCTGACCCCAGCAGGACTTTGTCTTCTTCTATCCGTGCCTTCACGCCTTAAGATTTAGGCGTCGTCCATCATAAAACAGCCCCGGATACCGGATTGGAATGAGTCAGATTATTGAGAAATAAACTTCATGATGCTATATATAAGTGGTGAAATATTCAAAGAGACAAATATCAGTATCCAGGGATGAACTGGAAAACAGACCGAAC
The DNA here is from genome assembly GCF_000013445.1 of Methanospirillum hungatei JF-1. Classification (NCBI taxonomy): domain Archaea; kingdom Methanobacteriati; phylum Methanobacteriota; class Methanomicrobia; order Methanomicrobiales; family Methanospirillaceae; genus Methanospirillum; species Methanospirillum hungatei. The sequence continues at coordinate 1,955,887 of NC_007796.1, forward strand.
AGGAAGAAAAGCAATACTGATGTGAGCAGTGAGAATGAAAAGAGGGTCAGGACTAGATAGACTCTGCGTTCCGACGATGCAGGCTGCTTATCTCATCCCGAAGTGACGTAACATCTGAAGGACGATGAGAATCCCTGATATCAACCCGGTCTGATCCTTCTGGGATGAACATGGCATCCATCAGCATCTCCACCCCGTCATACAGGATGGTGAATAGTTCACGAAAGGGAACACCCGTGATGAACACCGACTTGAACCGATCACAGGTCGGAAAGATCTTCCGAATCTCATGAGCCTCGCTGATGTGTGAACCGATGATTCTCTCAGGACTGGTCCCGATATCTCCAAAAACAAGTCAAAAATTTCAGGAAATAGGATTCGGACACAACGGGGAACATATCATATCGTTTTTGCAGAGAGGATAATTGTATTTCTGGTAAATCGGTAAGAATATGTGAATATTCATACGCGGATCGTCTCCTGGGTTAAGGTTGTTTTTTTTACCCAGCATACTATAGAGATATTGAGGAAGTTCGCGTACATGACGAACGAACACGGGTATAAAACAAAAGAACATCTAAACCTGACCGGAGAATCCGATCTTACCATCGAAGTTGTTATCCTGCTCATTTTCGGGATATTCATGCTTATTTTCGGCCTTCTGCTCTTTCAGATTCACACCGGTGCTCTTCCCTATGCACCGGACAGCACATATGGATTATTTGTATTGCTAATTGCATTTCAGATTGTCACGATGGGAAAAACGCCTTTTGGTGATCTCAAACGGTCCTGGCTTCTGATACTTATCGGCATTATCGTTGCGATCCTGGGAATGGCTGCTGCTTTTGTCCCGGGATATCTTTCTGACCATATCAGGCTCATCGTCGGAGGGGTTCTGTTTCTCGGTGGTGTAGCTCTTTTCCTCCAACTCTTCGTGAGGGAAGACAAAGCCCGGACCTGGAGGCATGTATCCGGAGTACTTCAGCATCTGATCCTTGCCTGTGGGCTGGTGTATATCTTATCATGCATATGTGGCCTGATTACTCTTATCCCCGGAATTACGACGGATAATCAGACTGCAGTCATTTTAATTCTGTTTGCTCTGTGTCTTTTTTACCTTTCATGGTGCATTCAGAAGGTTGCACGAGAGTACCCTTCGAAAAAGCAGGATGTAGAACATGAATCCGCGGAAAGTGCAGCACAAAAGACAAAAGGGATATGGCTGGTTCTGAAAGAGTCATCTATCTCACTCTCTCTCGGGGTCCTTCTTCTGGTTGCAACACTGCTGACCCTTCTTGGGTTGGTTTTGATCCCGGTAAACCTTGGGGCACTCCCGTTTTCACAGGACGGACTGCTTGGGATGCTTCTGGTCGTGTTTGCTATTCAGATGATGGCTCTTGGAGAAACCCCGCTCGGGGCATATAAGCGCTCCTGGCTGATGACCATCTTTGGAATGACATTCGCAACTCTTGGTATTATATCCTGTATTGTTCCCGGGTTACTGACCGGTTTTCTTCAATTACTCCTAGGTCTGTTAAATATCATCGGTGGTGTTGTCCTGCTCATCGGCCGGTATTACCCGCTTCTTAAGGCAATGCGAAACCCTTCGGATCATCAGAAGCAGCCCCCGATACTGAAAAAAATGAATATTACCCAGACCATACTGAATTTTGTATCCATAGCATTTGGTACATCAATGCTCATTCCGGGTATCATGCCAGGACTCATCAATGCCGTGATTATCGTAATAAACGGACTGCTCCTCTTTGTTCTTGCAGGTTTCATCAGGAAGATTGAAATCCTCTATCCGATGTAGAGGGAAAAACAATAGCATTTTTTTGAGTACGAGTGAAAAACATATACCATCTCACCGTATGGAGTTGAGAGATAACCCGTAAATTTTGAAGAAGACTTTTATCCTATTCACTCTAATGTTCAAATATTATCGAAATGTGTACGCCATGATTTAGAGGGATAGAATGAAAAAGATATCATTGAAACCAATTTTCAGGATGATTGTCGCTCTTTTATTTGTAGGTCTGGCAATCTCCTTCTTTCCGGTGTCAGCGGCCATATTTATTGAAGATGGGACCGAACTGGATGAGTCTGCATTGATCGCATATCTCAAAGAACCTGCCCCTGAATTTGAAACTCCGCTCGTGATCTACTTTTATGATCCCAACTGTGGTGGCTGTATGCAGGTCCGTGACTTCTGGGATACGTACCTGAAAGAAAACCCTGATGTCATACTTGAACAGGTCAACCTGGAGGAAGGCCCTGAACAGATGGATCAGTTTAAGCAATTTGCCGAGACCTATCACCGGGAAAAAGCCTTTATTCCCCTTGCATATATCGGCCCGGTCTCTTTGGAAGGGGCAGATGATATAAAAAATTATTTTGATATGGTATACACCTGGTATATGTCCTCATTTAAAGGAGAGTAATTCTCCGGGTCTTTTTTTGTCATTGTGAGTTAAAACGAGAAGCAGGATACTGTGGATACCAATGATATGATAATGGAAGCGCTCATATCATCCATAGGCATATGTTCGAAGAATTTATCAGGGCCAATAAATTTGACCAGGCATATCTCCCGGTCCTGCAGAAAAAACTCTGCTTTGAGGGTGAATGTGCAGGAAACGGGATTCTGAATTACGGAGTCCTCCTGACCCTCGCCACCATCATCTCAACGTATGGGGTCATAGCCGGATCCACTGCCACGGTTATCGGAGCTATGATAATTGCCCCGTTAATGACCCCGATTATGGCAACCACCCTCGCAATTGTTCTTGGAGACACGCACCGTGCCGGACGATCATTTATGATGGTGACGGTCAGTACGGTATTTGTCATCCTCCTTGCAGCCCTGATCACCTGTAGTATCTCTCCTTTGACCATTGATTTCCAGGGAAATCAGGAGATCCTCTCTCGAACCGCACCAGATATGTTTGCCCTCTATGTTGCTCTTGCATCAGGAGCCGCAGGAGCCTTTGCTGTCAGCCGGGAATCAGTCAGTGACTCACTGCCAGGGGTAGCAATAGCCATCTCTCTTGTGCCACCGCTCAGTGTCGTCGGAATCTCACTTTCAAAATTTCAATGGGGAGATGCTATTGGCTCTCTGCTTCTCTTTCTCACGAACCTTTTTGCAATCCTGGTCTCCGGTGGAGCAGTATTCTGGCTTTCAGGCATAAAACCCGGATGGATGGACGAAGAGCGCTCAAAAAAACGGAAACAGGCGTTTTCCATAGCCGTCATCTGTGTAGTCCTGATATCGGTCCCGCTTTTTATATCAGGATATGAGACGTTGGAGCAGGCATATTACTCGAAAGAAGCACAGGAAATTACAAAGAACTGGCTGTATGGATCCGGGTATGAGATAACAGATTTTGATCTCCGCAAACAGAACCTGACCCTGCATATCATCGGAACAGGAGATATGCCTGACCCTGAACTCCTGCACCGGATGTTGGAGGACCATTTTCAAAGACCTATAGCCATTGATCTGCGGGCAATACCAGTGAATATAATTCATTACCCCTCGAAAACTGGGTCGTAGAATGCGGGAGTTTTATCCACTTATCCGGAGTATCATTACCAGAGAGATAGTATGAAAAAGGTAACCGGAGCCATTCTGCAGCGGGATGGAAAAACATACGGGATTATGACCCATACCCCCTCTGGTATAGTAACCCCTGAGGATCTTGAACGTATCGCCGCAGTCGGGAGAAGATTCCACATTCCAATCATGAAAATTACCTCAGGACAGCGGATGATTCTTGCTGGAATACCCGCTGATAATGTTGATTCGGTAATGAAAGAACTTGGAACACTCGGAAGGCCAGACCTTGGGCCAGGTGTGAAATTTGTCCAGGCTTGTCTTGGCATAGAGAGCTGTAAGTGGGGATCACAGGATTCAATTGGCCTTGCAGCCAAAATTGAGGCCTGTGTTCAGGATAAAAAATTCCCGGCAAAAGTTAAGATCGGGGTATCGGGATGTCAACGATGCTGTAGTGAAAGTCATCTCCGTGATATCGGGCTTATCGGAACCACCAGGGGATGGATTGTCCTTTTTGGAGGAAATGGGGGAAAAAAGCCAAGGTTCGCCGACCCGATAGCATATGGTTTGTCTGATAGTGAAGCATGCGATCTGGTTGGACGCCTGCTTGAATTTTATCAAAAAAACGGAGAAACCCAGGAACGGACTGCCCGATTCATGGAACGTATCGGGATCGATACATTAAAGTCAGAGCTGCTCTCTATGATCCCTTACATACATCTGGACAAGGTGTAACCATGATCATAACCGACGTAGCACAGGTTGTTTCAGGACCAAATCCACACCACGTGGATGCCAGAAAGATCTATGACTCTCCGCATGCAATGGCGGTGGTCATCACCCTTAAGCCGGGAGAATCACTGAAAAAACATATTACTCCGGTCGATGTCTTCTTTTATGTCCTTGAAGGGACAGGAATCGTTGAGATTGGAGATGAGCGATCAGAGGTAACAAAGGATATGCTGGTGGAAAGCCCGGCAAGGATTCCTCACCGGTGGATTAACCAGAGTACTGAAATTTTCAGAGTCCTTGTTGTTAAAGTCCCAAAACCAATAGAAGAGACGAAATTACTCTGACCGTACCATCTTTTCAAAGGGTGCAGTATGAACGGCCTGTTATTTCACAATCCTCCATCCACCTTTCGGTACCCGGATCTCAAATAAGGCTCCCTGCCCTTCCTGCCCTCGTTCGATAATAGAAATTCCGGTAAGTGCAAGGATCTCCCGTACTAGAAATAATCCAAGCCCGGTATTATTCCCAAATCCCCGCTCAAAAATTTTTTCTTTACATTCCAGAGGTATACCAACGCCGTCATCGGCATACGTAATAAGGAACTCATCACCGGATCTCTGTGCAGATATATGAATTGAAGTGACCGTTTTTCCATGCCTGATAGAATTATCTATAAGGTTCAGGAATACCCTGGAGAGCATCTGATCTGCATAGAGGTAGACATCAGGAAGATCGAGAATAATCCGAATAGACTCTGGCAGATGAGTTTCTTGAATACAATGTATCAGAGCCTGCCATTCAGGTTCATGCAACCCAAGACCCTCATAGGTTTTGGTAAATTCTATGTGAGACTGGATTTTTTCCGTACATGCCATGATATTCTCAATAAACTCGTCGATTCTCTGATCATGGGCCATAGCCTTCATCGCATCAAGATAGATAAAAATGGCATTAATCTGGTTTAAAATGTCATGGCGGGTAATCGAACTGAGCAGGTTGAGCTGACGGTTTGCCTGAAATAGTGCCTCCTCTGACTTTTTTCGTTCGGTGATATCATGGGCAATTCCTAAAAATGCCTTCGGAGTCCCGTCAGGATTTCTAACCAGAGTTACGCTTGATACATGCCATTTCCATGAACCATCCTTATGCCTGACCCGGTATTCAACCCCTCCCATCTTTTGCCCGGTACTGATTATTGTCTCCAGGAACTGGCTTGTCGCCCCAATATCGTCAGGGTGAACAATATTTGTATATGAACTCCCGATAATCTCCTGTGTATTATGGCCCAGCACATCAGCCCAGTTTGGTGAGATGTACGTAAATACTCCATCGGGGGTAAGTGAGTAGACAATATCATACGCATATTCAACGAACGATCTGAACCGCTCTTCACTTGCCTTTAGCTCCTCTTCTGCAGCTTTCCGATCAGATACATCACGAATTGAAAGAAGATCCGCATCCTGACCCTCATACCGGATCAGTTTCCCGACACATTCAACCCATATCTTCTCTCCATGAATGGTACAGATCTGATACTCTGCAATGAATGGATCGATTCCTTCCCGGACCCGTGAGAGATCCTGAAGAACCTGATCCCGCGATTCCGGGGCGATGAAATCCATAACATTTACACCTGAAAGAAGGGCCGGGTCCGAAACCCCTACAAGGTGGAGTGCAGCTATGTTTGCAAATAAGAGCTTCCCTTCAAAATCAAGAATTACAATTCCTTCAAGTGAATAACTCACCAGTGACCGGTATTTTTCCTCGCTCTCAATCAATGCAGCATATGCTTCTTTCTCTCTGGTAATATCAGTAATAACACCAAAATATTTCAGGTTCCCACCGGTATCTGTAACCGGTCGTGTTGAGGTTCTGACCCAGGATAACGATCCGTCCTTTTTTATAAGTCGCCATTCCAATGGTTTCAATACTCCCTTTTCCATTTCCTCAAACCTCTTCAGAATAGCCGGGCGATCCTCTTCATACACCATATCCAGAAAGAACCTTCCAGCAAGATCAGCAGAGCGGTATCCAAATAACCGCTCACCTGCAGGACTAAAATAGGCGATCTGGCCTTTCGGATTTACAGAAAAGATGACATCGTTAATATTTTCAACAAGCATCCTGAACTTGGATTCACTCAGACGAAGTGCACGCTCTATCTTTTTCCTTCCGGTAATATCCTGGATTATTCCAAAAACGGTATGAGATGCAGGATCATATTCTGCGATAAAATGGACGTCTATAAGGGCATTATCTGTCGGTCTTCGTATTTTACATTCTTCATTTAAGGTTCGTTTTCGAAGAATAAAATCCTGAAGGGATGCACTAAAACGGGACCTGTCTTTTATGAGAAGCACATTGAGGAGGTCATCAATGGTAATCTTTTCAGTATTGCAGCCGATTATCACCTGGGCACCAAGTGATGCTAATATCATTCCTGAATCTGGATCATATGTCCAGTGACCCAGCCCGGCAATATACTCAGCATGGTACAGCTGGGCAATACTTTTCTGTAAAGCCTGTTTTATCTCTCTGCCTTCTATAATGCGATTGATAACATGGATAAGCCGTGTTCGTTCAAACCGGATATCAATATAATCCGTCAGACAGAGATCTGCCCCATACGAGAGGGCATCGTTCGCAATATCCTCTTTTTCTGCTCCTGTGTAGAGGATGAAAGGTAGATCTCCGAATAATTCCCTGACATGATGGAGGAGATCAATACCATTCATCTCTGGAAGATGATATGCCGCGAGAACCCCATCATATGATACGGATTTTAACTTTGAAAGGGTCTCATGATAAGTCAGAGAAAAATCCAAGGATATATTTGGGCTTTGACTCAGGATTTGTATATACCTGCTCAAGGGTCCTTTCCCGTCACCAACACAGAGGAGAGAGATCATACATGCCCGTTGCAATATTTTTATCTACTGATATCACCCAATATGTCTCATCAACCATAATAAAGATACCCTAAAAATCCCATGAAAAGTGGTTTTTTCTGTGAGGTCATCTTTTGATCTCTTTTGAATATGAGAATCATTTCAATACCTTTCAGGAACCCGGATGAGATCAGAGAGATCAGATGTAAGGGGAATACCCTCTGATTATAGCCATTCTTCATCATTCTACCAGTTCGTGAGAGTGATCAGACACACCAGGACAAGGAACGAGTATGTATCAGCCTCCGGTACTTATTAACAGAGAAGCCTGTACAGCCTGTGGAATATGCGGTAAAGTCTGTATGTTTTCCATTATAATAAGCGATGAATCCGGATCTCCGGGTCTGAATCCGCATGCTCCTCCCTGCAGCCGGTGCGGTCATTGTATTGTATTCTGTCCTTCATCTGCAATACAATTGTCCGGTTTTGGAGAAAGACAAATTGTACCCGTGCTGTCTGAAAAGCCGGTTACTCCAGACCAGATCAAAACCCTTGTTACCTCCCGCAGGTCAACCAGACAGTACCTGAAAAAAGTCATTCCCCGAGAGGTTTTTGAAAATCTGTTTGATATCGTCAGGTATGCTCCATCAGCAATGAACCTTCAGACCGTCCACTGGCAGGTCATCTATGATACCAGCATTGTGGGGTCTGTTGGATCAGCAATCATCTCATGGATGAACCGGATGATAGAAGAACAAAGACTTCATGAGTTTGCTATTGGTTCATCATTTCCCTATATTACCAGGGAGTGGGAGAAAGGAAGGGACCTTATCACGCATGGGGCTCCCCATCTTCTCATGACATACTCAGGAGCCAGTGACCCTACAGCACCAACCGATGCCATAATTGCAACCAGTTACCTTGAGCTGACATCTATGGCATATGGTCTTGGAACCTGCTGGGCCGGGATAATAAAACGGGCAGCAGAATGGTCTCCGGAAGTCAGGTCTGTAATGGATCTTCCCGAAGGCACCATCCCTCAAACGGTTCTTCTCATCGGGTATCCGGCTTTACGGCACTATGCCATCCCCCCACGGGAACCAGCGAGGATTCGATGGAACGGGTGAATTTCCATGTATGTTATTCATACCATAATTGAAAATGATCGACATTCAAATAGAGCCACGCTATCCACTTTTTGGAACATACCCCTATAGAATTACACTCCGGCATCAGACCAGAATAGCACCCCTCTATAAAAACAACATAATCGTAGATCATCGTAATTGAATCAAGAATTAACCATAATTTTTTCTGCGTGCATATGTAATTATTGAGCGTATCAAATAAAATTTATTTTCCTGAAATAACAGCAATTTAGCTAAATTTTCTCGACACAAATTCTCTAGAGCAGAACATTTTGTAAGATGGGGCCTTTTACGCATAACGGGGAATAAAAACATCGACAATTCACGAATGGTCTCTTCTTTCGTTTCGAATTAAAATAAAAACACATAAATTACCTTTGTATTCATCTTGATTCCTACCAACTGTCATGATAAATAATGATAAATATCCATGCTCTCAAACGATACATACATGGAACTGCTCATCTTCCTGATACTCTTTCCTCTTCTGATGGCTGGCCTTTTGACACTCATTCAGGGCGAGAATTTCAGAAGAGCGGCAGTTATAAGTGGAGCAGTCCTGGTTGGGATTGCTTCTCTCATTACCCTTGCAGACAGTATCACCACCCAGGCAGTATACCACTCTGTTCCGGTCGATATGATTGGTATACTCATATTTATTGGTGATATCCTCATTAGCGGGTATATCATCTTTGTCAGTCTGAAAGCACGGCAGTATCTGGTAACCGGCATCACCATCCTGCAGCTTATTCTCCTGTGTGCCGTCGAATATCTGGCACTCGCAGACCATGCCCATATTCCTGAATTATTTTCAGATCAACTTTCAGGAATCATGGCTGCCATTATCGGAGTCATTGGAGGCCTTATCTGTGTATATGCTCTTGGATACATGCGAGAATATCATGCAGAGCATCCGGACCGTCCGGATAAGAGGCCCAGGTTCTTCGGAATCATGTTCCTCTTCCTTTCGGCAATGTTCGGAGTGGTCTTCTCAAATAACCTTCTCTGGCTGTTTTTCTTCTGGGAAATAACCACACTCTGTTCATTCCTGCTTATCAGATATCCGGAGACGGATGAAGCGGTAAAGAATGCTTTCAGGGCTCTGCTCTTCAATCTGGTCGGAGGAGCATGTATTCCGGTTGCGTTCCTGGTAATTTTCCTAGGCCAGGGATCACAATATATCGGACTTCATGAACTGGTAACTGCAGGACCCGGTATTGCCCTTATTCCCGCAGGACTCATAGCCATTGCAGGACTTGCAAAATCTGCACAATTCCCCTTTTCATCATGGCTTGTCGGAGCAATGGTTGCACCAACCCCGGTTTCAGCCCTTCTTCACTCAAGTACCATGGTAAAAGCAGGGGTCTATATTATTGCACGGTTCGCCCCGGTCTTTGAAGGACAGATTGTAGGGATCCTTATTGCGCTTATCGGGGGAATCACGTTCCTTGCTGCATCCGCCATTGCCATTTCACAGAGCAATGCAAAAAAGGTCCTTGCGTATTCAACTATTGCAAATCTGGGACTGATTGTTGCATGTTGTGGTGTCGGAACTGCAGAGGCACTCTGGGCTGCAATCCTTCTGATCGTCTTCCATGCTATTGCAAAATCCCTGCTCTTCCTCTCGGTTGGAACGGTGGAGCACCAGATTCATAGCAGAGATATTGAAGACATGAACGGTCTTGTCACCAGGATGCCCCGGATTACCATGATTATCCTGATAGGAATTGCCGGCATGTTTCTGGCACCGTTTGGAATGCTCATCTCGAAATGGGCATCCCTCCATGCCTTTGTGGAATCAGTTCCTCCATATGGTATCCTCCTGGTTATCATCATCGCGTATGGCAGCGGGATTACCGCCTTTTTCTGGGCAAAATGGATGGGGAAACTCATCGCCGTCGGAGAACCACAGACAAAAGACGAATCCCATATCCCAAGATCTGAAAAGAACATTCTCTATATTCTCTCAGCACTTACCATAGGAGTCTGTTTCGGGTTTCCCATCATCTCATGGTACCTGATTGAACCCTGGCTCCTAACCATGTATCAGTCGGTCACGGATCTCATCTCACTGAGCAATATCGAGATCATGTTCATGATGCTCTTTTTAGTGCTCATTATGCCGTTTTCTCTCGCCCGGTTCACGCATTCAGCACGACGGGTTCCCCGATACCTGTGTGGTATTCCGGAGGGACGGAGCACTGCATTCATGGGTAGTTGTGGGATAAACCGGGAAATAGCACTCTCAAATTACTATCTTGAGCGGATATTTGGTGAAGAACGTCTCTCCCGAATCAGTGTGGGGATGGGTATCTTCCTGATAGTCCTGCTTCTCAATATTCTTATTATCGGAGGTGGCCTGTGAATTCCATGGATCCGTTCATTGCAGCAGCATTGTTTATCATTCTTGCACCGGTTGTCGGCATACTCATCACCGGGCTGGACCGGATATTGACTGCACGGATGCAGGGGAGAGTCGGACCGCCGGTTCTCCAGCCCTGGTATGATATCCGCAAATTATTCCAGAAGAAACAGGTCGCAGTATGGGGAGCACAAAGCTTTTTCATCTTCTGCTATCTCATATTCATCATATTCACCGGGGCACTCTTCTTTGCCGGAGGGGACATCTTACTGGTCATATTCGCCTTTACCCTTGGCCATGTCTTCCTGGTGCTTGGTGCCTATGTATCGTACTCGCCCTATGCTCATATCGGAGCTGAGCGGGAACTTATCCAGCTGATGGCTGTCGAACCGATGATCATCATCGCAGCCATCGGACTTTACCAGGTGAATGGTTCATTCCTGATTGGTGATATGGCAAACCATCCTGGTCTTCCCATACTGCTTCTACCGGGCGTATTTCTCGGATTTATCTATATATTAACGTTTAAACTGAGGAAATCACCCTTTGATCTGGCAACCTCACATCATGCACACCAGGAACTCGTAAAGGGAAGTACGACCGAGTTTTCAGGCTGGACCCTTGCAATGGTCGAACTTGCCCATATCTATGAACTTGTCGTGATGCTCGGGTTTATCTGGTTATTCTTTGGGGATAATCTGATCCTGTGTGTGGCTGCAATAGCAATCATCATGATCCTTGAGATTCTGGTCGATAACTGCACATCAAGAGTCCGCTGGCAGGATGCCATGACCAGTGCCTGGTTTGTCACCCTTGTTGCCGGAGCCGGAAATATCTTTGCCCTTTCAATTATGTGAGAATCATGTCATACCTACAGAAATCACCCTGGATAATTCATTATGATGCCTCAAGCTGTAATGGCTGTGATATTGAGGTACTGGCCTGTCTGACTCCACTCTATGATGTAGAGCGGTTTGGGATTCTCAACACTGGAAACCCAAAACATGCTGATATATTCGTCATAACCGGTGGTGTCAATGAGATAAACAAAGAAGTTGTGCTGAACATCTATGAGCAGATGCCTCATCCGAAGGTTGTTGTTGCGGTTGGGATCTGTGCATGCTCCGGGGGAGTATTCAGAGAATGCTACAATATTTCAGGGGGTGTTGCAACAGTCATCCCGGTTGATGTCTATGTCCCCGGGTGTGCAGCAAGGCCTGAGTCAATCATTGATGGTATCGTGCAGGCTCTGGGGATACTTGAACAAAAACGGAGTGCGATGAAAGCAGGAGCGGAGGGAGTCGCATGAAGCAGCCACAACAGACAATCAAGACCATCGCAGTGGAGGAACTCATTCACCAGGTTCATTCATTTCATGATGACGGATATCGCCTGGTCCAGATCAGTTGTGCATCGGAAGGGGATGCTTTTGAAGTGACCTATAGTTTTGACAAGGATCTGACACTGATTCACCTTCGGATCCCTGCTTCCACTGAAAAACCAATCCCCAGTATCTCAAGGATTTATCTTGCCGCATTCGTGTACGAGAATGAAATTGCAGATCTCTTTGGAATTCCTTTCAGCGGGATAGCAATCGATTACAAAGGTACCTTTATCAGGACCAGTATTCCCCACCCCTTTGGATCGCCACAGATTTCGGTTGTGAAAAAGAAACCGGAGGGCCAGCATGAGTAAACAGATTATCGTCCCGTTCGGACCTCAGCACCCGGTCCTTCCTGAGCCCATTCATCTTGACCTCGTCTTGGAGGATGAGCGGGTCGTTGAGGCAATTCCCTCCATCGGGTATGTCCACCGTGGTCTTGAAAAACTTGTGGAAAAGCGTGATTACAAGGACTATGTCTTCATATCCGAACGCATTTGCGGTATCTGCAGTTTCATCCATGGAGCTACCTATTGCCAGGGAGTAGAACAGATTATGGGAATTGAAATTCCCAGACGTGCTGAGTTTCTTCGGGCAATATGGTCAGAATACTCCCGTATGCACAGTCATCTCCTCTGGCTTGGATGTTTTGCAGACGGCATAGGGTATGAAAACCTCTTTATGAACTGCTGGAAAGTCAGGGAGAAGATTCTTGATGTGTTGGAGCGGACAACCGGAGGTCGGGTCATCCAGGGAGTGAACCGTGTCGGTGGTGTCAGCAGGGATATGGATGCAGCAGAGCTGAAGCGGATTGAGTGTGAAATCCCAGGTTTACGGGATGACTTTACAGAACTGACCCGTATCTTTGATGAAGATCTGACGGTTCAGACGAGGACCAAAGGAATTGGTATACTCCCGAAGGATAAGGCATGGGATCTTGGGGCAGTTGGTCCGGTTATCAGGGGCAGTGGATATGCCGTTGATGCACGATCCACCGGTTATGGTGCCTATGATGAACTTGATTTCAAACCGGTTGTCAGAAATGAGGCTGACTGTCATGCCCGTTGTCTGGTGAGAGCAGAGGAACTCTTCACATCGCTGGATCTCATAGAGAACGCTATTGACCGGATCCCTGCCGGTGATATCCTGGCACCAGTCAAAGGCAACCCGTCCGGTGAATATTATGCACGGGCAGAGCAGCCACGGGGAGAAGTTATCCACTATGTGAAAGCGAACGGGAAGAAAAACCTGCTCCGTCACCGGGTCAGAACCCCAACGCTTGCCAATGTTCCTGCTCTTGTCCATATGCTGGCCGGATGTGAACTAGCCGATGTTCCGGTTATCGTGCTGACAATTGATCCCTGTATCGGCTGTATGGAGCGGTGATTCTCATGAAAGTAGGAGTTATGGCCCTGACCGTCCTCAAAAACCTTGTCAAAGGACCTGCAACCATCAGATATCCATACCAGCCGGCAAAGATGACGCCGGTAACCCGTGGTCACCTTGTTATCAATATTGATGATTGTATCTTCTGTGGTCTGTGTAAGATGCATTGTCCTGCTGATGCCATTGAAGTCAGCAAACCTGACCGGACCTGGAGGTTAAACCAGTTTCAGTGTGTTATCTGTGGGTGCTGTGTGAGTTACTGTCCGAAAGATTGTTTATCCATTGAGCAGACGTATCTTCCGCCGACGACATCAGCAACGATTGTTTCTGTAACCGGGCCTGAACCTGATAAGAAAGAGGGGCAGGGAGAACCAGTATCAAGTTAATTTTTATAATTTTTTTTGAGAAATTCTGAACTAATAAGCCAGATAATATATTCAATTTTCTCCCCTGACAAGTTTAAAATCAGGAAAGAGAATATATGAGAGAGAACAATTGAGGACTGCCAGATGAAAAGATATCAATTTACAACCCTAATTTGGGAAGAGGAGGGAGTCTACGTTTCAAAATGTGTGGAAATCGAAGTTGCATCCTGTGGTGACACCCCAAAGGAAGCTCTTGATAACCTCCGTGAAGCGATTGATCTCTGGCTAAAAAATGCTGAGTTTCTCGGAATCTTAACAGATGCTCTCCCTTCAATAACCTCATCAGAAAAATTTACCTCGGTGATAGAGGTTGAAGCAGCGTGAAGTTACCATAGGTTTCATCAAATACCTTAATAAAAAAAGTTTAAAAAAATTGGTTTTCAAGAAGCACCATATCAAGGTAAGGGGAGTCATCTCGCCCTGTACAAGGAGTCTAACGGGACAAAAATCCTCATAATAATTCCAAAACGTGATCCTATTCCGATTGGAACCCTTTTGTCAATTATGAAGCAAGCCCGGATGGAAAGAGAAGAATTCGTGGATTTTCTGAATCAGTGAGAGAGATATAATCAAATAATAACGAATAGATGGCCGGATATGGTTTCTTAAAACAGTTGGGATTTACCGGGACTGGATCTTTTTTAACCAATTTTAATGTAATTCTCGAAACGCTCAATTTCGAAACTTATTATCCATTATAGACCAAACTGTATGTAATGGGGAAACTTGAAGATCTAGAGCCAGGTGCAATAGTCAGAGGCATCCTCCCCTCATCACTGGTTACGGTAACCAGTGTGAAATGGTATGGGAAGGACTCACTTAAACTCACCTATGAAGATTCTTCAGGCCGGGCAGATAACCGTCTCTTATATCGGGATAATGAATCAGAGTTTGAAATTGAGACTGAAGGGAGACCCTGGAGTTTTCTGGGAGACTCGGATCTATTCCGGATGGCTGCAGAAGCCAGGAGAATACATCTTGCTCATCTCTTTGATCCCCTCCTTGCTATTCATACCTCCCTCGTCGAACCCCTTCCTCACCAGATTACCGCCGTATATGAGGAGATGATCACCCGACAACCACTCAGGTTTTTACTGGCAGATGATCCAGGTGCTGGAAAGACCATCATGGCCGGTCTTCTCATCAAGGAATTAATTGCCAGAGGTGATCTTCAACGATGCCTGATCGTTTGTCCAGGAAATCTTGTCGAGCAGTGGCAGGATGAGATGGATAGAAAGTTCAGCATCCCGTTTGAGATCATGACAAATGACAATTATGAGGCAGCCAGAACCGGTAACTGGTTTTTAGAAAACCCTCTTGCCATCTGTCGCCTTGACAAACTCTCCCGAAATGAGGATGTTCAGGAAAAATTACGGGTTACAGATTGGGATCTGGTCATCTGTGATGAAGCCCATAAAATGAGTGCCAGCTTTTTCGGGGGAGAGGCCAGGTTTACAAAACGATACCGGCTTGGGGAACTACTCTCCGGAGTTACCCGGCATTTTCTGCTCATGACGGCAACTCCTCACAATGGGAAAGAAGAAGACTTTCAGCTCTTTCTTCGACTCCTTGACGGTGATAGGTTTGAAGGGAAGTTCAGGGATGGCGTCCACCTTTCAGATCCCTCTGATCTCATGAGGAGACTGCTGAAAGAACAACTCCTCAAATTTGATGGGACTCCTCTCTTTCCTGAACGTCGGGCATATACCGCAAATTACACCCTTTCAACCATCGAGGCTGAGCTATACCGTCGTGTTACTGAGTATGTCAGGGAGGAATTCAACCGTGCTGATAGCATAGAAAACGAGGGACGAAGAGGGACAATTGGATTTGCCCTTACTATCCTTCAACGTCGTCTGGCATCTTCCCCTGAAGCTATCTATCAATCTCTTCGGAGAAGGCGTGAACGACTCCAGGACCGTCTCCGGGAGGAAAGACTTCTCCAGCGTGGTGCCGATCGCCCGGATATCAGTCGATCAATCCCTGAAATGAGTCGGGATGATATCGATGAACTTGAAGATGCCCCTGACGAAGAACTTGAACAGATAGAAGAGCAGTTGGTAGACCGTGCATCTGCAGCCCGGACGATTGAGGAACTGAAGATTGAGATAGAAACTCTTCAAACTCTCGAAGAACTGGCACTCCGGGTCAAACAATCCGGTTCTGATAAAAAATGGGAAGAACTCTCCGCAATATTGCAGGGTGATCAGGAGATGTTCGATGTTCATGGTTCCCGGAGAAAATTGATCATTTTTACTGAACATCGGGATACGCTGAATTATCTGACTGAAAAGATCCGGGCACTTATCGGAAGGGAAGAAGCAGTTGTTGTTATTCATGGAGGTTTGGGGAGGGAACAGAGAAAGAATGCTGAACAGGCATTTACCCAGGATAAAGAAGTCCTCATCCTTATTGCTACGGACGCTGCCGGGGAAGGTATCAACCTTCAACGTGCTCATCTGATGGTCAATTATGATCTCCCCTGGAATCCGAACCGGCTTGAACAGCGGTTTGGCAGGATTCACCGTATTGGGCAGACTGAGGTCTGTCATCTCTGGAACCTTGTAGCGGCAGAGACCAGGGAGGGTGAAGTGTGGAAGCGACTGCTCGAAAAATTGAATATTGAACGGGAAGCTCTGGGAGGTCAGGTCTTTGATGTGCTGGGGAGTCTGACTTTTAATGATCAACCGCTTCGTGATCTGTTGATCGAGGCTATTCGATATGGTGACCAGCCAGAGATTCGTGCAAAACTGAACAAGGTCGTCGAAGCAGCTCTTGACCATGATCACCTCAAGAAACTGATCGAGGAACGAGCTCTTGTCTCCAATGCCATGGATGTCAGCATGGTTCAGAAGATACGGCAAGATATGGAACGGGCAGAGGCACGGAAATTACAGCCCCACTAGAGGGTGTTGCACCAATGATCAATATCATGCAGGATCACAAATGATCGATCTCTACCCCTTAAGCTATCAACCAAAATAGACTAATTGATGTATGAACCTGCATGTATCAATTCCCACTTTACATACTGTGTTTGCAAAAATATAGGAAAAACCTGAACCTCTTGACGGTTTTATAATATTCGTAGCAAATTCTTTAATTTTAACTATACCCTCAAATCTGATAAGTTTTTTTATATTATGCACTAATGCAGCTAAAAAGAATTCTCCCTCGCAATTCTCTTTCCCTTTTTGAGAGAAACTCCTAAACCTCATATTATGTTTCATATTACCAAAAACTGGTTCGACCATGTATTTTCGTTTTCGATATAACTCTCTACCAGTGGGGGATTTCACACGTACTTCCATAACTCGTTTACAAATTTCCTGAGTTGTTGCTTGTTTCTCTCTGTTCATAAAAGATTGCCAAACAAACGTCCCGATACTTTGCAATTCCGGAAATGTGATTATTTCTCCCATACAAATCGCCCGACATATCATTTCCATTCGTGAGATATACCCATCATTATCTGAATATTCTGGAATTTTTCTTTCTTTAGAAGGAGGGATGATGAGTTGAATGCCATAATCCAATTCTGCTAAAGAATTCGGGTATGAGAAATAACCTGCATCAGATAGTAGTATATTAGGCGAAATTGATGGATGAATACCCGTAAAAAGGTCTTCGAGTTCATTTAGCATAGGTATTAATAATTTTTTATCGTTTTGCTCATCTGATATCATTGCAGCGAGGATAAATTGATTTTCAGAAACGATAATCTGCCCATTATACCCTTGAATCCAGCCATTGGTGGTTGACATTATCTGACTTTCAGGATCAGTGAGATTTACTTTTGAATCTGAAGATGGCTCTTTTTTAGGCTCTAAAGGCTTTCTACCTCGTTTCTTTTTACCCGATTCTAATTCTTCTTTTTCGCGGTCCAGAATCTTTTCTTCTTGTTTTTTAGATTCGATATCATGTCGTTCAATTAATTTCTCTTTAGCCCGATTAAGAACTTCCTTTCGTTTTTCTTTTGTTGAAAGATGCTCAGGTAGTCGGTTAATCTCCATATCCTGAATATTTATATCATCGTTTTCTAACTCATCAATTTCCTGTGATTCATCAAAAAGCCGACCTAGCTCTGCTTCAAGGTATTTTAATTTTTTATTGGCTGATAAAGAGGCATTACAGCCAAATTTTGATCCATCGAGGGCTAGGACACCGATTCTTGCTATCCCGGATTCTACGATAATTTGAGATAATTGTTTAAAAAGGGATTTGATTTCTTTTGAATTATTCTTCTTGAAACGATAGATCGTTGTATGGTCAGGTGTAAGATTATTGGCGACGATCCGATATCCAATATCATAATGGCAGCACATCTCAATTTTTCTGCTAGATTTTTCTCCACGAATCATTGAATAAATTATTATTCCAAGCATTGAACGAGGATCAAAAAAGGCAGAACCGCGACCATCGTCACGATATTTATTAATAAATGGACTAATATCGAGAATCGAAAGAATTTCTAATATGCCATAAGTAATATCATTTTCAGATAGCCAGTCCATCGCATTGACAGGGAGTAAAAATTGTTGTTCATTACCATATCCTCTAATCATGTTATAGCGATGAGACATATAATATATTGATCTTAATAATATATATAATTAAGCTTTAATAATTTATATTAAGCTTTTTTTGTGTTTGTGCAACAGCCTCACTATATCGGCTCATTTTTCCTGACTGCATTCCGTTCCCTGGGTGGTTCTATTCATGAGCGGGAGAGTGACCGGTATGAGATCCCACATGTCCCGGTAGTCATCCGAAACCGGGACCGGATCATCGGGACTCGTGAGTCTATTCTGAAATCATACGAACGGGTAACTTTTAATAAGAAACTCATCAGAGCTCAGGGAAAACCACTTGCAGAGTTTATCTGTCCTGGTCATCCGCTTCTTGAATCGGTCATTGATCTTATCAGTGAACGATATCAGGATCTCCTGAAACAAGGCGCTATCTTCATTGATGAACTGGATACATCAGAAAAAATCCGTGCATTGGTTATCCTTGAACACAGTATCTCTGATGCCAGTATTACCCGGACCGGAACCAGACGGATTATTTCCCGAAGGATGCAGTTTGTTGAGATCTCTGAAGACCAAACGATTCATTCTGCCGGATATGCTCCATATCTGGATTACCGACCACCAAAAGAGGATGAGTTGCCGGTTATTGAAAGTTTTGGAGTTCCTGAATGGATTGCCCGGAGTCTTGAAGAAACGGCGAGTGATTATGCTATTCAACATCTGGTTCCGGAACATCTGGCAGAAGTAAAACGGCAGCGGGAACCATTGATTGATAAAACGCTTCAGGAGGTTCATAACCGCCTCACTCGGGAGATCACTTACTGGGATTACCGTGCTGAGCAATTGAAGGAACAGGAACAGGCCGGCCGGGTCAATGCTAAGATTAATTCAGCAAAAGCCAGGGCTAGAGCCGATGAACTGTCTGCCCGTCTCCATCGTCGTGAGGACGAACTGAATGAGGAACGGACCCTTACCCCATCTCCTCCTGTTATGACTGGGGGAGCGATGATTATTCCGATTGGACTACTCTGGAAATTTGAGGGGAAAACTCATACTCCTAATCTGTTTGGCTGTGATACCAAACGGGTTGAACTCCTTGCGATGAAAGCAGTAATGGAGTATGAAAAAGGACTTGGGTTTATTCCCCGGGATGTGAGTGCTGAAAAGGTCGGATATGATATTGAATCGGTAATTCCGGGGACTGGGAATCTCCGGTTCATTGAGGTAAAAGGCAGGGTGAAAGGGGCAACAACGGTAACGGTAACCAGGAATGAGATCCTGACCGCTTTGAATAAACCAGATGATTTCTATCTGGCCTTGGTTGAGGTTGAGGGGGAGCAGACAACGGTTAGGTATGTTCAGCATCCGTTTAAAAAAGAGCCGGATTTTGCTGCGACAAGTGTGAACTATGATATCAGTGAATTAATTCAATGAAAACCTATGATTATATAGGTAATTCTAACAAATATACCTAATATTAATGGAAGAGCGATCATTCATAGTAAATTGATGTTGGATTATGTTAAAAGATGAATTTGAACGAATTTGGGAGCAATTAACCCAAAAACGTCCGCATGTAAATAATCGATTAGAACAAGTACGTATTCAAAATATTCGTGGCATTGTGGATATTTCAATTCGCTTTCCATATCCAGTTAGTGTACTCGCTGGACCAAATGCATGTGGGAAAACAACAGTTCTTCATGCATTAGGATGCCTGTATATAAATAAATTGGGACGATCATTTACTCCTGCAAAATTATTTCCTGATTTTAAGACAAAAAATCCAGATATTCCTCATGATTCTGGTGGAAATAATCAAATTTCATATCTATATTATTCTAATAAGGTTCCATCAGAGATGTTATGGAAGAGAAACGCGGATAAATGGAATAAAAGTTATTTTGGGAGGAAGGGCGTTAATCAGCCGGAAAGAATAGTTTATCTTCGCAATCTTTCACAACTCAGTAGTCCTGCAGAAATTATTAGCCTTCAAAAAATGGGACAAGAACAAATTAACTGTGATGAAATTCCTCCCCAACTGATTACTCTCGCTCATCAAATCCTGCCTCATCATTATGCCCGTCTTTATTTATTATCCCATAAAGCCAAAGATTTGTTATTTGCTGAGCGGGATGATGCTGATCATCCAAGTTACTCAGAATTTCATATGTCAGCCGGTGAAAGAGCTATTCTTCGCCTATCAAGGGATATATCAACTCTTCACGATGCCCTCATATTAATTGATGAAATCGAGGCAGGATTACACCCATATACACAACAAGTGCTTATGCTAGAATTACAGCGTCTTGCTCTTCGGCAGGATCTCCAGATTATTGTTACATCACATAGTCCATTTATTTTAGAGTCTGTGCCATCTGAGGGGCGCATTTTCTTAGAAAGGTCTGATAATGGGGTGACCGTTACCCCACCGTATCGCGACTTTGTTCAAAGGGCATTGTACCACCAATATTTGGACTTATTATCTGTTGTTTGTGAGGATGATATAAGTGAAGAATTGGTGAGAGGGGTTGTCGAAATTCTTTCTCCGAAATTGGATCTTCGACAGTCAATAATTCAGGTTGGACGTGATACAGGTAAGGATGAATTTAATCATTATATCCGTGCGTTGGCTAAATTTAACAGATTGGATCAATTTATCTTTGTCCTAGATGGAGATTCTAGAGACTATAAAGATCAACTTGAGAAGACTGCAAAAACTGAACGATGCTCCTTAATGATTTTAGTCCTTCCTGGTGAGTATTCACCTGAACGCTATATTATTACAACCTTAAATCAGTACTCGAGTGAATACGCAGAACATTTCGGTTGCTCAAGTCATGATTTTCGGAAGATTGTATCTGACTTTATTCAGTTATATGAAAAAAGTACAGGAAAGGAACGAGATATTGCAAAGGAGATTCTCCATTCCATCAGTTTAGAGATTAAGACTGATGAAGGCAGAATAGCCAGAACGGTCGGTAGAGTAGAGACTAGTCGAATAGGATCAGATATGGAAATTTTTTCAAGGGGACTAGAAGAATTTATTCTTCTCTGGAGGTCCTAATCGTTTGAATGCATAGGATCTTCAAATCCAATATATGAGAATGTGCAGGAATTACTCGAATTATTGTAGACTTACCTTAAATTGTACTCCATATCCCAATATGACGTTGGTGGATGCTTTAAATAAATGATCAGAAAATATTTCACCATATCTATTTTGAAACGTATAACCAATAAATGTTTATTCAAACAAATGAAAAACAAGGCAATATAGGGATCTCATGACAGAGAGACAAAAAAAGAAAAAAACATTATCAATATCACAACGGTATTCCTCATCAGAGCCACCAAGGACAATACTTACCAATGAATCAACTGCACACCCTCATAAGTTTTCAATAGGCCTGAAAAACATCGGTCCAATTGAATCGGGTGACATTACAATAAAACCCTGTACAATTATTATTGGTTCAAATCGTTCAGGAAAATCCTATATAGCAAAAATAATTTATGCAATGTACTCCCTTCAGAATGACCTTTATTATTCAACAGGTTCTTTTCAATATTTTCAAAATAATTATCTTAAAGATGAACTCCCAATACCCCAGGAATTATTTAAATTAATTCAGGAATGGGATATAAAATCAGACTTAATTCTTCCTGATTCAATTCTATCAGAAATATCTGATTCTCTTTTTTCTAATATTACAGAAAAACTCTTTACAAATGCACTAATCGATGTTTTTAACACTCAATTAAATGAATTAATTTCAAAACAACGCAATGAGGGTGAATTCCTATTTAAAATTCGAGGAGAAACTCTTTCCACGACATTAGATAAGGAAGGGCTTCATTTACACATTAAACCAGATATTCTCAAGCTAATACAGTATAAAATTACGTATCAAAAAAACGATGATAAAATAGACATAAGTTATCACAATTTTCATTTTGTTCATCCATATTCTCTAATAAGAGATAATGATGGGCTTTTAAAAATTGCTCGTGATATGACCTATTGCATTGCAGCAGGAATACTACAGGATTATTATTTTTACAATTCTTTTGATGGTGTGTATTTCCCGGCAGGAAGAGCATCTCTCATGGAGATGAAACCTTTTGTCGCAATGCAATTGTTAAGTTCATCTCGTGCCAGTGCAAAACCCTCTCCAAAGATGAGTTCAGTCTTCTCTGACTTTTTTGCATTACTTGAGAAGGTATTAGCAACGAAAGACATCTCAAATGATCAGTATGATGAACTTATAGGGCATTTAATCGGAGGAAGATTTGAAATAAATAAATTATCGGATAATGAGTTTGAGTACCAATATTACTCTGAAAAAAATCCTATTCCGTTTCATCTTCTATCTTCAGGAGTTCAGGAATTGGCACCCATTCTTCTCTACATTAAATATCGTATGCAACCTGGTGATCTGATCATCATCGAAGAGCCAGAAGCCCACCTACACCCTGCAAATCAGTTACTGATGGCACAATTGATTACAAAGATGATTCGGGAGAAAGTAACGGTTGTTCTTACTACTCATAGTGATTATCTGGTTGAACAACTTGCTAATTATCTTAAAACGGGATTATTATCCCCGGATGACCGTAAAGGTCTTGTTTCAGATAGTGATCTCTACATTCATGATGATGAGATCGGCGTGTATGTCATGGAAAAATCCGAAAAAGACGACCTTTATCATGCCAGGGAATTACCCATTGATCCACTGATAGGAATTCCTTCAGAAGAATTTGTCCGTGTCTCTGAAATACTATACAATGAGACAATTCAGATTGAACAGGAATTAGAGGCAGAATAAATATGGGTTCCAGGATTCGGAAGTTGCCTCTTGATTGTCTTAAAGATAAGTCTGAAGATGGTTTTTTGGAGGAAGAGACTAAAAGGAAGAGATGTTCTGAAAAGGGAACCGGGATTAGATTTGAACAGATTGAGGATGTTCTCATAATTAAATCAGAAAAATTACGAAATGAAAAAGGAACTTTTCTGACCGAAATTGATGGATATAAGGTCTGTGATCACATTGTTTTCATCAAAGGGGAGCTGGAATTTATTCTTCTTATTGAATTATGTAAAGGTTCTTCAAAAAGCCATGATGAGATAATTCAGCAATTCTCTCATGGAGGTGAAGAATCCCTTCGACTTCTTAAAGAATGTTCACATCCCCCTGATTCATGTATTTTTGGTTTTTTTTATATTTACACAACCGTGAGAAGTAACCAGTTTTTCAAGATACTGAAAGGAAAAAGGGTCCGATTCAGGGGCAAAGATTACCCAGTACGTCCTATGCAAGCAAGGAAGAATGGTTTTTTCGTAGCAACACCTGAAATTCTTGATTCTGAACTCATTCCTCGAAAAAAACGCTGATTGTGATCCAATGACACAACAAACCACCCCACCCTACCGAAAAAAACTGATCGAAGTCGCCCTCCCTCTCGAAGCCATCAACAAAGAATCCGCCCGTGAAAAAAGTATCCGCCATGGTCATCCCTCAACCCTCCACCTATGGTGGGCAAGACGACCACTTGCTGCCTGTCGTGCCGTGATATTCTCCTCCCTGGTCGATGATCCTTCTGCCTGGCCTGAACTCTTTCCCACCGAAGAGGAACAAGAGAAGGAACGTGAGCGACTCTTCAGGATCATCGAAGAACTGGTCATCTGGGAGAACTCGAATAATCCCGGCGTTCTGCTGAAGGCTCATACCGAGATTGCCCGGTCACTCGCCAGGGGCCGGAATGAGCCTCTTCCAGAAGGAGCAGATGCGATTAGGGCATACATTGCTGAACATGCTCCCCCGCTCTATGATCCGTTCTGTGGTGGCGGGTCGATCCCCCTCGAAGCCCAGCGGCTTGGTCTGAAGGCATATGCGAGTGATCTCAACCCGGTCGCCGTGTTAATCACCAAGGCCCTCATCGAGATCCCGCCAAAGTTTGCTGGTATGCCCCCGGTCAATCCGGAGTCCCGGAAAAATAAAAAAATATCAGGGGGATGGGAAGGAGCAAAAGGACTGGCCGAGGATGTCAGGTATTATGGGCAATGGATGCGGGATGAGGCAGAGAAACGGATTGGACATTTGTATCCGAAAGTCAAAATTACGGAGGAGATGGCAAAAGACCGGCCTGACCTAGTACCGTATGTGGGACAGGAGTTAACGGTGATTGCCTGGATCTGGGCAAGGACAGTGCAATCACCGAACCCTGCAGCGGGGGGGGCAGAGGTTCCATTGGTTAGGTCATTTTGGTTATCTACAAAAAAAGGGAAAGAAGCATGGGTTGAACCAATAATTGATCGAGAGAAAAATGAATATCATTTTGAAGTAAGAAGGAGTGATCCCACGATAAATGGACCTTTAGAAGGCATTATGAGTAGGAAAGGAGGAAGATGTCTAATCACCGATGTTCCAATGCCATATCCTTACATACGATCAGAAGCAAAGGCTGGTCGAATGGGAACCCGTTTAATGGCTATCGTTGCTGAAGGAAATCGTGGTAGGGTTTATCTTTCTCCCTGTGTTGAACATAGTGAGATCGGTGAACAGATTAAAGCAATTTGGAAACCAGAGGGGGAAATCCCCAAAAAACACCGAAATTTTCAACCCCCTGTATATGGTATGGATAATTTTGGTGATCTTTTTACTAAACGGCAATTAGTAATACTTAATTGCCTTTCTGATCTCATTCCCGAAATACATAGTGAAATATCTAAACGAATTAAGGATTTAAAATTAGAATCCAGCGACGAAAATTATAATGATTATGCAGATGCAGTCGCAACATATCTTGGCTTTGCAATAGATAAAGGTGTGAATTATTGGTCTACTCTATCTAGTTGGCACTCGGGAAGAGACACAGTTACCAGTACATTTTCGAGACAAGCTTTACCAATGGTTTGGGATTTTACTGAAGCCAATCCCTTTAGCAATTCATCGGGAAATATCTCTTCAGGAATTGATCAAGCCAAAAAAATGTTAGAAAATATATATGCAAATAATCCAGGTGAAGTATATCAAAGAGATGCATCCAGTTCATTATTGAATATCAATTCAACAATAATTTCAACAGATCCCCCTTATTATGACAACATCTGTTATGCTGATTTGAGTGATTTTTTTTATGTATGGCTACGTCGCTCTTTAAATAGTATATATCCAGATATATTTTCTACTCTATTAACTCCTAAAAATCAAGAATTAATTGCTAGTTCAAATCGCCATGATGGAGATATTCATAAGGCTAAAGTTTTTTTTGAAAATGGGTTAAAAAAGGTTTTTCTGCAAATTAAAACAAATTACAATACTTTGTTTCCATTTACAGTTTACTACGCGTTTAAACAATCTGAAGTTGATAATTCTGATGACTTAAATTCCCAAATAATTTCAACAGGATGGGAAACTATGCTTACTAGCCTAAGTGAAGCAGGTTTCATGATTATTGGCACTTGGCCTATGAGAACAGAATTAACGGGAAATTTGAAAAAGCAGTTTTCAGCACTCGCTTCCTCCATCGTTCTCGTCTGTCGTCCCCGTCCTGACGATGCCAAGACCGTAACCCGCCGGGAATTCCTCTCTGCTCTAAAAAAAGAACTCCCTAAGTCCCTTCACAATCTCCAACAGGGACTCATTGCTCCGGTCGATCTCGCCCAGGCTGCTATTGGTCCCGGTATGGCCGTATTTACCCGGTATGCCAAGGTAATGGAATCAGACGGATCTGCCATGACCGTCCGGACTGCTCTCGGAATCATCAACCAGATCCTTGACGAAGTTCTGGCTGAACAGGAAGGAGAATTCGATACCGATACCCGGTGGGCTGTTGCCTGGTTTGAACAACACGGAATGGAAGAAGGGCCATATGGAGAAGCAGAAACCTTGGCAACTGCTAAGAATATTGCGGTCCAGGGGCTTGTCGATGCAGGCATTCTTACCGCAAAGGGAGGAAAGGTTCATCTTATCAATCGGTCAGAATATCCGAATAATTGGGACCCTACCACTGACACCCGTCTCCCAGTCTGGGAAGCGACCCAGCACCTTATCCGGACGCTTGAAAATCAGGGTGAGCAAGGGGCTGCTGATCTTTTGAATAAGCTTGGAGGGACGATGGGAGATCAGGCCCGTGATCTTGCATACCGGCTCTATGCCATCTGTGAACGAAAAAAATGGTCCTCTGAAGCCCTGGCATACAATAGTCTGATTATTTCATGGCCGGAGATCAGTAAATTGGCTCAGGGAAGTCTTACTGGGACGACTGGACAACAGACATTGTAAATATCGGTTAAACAGAAATTGCATGCTATAACCCGCATTGAATAATGAAAAAAGGTCACACACTGTGTGACGTATTGATATTATCACAAAATAATCTCCAAGGAACAATTATAGAACCTGACTCCTATACCAATCAACGATTACAATAAGAGGGATCCTGATAATGAATGAAATTCCAGAGCAACCTGATCTACAGGAGGAAAAGATGAAAGAGAAGGTTTTAACCTTCCCGGTGAAATATCGTGGTATACTCACAGGTTTTAATGGAAGAGAAGAAGAACGTCTCATGCGAAATGAATGGGACTGAAAAACACGAACAAAAAGGATAAGATGAGAATGGGAAGATCTGAGAAACCTCCCCAGATAGAAAAACTGGAGGTGAAAAATTACCGGGTCCTTCGTCACCTGGAATTATCAAAACTTACCCCCTTAACCATATTTATCGGACCGAATGGAAGCGGTAAATCTACAATATTTGATGTATTTGCGTTCCTGTCTGAATGCTTCACCCAACCGGGAGGACTACGAACTGCATGGGAGAAGAGGGGAAGGTTTAAACATCTGCGTTCACGAGGGAGCACCGATCCAATATCCATTGAGATAAAGTACCGGGAAAAAAGTGACTCCCCACTCATCACCTATCATCTTGAGATAGATGAACGAGAACGAGGTCCAGTTGTAACGAGTGAATGGCTACAATGGAAGAGAAGTTCATGGGGGAGACCATTTAAATTTCTTGATTTTTCTGAAGGGCACGGCACCGTCATCACCGGTGAGAACCCGGATGAATCAGCAGAACGACAGGTCGAATCTCTCAATTCACCGGAGACATTAGCCGTTGCAACACTGGGTCTGTTCTCAAAACACCCCCGGGTGAGTGCTCTTCGGGATTTCATCACCAGATGGCATCTCTCATACCTGACTGCAGATAATACCAGGACCACTCCTGCAGCCGGAGGGCAGGAACACCTCTCATCAACGGGCGATAACCTGCCGAATGTGATACAATATCTCATGGAGCGGCATCCCTTTGTATATGAAGAGATTCGCCAGACCCTGACATCCCGCATTCCACGGCTCAGCCGTATTGATGCAGAGATAATGGGAGATACCCGGTTAAACCTTCAGATATATGATGAACCATTTAAAGAACCAATCCTTGCACGCTTTGCATCCGACGGGACTTTGAAAATGCTTGCATACCTGGTTCTCCTCAATGACCCGGTTCCAGGATCACTTATCGGAATCGAAGAACCTGAAAACCAGCTTCACCCCCTGCTCCTCCCTCACCTTGCAGAAGAATTTCATAAAGCAACAAGCAGGACGCAATTACTGGTGACAACCCACTCACCTGCCCTTATCAACGAAGCAAAACCGGAAGAAGTCTTCTCGATCTACCGGGATGAAGATGGATATACCAGGGCAGAACGGCTGTCAGATATCGAAGAACTGAAAGGCTTTCTGGAGGAAAAGATCCCTCTCGGAGATCTCTGGATGGAGAATTTTGTCCCGAACAGTGATCCCATTACCTATTCCAGATACCAATGAAGATTGACATTCTGGTTGAAGAGCCATCCATGAAAGGATTTCTGGAGCCAGTTCTTCCAAAGATTATACTTCCTCCGGATACCTGGAGTATCCATGTTTTGTCTTGCTTTAAGACTAAACTTGAAAAACGGCTTCGAGGATTTACTCATCAGGACCCAGGAAAATACAGAATAATCATCATAAGTGACCTTGATCGAAAGGATTGCAGGGAGATGAAACAATGGCTCGAAGAAATCGTCCATCGGGCTGGTCTTCATACAAAAACCAACCCAGATATGGATGGTTCCTATTCGGTGATAACAAGACTTGCAATTCAGGAACTCGAATCATGGATATTAGGAGATTTCCGAGCAATACATGCGGTTTATAGTCGTGTCCCGGAAACACTTGGAACCCATACGAAATATAAAACTCCTGATAATGTAGGAAATACCTGGGAATCACTTCATGCTTTGCTGAAAAAAGGTGGGTACTGTGGTGACATCTATCCAAAGATTGAAGTAGCCCGAAAGGTAGCTTCACATATCGACCCTCACATGAATCAGTCTCAAAGTTTTCAGATATTTCTTCAGGGACTGAACACACTCCTCTCTCCTTCATCCACATCCACATAATCAGGAGAGAACTTTTTCTTTTTCACCCTCACTCAAGAATCAAAACCGAAAAATTCTATTATCTTTAATTAAGAGTTCTATTAACCGGTCTTTATATTCTGGTGCATTGAGATGGCATTATCAAATTACGACAGAGTGGGGAGGGCAATGGATCAGCTCAAAACCGGACTTATGCGGTTTGTTGAGCGGGAAATGAAATCTGCATATGGTGAAACCTGGCAGGAGATGGTTACAGATATTCCTCCACGGGATGGCTGGGTGGATTACTGGGATGTCCAGAAATTGCTGCTTGTCATGTGGGATCAATGGGCAAAGGTCTTCTCACAAATATTAGGTCATACCGAGAGAAGCCTTGTTTCAGAACTCAGGGAGACCAGAAACCAGTGGGCCCACCAGAAACCATTCTCTACGAATGATACTCTTCGTGCCCTCGACAGCACCGCCCGCCTTCTCAATGCAATATCAGCATCTGCAGAACATGCCGAAGTGGAAAAGATGCGAATGGACCTCCTTCGACTCCAGTTTGAAGAGATGCGAAGGAATGAGATGCGAAAATCATCATTCCAACCAACCGAAGGAAAACCAATGGGGGGCCTTAAACCCTGGAGGGAAGTCATCACCCCTCACCCTGATGTAGCCTCCGGGCGATATCAACAGGCTGAATTTGCCGCTGATCTCTGGCAGGTATACCTGGGAGAAGGATCTGATGAATATAAACACCCGACAGAATTCTTCCGCCGGACATTCCTGACTGAAGGACTCAGACAACTTCTCGTGAAAGGTCTGGAGAGACTTGCGAATAATGGCGGAGATCCAGTAGTTGAATTACAGACGAACTTTGGTGGGGGGAAAACCCACTCAATGCTTGCACTCTGGCATATCTTTTCCGGAAGTCCGGCATCAGACCTTCCGGGGGTTGAAGAACTCCTCAAAGATAGAGCCGTAACAATACCTCATAATGTCAGAAGGGTCGTTCTTGTGGGTACAAAGATATCGCCCGGTCAGCCGGTTACAAAACCTGACGGCACTCTAGTCCGGACCCTCTGGGGAGAAATTGCATGGCAACTTGGCGGCAAAGAAGGCTATGCAATGGTCAAAGAGGATGATGAAAAGGCGACCAACCCTGGAGACCGGCTTCGTGAACTTTTTAACAGGTACTCTCCCTGTCTTATCCTTATAGATGAATGGGTTGCCTATGCCAGACAACTCCATGAAGGAACCAATCTTCCGGCTGGAACTTTTGAAACACAATTCACCTTTGCCCAGGCCCTTTCTGAATCAGCAAAGGCCGCAAAAAACACCATGCTCGTGGTCTCAATACCGGCATCTGACAACGAAATTGGTGGAGAATGGGGGAAAAAGGCACTTGAGCGGTTGAAGAATGCAATCGGGAGGGTAGAATCTCCCTGGCGTCCGGCAAGCCAGGATGAGGGATTTGAGATCGTCAGGCGTCGTCTGTTTCAGCCACTTACCCATGAGCAGGCAGTCCACCGTGACGCAGTAGCCAGGGCATTTATTGATTTTTACGGAACTCACACTACGGAATTTCCGATTGAATGCCGGGAAGGGGAGTATGAGCGACGGATAAAGATGGCATACCCCATTCATCCAGAACTCTTTGACCGGCTCTATAACGACTGGTCAACGCTGGACAAATTCCAGAGAACCCGTGGTGTCTTACGGCTCATGGCTGCAGTCATCCATTCCCTGTGGGAGAGACAGGATGCCAATCTCCTCATTATGCCTGCAACGGTCCCGATTGATGATTCAAATGTTCAGTTTGAATTGACCAGGTACCTTGAAGACCAGTGGGTCCCGGTCATTGAGAAAGATGTTGACGGGCCACACTCTCTTCCGCTCAGTCTTGACCGGGATAATCCAAACTTAGGGAGATTCTCTGCATGCAGGAGAATAGCACGTACCATTTATCTTGGTTCAGCCCCGACTATCCGGGCATCAAATCGCGGCATCGACGAAAAACGGGTGAAACTTGGATGTGTCCAACCGGGAGAGACGGTCCCGACATTTGGTGATGCCCTCCGAAGACTGACTGATAAGGCAACCTATCTCTATGTTGATGGAACCCGGTACTGGTATTCCACACAACCCTCTGTAACCAGAACGGCTGAGGAACGGGCTGAAAGAAAATCTCCTGAAGATGTATGGGATGAGATTCAACAGAGACTGAACAAACACGCGAGAACACGAGGGGATTTTTCAAAAGTTCATGTCTGTACGCGGTCACAAGATATCCCGGATGAACGGGATGCCAGACTCATAGTACTGCATCCTAAATTTGCACACACCGGACGAGAAGATTATAGCCCTGCGATTGAGGAAGCAACAAATATTTTGTCTTTTCGGGGTTCAAGTCCTCGAACGTACCGGAATACTCTGGTGTTTTTAGCTCCTGATTCGACCAGACTCTCTGACCTGGAAAGTGCGGTGAGATATTATCTAGCCTGGAGTAGCATTCTCCATGATCAGGAAGAATTAAACCTAGATAACTTCCAGAAACGGCAGGCAGAGACGAAGAAGAAATCAATGGATGATACCATTGAGGCGAGAATTCCTGAGACATATCAATGGCTCATAGTTCCAACTCAGCCAGATGTAAGGGGAGAGATTGAATGGGAAACTCTTCGCCTGCAAGGGCAGGATGAACTAACCATCCGGGCTTCAAAGAAGCTGAAAACTGATGAGATGCTGCTTACCGAAATGGGAGGAGTCCGACTACGACTGGAGTTAGATAGGGTACCATTATGGAGAGGAGATCATGTCTCAATCAAACAACTTATCGAGGATTTCGCAACATACCTCTATCTTCCACGATTAAGAGATGAACAGGTCCTCATATCAGCGATTAAAAATTCTCTGAACACTATATCAGTTAATCCTGATACTTTTGTGTATGCTGCCGGTTTTGACGCTGAGAAAAATGAGTATCTGGGACTCCAGTTCATGGCAAATGGGGCGGTTTTCTCTGATAGTATGAGCCTGTTAGTAAAACCGGGAATTGCACAAGCACAGTTAGAAAGAAAGGAAAAATTAATCATTGATGACTCAGGAAACCTAAAGCCAATAAATAATCCTACTCCCGAAACTGATGGGGGAGGCATTCCAACTAGAATTAATCCCCCATCTCCTGTTGTAAAACCAAAGGTATATCATCGGTTCCATGGGCATGTCACGGTTGATGCAGAACGGGCAATACGGGACTTTGGTACCATAAAAGAAGAAATTATCAATCAATTTACAAGCAAAATTAAAACAAAAGTTAAGATTACAATTTATATTGATGCGGATATAGAGAATGGTGCAGACGAAAAACTGATTCGGGATGTATCCGAAAATTGTAAAATATTACATTTTGATGCCTGTGAGTTTGAAGATTAACTTTCAGTTTCTTATGGATATATCCAATATAACTAGGAATACTTAGTGAAAAACTATTTCAGTTGAACAAAAAATCTTTGTTTAATCACTCCTTTACCCTGATCTCACTGCTGCCTGAGCCATTTTCTTTTTCACTTTCTTCCGTTCAATCAATTTCTTCACTTTTTTCAATCTGAACAGATCTTCCCGTTCCCGCTCCTCGATACTGAACCGGATATACTTAGCCTGCTCTTTCAGTTCCGGAATAATAATCTGATCCAGGGCATTCACCCGTCTGCGGTTCATCTGGATCTCATTCCCGATCCGGCGGAGAGTCGTCTCGGTCTCGGCAAGCCGAATTATCATATCCATCTCGGCCTCGAACTTTTCAGCCGCTTCATTTATCCGGCTGCTGGTCCCGATAAGCCCGTATCCCCGCTGCATGACGTTCAGGGCAACACTCTTCTTCTGGATAACCGGAACCGGGACTCCCATGATATTCTTCCCGGATATATCAACCATGATCTGCCGCTTGGTTGCATAGGAGGCAGATTTAACCGCAATCGGATCATCTACCGCTTCAGCTACGAGGAGGGCAAGATCGGCCTCGATGGCAAGTTGTTCAAGCCCTTCCCGTGATTCTGAAAAATTGACCATGATCTTAAAAAATTCCTGGATGAGAGCCTCCATCTTCTCTTTGAGGAGGTCACGGCCCTGCTCTGCCAGCACGATCTGGGACCGTTTTTTCATCAGCTCCATCCGGGTCGGGTGCACCTGCTCCATGGCCTACCCTCCGGATATGATAAGAGTCCGGTATTTATCGATATACTCTTCCTTAATCCGCTTCAGCTCCTCATCTGGCAGCAGGCTGAAGAGTTCCCAGGCGACCTGCAACGTTGTCTCAATGCTTCGCTCAACGTTCCCCTGTGATATAAACCGTTTCTCAAAGTGATCAGCAAACTTGAGATAATTCCGGTCAAGCTCCGAGAGTGCTTCTTCTCCGACAATGGCAACGAGTCTTCGAAGGTCCCGCCCATAGGCATATGAAGCATATAGCTGATCTGCCACATTCCGATGATCCTCACGGGTCTTACCTGGCCCGATTCCCAGGTTCATGAGCCGCGAAAGACAGGGGAGAGCATCAATGGGCGGATTAATCCCTTTCCTGAACAGATCACGGGAGAGTACAATCTGCCCCTCAGTGATGTACCCGGTCAGATCAGGCACCGGATGGGTGATATCATCATCCGGCATCGTCAGGATCGGGATCTGGGTGATCGAACCGGTACAGCCCTTGATACGACCGGCCCGCTCGTAAATGGTTGCAAGGTCGGTGTACATATACCCCGGATACCCGCGACGACCAGGAATCTCCTCCCGTGCTGTTGAGATCTCACGAAGAGCATCGCAATAATTTGTCATATCGGTCAGGATGACCAGTACATGCAGATTGTGTGTATACGCCAGGAACTCAGCAGCAGTCAGAGCACACCGGGGCGTTGCAATCCGTTCAATCGTCGGATCATCGGCCAGGTTTAAGAAGAAGACGACCCGTTCAAGGGCTCCGCTCTCTTCAAACTCCTTCATGAAGAATGACGCTTCCTTGTAGGTGATACCCATCGCTGCAAAGACCACGGCAAAGTTCTCACCCTCACCAAGAACCTTTGCCTGTTTTGCAATCTGGGCAGCCAGCTGATTTGCCGGAAGTCCTGCACCTGAGAAGATAGGAAGTTTCTGTCCCCTGACAAGAGTGTTTAATGCATCAATTGCCGATATACCGGTCTGGATAAACTCGGCAGGTTTGTCACGGGAGTAGGGATTGATCGGCATACCGGCGATATCGAGCCGTGCCTCCGGAATGATTTCCGGACCACCATCCCGTGGCCGTCCGACCCCGTCCAGTACCCGACCAAGCATATCATAGGAGACATCAAGAAGGGGTGACTGGCCGGTAAACCTGACCGTAGTCACATGGCTATCTATACCCCGTGTCCCCTCAAAGACCTGGACAACTGCAATATCCTCTGAAATATCAAGAATCTGGCCGGTCCGTGCCTCACCATCCGGAAGAATGATCTGTGCTGTCTCTCCAAACGAGATCTCCTTGGGCCGTTCAACAAAGATCAGGGGACCTGATACATAATTGACCGTCTGGTACTCAACCGTAATCAGGCTGCCGTGCTGCATGTCTGCACCTCCAGGTTTTCAGTCTGTTCCCAGACAATATCACTCAGTCGTTTCAACCGGTCCAGATCCCTCTGCTCTTTCATCCGTGCTATCTCTGACCGTGCCGGGATGGAGAGGAGCTGACGAAGCGGGACATTCCGTCTCATGGCTGCACGGATTGCATCATAATACCAGATAATGATCTTCAGCATCCAGTACTGTTTTTCAAGCGGACAGAATGAATCATCATCACTGTATGCACTCTGCTGCAGGAAATCTTCTCGGATGATCTTTGCAATCTCAAGAACGACCTTCTCCTTGTCAGGAAGGGCATCAGGCCCGACAAGCTGCACGATCTCCTGCAGTTCTACTTCCTTTTGCAGAATATACATCGCCCGTCCCCTGAACTGGTACCAGTCTCTGGCGACCTTCTCCGAAAACCAGTCCTCGACATCCTCCAAATACAGGGAATAACTCCGGATCCAATTTACCGACGGGTAATGCCGGCGGTATGCAAGATTTGCATCAAGTGCCCAGAATGTTCCGGCAATACGAAGAGTATTCTGTGTAATCGGCTCTGAGAAGTCCCCGCCTGGTGGTGATACCGCCCCGATGATCGTCACCGACCCGGTCTTCTCCTCCGAACCGGCACAGATGACACGCCCGGCCCGTTCATAAAAGGCAGCAAGACGGGTTGCAAGATAGGCAGGATACCCTTCTTCCCCTGGCATCTCCTCAAGCCGTCCTGACACTTCACGAAGTGCTTCACCCCACCGGGACGTTGAATCGGCTAGAAGTGCAACATCCATGCCCATGTCCCGGTAATATTCAGCGATAGTAATCCCGGTATAAATGGATGCTTCACGGGCAGCGACCGGCATATTTGAGGTGTTTGCTATCATGATCGTCCGCTCAATCAGGGGATAGCCGGTCCTCGGGTCGGTCAGTTCTGGAAACTCAGTCAGCACATCAGTCATCTCGTTGCCCCGTTCACCGCACCCGATGTACACAACCACCTGGGTATCTGCCCATTTCGCAAGAGTCTGCTCAGACACCGTCTTTCCGGTTCCAAATCCGCCCGGAATCATGGCAGTCCCACCCTTTACCAGGGGGAACATGGTATCAAATACCCGCTGACCGGTGAGCAGGGGAACCTCCGGATCCAGTCGTTTGACAAAGGGCCTCCCTTTCCTGACCGGCCACCGCTGAAGCATGGTTATCTCGGTCCCGTCTGCAAGGGTACATACTACATCGGTTACGGTGAACTCTCCAGAAGCGATCGTTTTTATCTCGCCTGATACGCCGGGTGGGACCATGATCGAATGGACCAGATGAAACTCCTGGACCGTTCCAAGAACATCACCGGTCTGGACCATTTCACCAGCTTTCTTCACCGGATTAAATGCCCATCTCTTCTCCCGGTCTAGGCCGGGGACCATGATCCCCCTGCTGATATAGTTCCCGCTTTTCGCATACAGGGCAGGAAGCGGCCGCTGTACCCCGTCATAAATAGATGCCAGCAGACCCGGACCCAGCTCGACGGAGAGCGGAACACCGGTATTCTCCACCGGTTCGTGGATCATAAGACCGGTGGTATCCTCATAGACCTGGATGACTGCCTCATCACCTTCAAGGCGGATAATCTCACCGGGAAGAGCAGCCCTACCCACCCATACCACATCATACATCCGCGATCCGGTCATATTCCTGGCAGTAATCACCGGCCCTGAAATCCTGGCTATTGTTCCGGTAATCATATTAGCTCCTCATTACCACATTGTATCCAATTGCTCTCCGGAGCAGCCGTTCCACATATCCGCTCACTTCATCGCCTTTTCGTGGTGCAGGAATCGGGATGATGACCGGGTGATAACACCGCTCAACCTGTTCATACAGACTCTTGTCAAGATTGGCCAGGTAATCCTCCCTGATGGCAATTATTCCGGTCTCCTCTTCGTGAAGGAGAGATGAAAGAACTCTGGATGCTTCAAAGGAATCTTCCACCTCAAGGACATCAGATCCGGCAAGACGAAACCCGGTTGCTGATTCCGGATCAGTGATGACGACGACTTTATACATACACCATCTCAGCCTCCATATCTTCAGGGGGGATCAGGGCATTTTTACACCGGGCGATGATACGCAGGTTCATTATCTCGGTGTATTTTGCCCACAGATACCCGATAACCACCGTCACCGACAGAGGATCCCCCCGGTATAACCTGACTGCATGTCTGATGAGATATTCATCAAGAAGATGCTGGTACGTGGATATTTTAACTGTATCGCCTTCGGTGCTTCGAAGATCAGAAAGAAACCGGTACGGAGTCTCTTCAAGATATTCAATGAGCGATGCTATGGAGCCAAGATTTAATAGCATTTTGAGCTTCTTTCGGTTGAAGACCTTTCCACCATCCAGAAGCATTGGCTGAGCATCTTCAGGATCCACATGATCCCGAAACATCATCAGGAGTGATTTAATATTGATAAGATCGATTTCAGTTCCGATAATCTCACGGATCTTACGCTCTTCAACAGATTTGCCACCGACAAGAGAAAGAGCCCGCTCATAATAGAACCGGTCCAGGGCATTTTCCAGTATGAAGAGATCTCCCTGAGCATTATAATCAGGAAATGCCTGGGTGAGGGGTATGGCATAGGGGACTTCCCAGGTTGCCAGAAGATCAATGACGCTTTTGACATCCGGCTGTTTTAAGAGTTCAGATAGGAGTGATTCATCAAATTCTCCAGCTGGAACCAGATTCTCCCGGATCTGCATGGTTGGCACTTTAATCCTCTTTCCACGCAGAATGGTTTTTAAATTGTGAATATCCCATCGGGAAGAAAAGATGAGGATATACCGCTCTCCTTTCTCTCCCTGAAGAAATTCCGAGATCTTCTGAATCGTTCTGATAAGATTCAGCCGGAGAGCTTCCTCTATCCCGCTCAGCCCGGATTTTCCGACAAGGGCACGCTCGAGATCCTCATGATATGAAGTCTCTTCCAGGGCAGTTATCAGGGAACTGATGTCAGGCTTTAAAATCAGGTTGCTTAAACTTTTTTTATCAAGCAACCGGGAGTACATACCCCGAATCCTGGCATTGACATACCCGCTATCCATCAGGCCCTCCAAGAATCAGGTTGATAATCTCAAGGGTAGACGTATCCCTGATCCGTTCCATTCTGCTTTCCAGGGTGTTATATGCACGAATCCTGCCATCTGCAGATGTTCCGGATAATCCACCAATTGTCGTGATATCCTGCATAATATCACAAACTATACCGGTTTTTTTGAGTACATCACTGCAAATTTTCGAATCTGCCGGATCAATATGAAGAATGATTTCTTCTCCAGCAAGGGCGGAAATAACCTCACGAGTCAGCCGCTCATACAAAGCAGGATATGATGGATCAGACCTGATTCCGGAGATCTTCTCTTTGGAACGGGAAAACGCATCATCAATGAGTTTTTGTCTGACTGCACTGATCCTTTTCTTCACTTCCTGTTTCGCAAGGAATTTCTGGCGGTTATTCTCCAGAATCAGGTCCCGTTTCGCTTTCTCCAGGTATTGAGCATGGATGGCAGATGATTCTGTCTCTGCTTCCCGAAGAATTGCCTCCACTTCTCGTTCAGCATTCCGGAGAACTTCCTGTTTTTTCTCCTCGGCTGCTGATTCTATGGACTTGATAAGGTCTTCGTATGCCATTCTTCGCTCACCTTCTGCATCACCTGGGTAGCAGCTCTCTTCACTCAACCATAATGATGATCATTGCCGCTACGACAAAACCAAGAATAACCAGTGTTTCCGGAATTGCTTCAAGAACAATCACCGTACCGGCCGATTCAGGTCTTTCGGCCACGGTTCCGGCTCCGGCAGCACCAATCTTTGACTGAGCGATTCCTGTGGCAATTGCGCCTCCTGCAAAGGCGATTGCTGCGCCAATGGGGACTTCCCATCCTGTCATGATAACCTCCATCGTTTACCTTATCCTGTGCAGATTTATATATTGTGGTTTGTCTGTCAAAAGAAAGAGAATGGAAAAAAAGAATCAGAGTCTCTCTTTTCCAAATGGCTTATACGGAACGCCTCCGCCTTCATAAAACTTGGAGAAAAATTCCACGACATGCAATCTCAGTGAGTGAATTGACGGACTGAACATGGCGAGGAAAATATTGAGTGTATGAAGGAGAATAGCGACAATAATTCCCAGAACAAGGATACCCAGCTCATGCGAAAGACGGTTCGCCACTAAAGCCAGAATAACTGATGCAAGACCTATTGCCATCAGACGGGCATAAGACATGATATTTCCAATAGTCCCCATCACTTCTATGACTCCCCTGCTTCCTCCGCCATAGATGAGACAGCCAATCGAAGCCAGCATCAGCGCGATTACGGCAAATGTTACCGACCCAGGTACATGACCGGCATATGCACCAAGTAAGAGAAGAATTCCAGATAACAGTCCGAGCATCCCGGCTTTTTCGATGATATGCCTGGTTTTATGGTGTCGGTACGCATTCAGAATCCCTAGGGACAAACCCAGGAACACATGAAATACCCCGATACCAATGGTCAGTATCAGAAGAGGGATGATGGCTTCTATCCGATTCCAGGTGATCCCGAATAGCGTGATGGGATGAATCCAGCCCATGTGTTCCCCAAGATCGCCAAAAAACTCTCCATAGAAATATCCGAAAATCATCGTCGGGATAGATGAGATCATCAGGATACTCATGAGCTGACAGATCCAGGGAATCTCCCTGAATTTATACCGGACCGCCAGGCTGAAACACAGGATTACCAGTCCATACCCGATATCTCCCACGATGAGCCCGAAGAAGAGGGGGAAGAAGATTGCTATCAGAGGAGTGGGGTCTATCTCCCGGTACATAGGCGGTGTGACCAGGTTCATGAAGAACTCGAAGGGTTTTGCCCAGAATGGGTTATCGAAGAAGACCGGAGCATCATCATACCGTGATGGATCATCGGGGAGTTCATGAACGACAACCGACTCTCCAAAACTCTCCACGAGGGCCTTTTTTGTTGCCGGTAGAAATTTCTTCGGTATCCATCCCTTTACCACAAAAGTGTACTCAGTCTGACCAAAGTGTGAATATGCGGATGTCTCTTCAAGAAAATCGGTGAGCAAAATTTTCAGGGTGACGAGATCTGCATACCACCTGGTCGAAATATCACGAATTTTTGCCTCTATTTCAGTAATTTCTGTACGGATTGCATCCTTGTCTGCCTGTATGAGAGTCAGGGCGTCATCCAGAGGCATATTCGTATACTCCTGGGGTATCCGGACTTCATTCACATTTTTGGAATAGAGAAAATCATGAACTTTATTGGCATATTTTTTACTGAAGACCGTAATGACTGCAATGTTTTTCTCATCAAGATCAGCACTGATAAACTCAAACTGGTTTTTTGTGATTTCGGAGAGAAACGGGTGAATAATATCGAGAACCGATTCAAATTCCTTCTGAATAATCAGGATCGTGACTTCAAATCCCTCAAGAGTAGGGAGTTGCTGCTCAAGGGGAGAGATCTTCCGTATGATCTTCTCATATCTAAGCAGGGTCGTATACCGGACATCAAGGTCCCCCTTTCTGTTTTCAAGTGACCTGAGTTTCTCCTCGAGTGAATCACAGATTGTTGTTGCAGTAACTACAAGATCTTTAAAGGGGAGACTTGCGTATTTATCAATAAAAGGGCTTTTGTTATGCTTTTTTGAGTCAACCGGAGTAAGGATCTGGATCTGTCCCCTGATTCTGATGAGAAGAGAGGATAACTCTTCAGTATGAAACGTATCAAGAGGACGTACCACCATGCCATCAGGGATATCAGTCTTTGCATCTTCAAGATGAATGGAACCTGCCTGGTACAGTACATCAATAATACGCTGATAGTCTTTTTTCGGACCTACCACCAGGATTCTCATCATCTTTTGCAGCATGTTATCCCAGGATCATCTCGATTATTCTGTTCACCGCA
The DNA here is from genome assembly GCF_000013445.1 of Methanospirillum hungatei JF-1. Taxonomy (NCBI): domain Archaea; kingdom Methanobacteriati; phylum Methanobacteriota; class Methanomicrobia; order Methanomicrobiales; family Methanospirillaceae; genus Methanospirillum; species Methanospirillum hungatei. The sequence goes on from NC_007796.1 coordinate 1,996,290, forward strand.
TTATCTACTTTTTTCTCTCCTGTCTTCAGAATTTTATCTGCTTCAGCTTCTCCCGCTGCAAGAATCGAACTGATCTGTACAGCAAGTTCATCAAGCCCGCTCTGCATGTACTGTGATGCCTCCAGAGCTCCTTTTTGTTCTGCATCCTCCCGCATACTCCGTGCCCTGACCCGTGCATCATGAATCCGGGTTTCAGCCTCTTTACAGGCAATATCACATTGACCTTTCAGCTCTGCTTCTTTTCGTGATATCTGATCCAGCAATGAGTGTTCAGTCTCCATACTCTTCCCCTTTCCCATAAAGCCAGGCTGAAACCCGGCAGTTTAAGAATCAGGAATGCCCGTATATGTCACAAATACCAATATTAAAGACCGTATTTGCTCTTCATTCTCCGGGTCATCCCATAGCTGTCGGTATCTTCAAGATGCTTTTTACAGGGCGGACGGCTAGCGGCTTCGAGTATTCGATCCTCGCACCGTTTCATTGCAATCTGCTTGAGCTCGAGGATCTTTTTCATATCTGGTACAGCCATACCTATCACCCCGTGTCATGTGAGATAGTGACCTTTTACTATCACATAATATTTAAGAGTAGTACTCCATGTATCCATCAGTGAATAACAACATTTCTATCACCTATCGATACCAGGCCTTTGTATGGTTTTCAAATCTCTCCCGGAACAGATAATATATCCAATTCGCAATAGTATATCAGGAAAATGTCATCTTCATCTAAACCAAAAGCATCTTCACCGGATCAAAATACTCCAGAAGAACCGCTCTCCTTTGAAAAAGTCTGGCTCATGTTCCAGGAGACAGATAAGAAATTCCAGGATACAGATAGAAAATTTAAGGAGACTGACCAGAAGTTTAAGGAAACTGATAAAAAACTAAACAAACTGGAACGTTTATTCGTATCCCAATGGGGAACACTCGTAGAATCCCTGGTTGAAGGAGATATAATTTCGATTCTCAATCAGCGTGGGATAGAAGTAACTGACACCATTAAACGCAGATCCGGGCGGCGTGACGGTGTTGATTACGAGTTTGATATCATCGCGATCAACGGAACTGAAATAGTAATCGTGGAAGTAAAAACCACCCTCCGACCCGAAGATATCAGAGATTTTTTGAATAAACTAAAATATGCGAAGACCTGGATGCCCGAATATTCTGACAAGCGGGTGTACGGTGCGGTTGCATTTATATCAGAAGACGCCGGTACTGCAGCAATGGCTGAGAAGAATGGGCTGTTCGTGATCCGTGCAACGGGTGACAGTGCCAGCATAGTAAATACAGATACCTTCATTCCAAAGGTCTGGTAGGCACCCATTCAGTGTGAGGTTAAACATATGTTCAGACGAATTCTGTTTCCAACTGATTTTTCAGATTATGCACGGCGTGTCATGGACTGCATCGCAGATCTCCCCGGCGTTGAGGAGGTTGTGCTGGTTCATATCGTAGGTACAGATAAACCGGCTTCTTTGAGAGGAGATATCACATCAACTGCAAAGAACCGGATAGAGACTGAAGCATCCCTTTTAAAAAGTCTCGGTATTCCATCCATCAAATCTGAAGTTCTTGTTTCAGAATCTATCGCCTCAGGAATTGATGATGCAGCGACACGAAATAACTCGACCATCATTGTCATGGGTGCCAGGGGAAAAAGCATCATCAAAGGTCTGCATCTGGGGAGTGTTACCCACCGGATCCTCCATGACTCAAAGAAGAATCTCCTGATCATGAGGGGGCAGATAATTGAAACCCTATCTGGAGAGAAGTTTCAGAAGTACTGCCCCCTGATCTTTTCACGGGTCCTGGTTCCGGTTGATCTTACCCCTGAATCATGGACAGCGGTCGAACAACTGGCGAAGATTCCTGATGTTGGAGAGATCATTGTTGCCTTTGTGATCTCACGGGGTGAGACTGAACGGGAACTTGAACGTATCAGAATCCAGGCAGAACAGGACATTCAGGAGAGATGTAAACAGATTCAAACTGCCGGAGCAGAGATCAGGCATCGTATCCTTGAAGGCGATCTTGTCAGCCGGATACTGGATTATGCACAGGAGGCGGATGTCTCCCTTATCAGTACCGTGCCAACAGAGAAAGGATTTTTCGCCGAGATGCTCCATGGAAGTTTTTCATGTGAACTGGCACGGCTGGCAACAAAACCGGTTCTTGTCATCAGAAGATCATAACAGATTGGAAGTCTGATCTCCTCCCCTCTCCTTCCGCTCCATGTTCTGCTTCATCCGCTTTCTTCTGAAGAGGTCCTCCCGCTCCCTTTCCTCAAGCCTGAACTCAATATACCGCATGGTCCGCACCAGCCGGGGAATGACAAGATGCTCAAGGGCATTCACTCGTCTTCTCGTTTTGTTCATCTCAAGCGAGATTCGATCCACCCTTCCTTCAAGTGACGCATAGGTGATAAGGGACTCTAAAACCGATTCATACCGGAGAGCTGCCTCATCAACCTGCCCGGACGTACCTGCCATGCTATATCCCCGCTGGGTCATGAAATACCCCGTCACGTCAGGCATAGAGATAACAGGAACATGGACACCCATAACCTGGGAAGCGGTGACCGTAGGCTCCGGGATCTTTCCACAGGCTGCAGCCAGTTCTTCAAGTCTGACCCATCCGGTCATGATCCCTGCCAGTTCAAGTGCATTATAGGCAGCCTGCAGTTGATCCTGGATTGAAACAGCCATGGTTTCCAGCTCTTTTGTGAGGCGTGCATGCTCAATGACGAGGGCATCCAGCTTCTCCTGCAGGATATCCCTGCCTTTGCGGGCGATCTGCTCACGTCGTGAGAGCCGTATCAATTCCAGCCGCGTTGGCCTTACCCCGGCAATTACGGCCCTTTGCATTCCAGAATCTCCTCGCCATGATAGTACATTTTGATAAACTCAGTGCTGATCCGCTTCAGCTCAGCCTTTGGAAGAATTGACAAAAGGTCCCACGCAAGGGTGAGCGTGTCATCAAAAGAACGATCCTCGTATGATGCCTGCCTGATGAAATCATTCTCAAACCGGTCACAAAACCGGATATAGAGTTTATCAAGCGGCGTCAGCCCCTCTTCTCCCATAACTGCTACGAGACTTTTCAGCCTGATACCCCTGGCATATGCAGAGTAGAGCTGGTTTTTCACCTCAGCATGATCGGCCCTCGTCCTGCCTGGGCCTATCCCTCCCTGCATAAGACGGGAGAGACAGGGGAGGACATCAACAGGCGGGTAGATTCCTTTCCGGTGAAGATCCCGTGAGAGAACAATCTGGCCTTCGGTGATATAGCCGGTCAGGTCAGGGACCGGGTGGGTGATATCATCGTCAGGCATTGTCAGGATGGGAATCTGGGTAATAGAACCTTCCCTCCCACGAATACGGCCGGCACGCTCATAGAGAGATGCAAGATCGGTATAAATATACCCTGGATACCCACGTCTGCCCGGAACCTCCTCCCTCGCTGCTGCAATCTCACGAAGTGCTTCACAATAATTGGTGAGATCCGTAAGCACCACAAGGACATGCATACCCTTGTCAAAAGCCAGGTATTCTGCGGTGGTAAGGGCCAGCCGTGGAGTTATAATCCGTTCAATGGCCGGGTCATCTGCCAGATTGAGGAAGAGAACCGTCCGTTCCAGTGCTCCGCTCTCCTCAAACTCCCTGATGAAAAAGGCCGACTCTTCATAGGTAATACCCATCGCAGCAAAGACAACCGCAAACTTCTCTGCCTGACCGGTCACTTTTGCCTGTCGTGCAATCTGTGAAGCCAGCAGGTTATGGGGAAGTCCTGCTCCGGAAAATATGGGAAGTTTCTGACCCCGGACCAGAGTGTTCATACCATCTATGGATGAAATCCCGGTCTGAATGGAGTCGCGGGGATGTTCACGGGCAGACGGATTTATCGGAGATCCGTAGATATCACGGATACATTCAGGAATGACCGGGCCGCCACCATCTATTGGCCGGGCACTCCCATCAAATGTCCTCCCAAGCATGTCTGATGACAGGGATATCTTCATCGGCTCTCCCCTGAACCTGACTTGTGTCTTCTCGGTATCCAGATCCCTCGTCCCCCGGAATACCTGCACCATGGCCCTGGTCGTTGTTGTCTCAAGCACCTGGCCGATTCGGACCTCACCGCCGGGGAGCGTGATCTCTGCTATCTCACCATACCCGATCCCCTCGACACCGTCAAGAACCATGAGCGGACCGACCACCTTTGACACTCCGGTATAGGTCCGAAATCTCAGATCGGTCATAAAACCTCCTTCAGATCCCGTATCGCGTCCGTATCACGGGCTATACTTTCAAAGAGCGGATCCTCCTCTTCAGGGGATGCAGTGCCCATTCTTGCAAATGATTCAATGACAGGAAGACCACGGAGCCGTGAGACAGAAATCCCGGTTTCAAGAGCTCGTTCTGCCTGGGAGAAGAACGTGAAGATGGCTTTTAACATACGATATTGTTTCTTCGGGCCGGTAAATGTATCAAATTCATCAAAGGCATACTGCATGAGGTAACTCTCCCGAAGGATCTCGGCCTTTAAGAGGAGCAGACGGTCAGATTCAGGAAGTGTTTCCGGACCGACCAGGCGGATGATCTCCTCCAGCTCATTCTCCCGTTGTAATATCTCCATCATCTCCTGCTTCATCCTGATAAACTCCGGGCCGATATGCTCCTCCCACCATATCCCGGCGATAGGACTGTACAAAGAGTAAGACATGAGCCAGTTGATCGCAGGAAAGTGCCGCTGATACGCAAGATCCGCATCAAGTGCCCAGAATACCTTGACAATACGAAGCGTGTTCTGAGTGACCGGTTCTGAAAAATCTCCACCCGGCGGGGAGACCGCTCCGATTACCGAGATGGATCCCTCATGATCCCCTGACCCAAGCAGAGACACCCTGCCGGCACGCTCATAAAAGTCAGCAAGCCGGGAACTCAGGTATGCAGGATAGCCTTCTTCTCCCGGCATCTCTTCAAGCCTTCCGGATATTTCACGCATCGCCTCTGCCCACCGTGATGTCGAGTCAGCCATAAGGGCAACATGGTACCCCATGTCACGGTAATATTCAGCAATGGTAATCCCGGTGTATACCGATGCTTCACGGGCTGCTACCGGCATGTTACTTGTATTTGCGATAAGAACCATCCGGCTGCTCAGGGCATGACCAGTCCGGGGATCCTTGAGGGTCGGGAACTGTTCAAGAACATCTGCCATCTCATTACCCCGTTCCCCGCACCCGATATAGATGATAATGTCTGCATTGACCCATTTTGCCAGCTGCTGCTGAACGACCGTTTTTCCCGAACCAAAGGGACCGGGAATAGCAGCAGTTCCCCCGCGGGCAAGAGGAAAGAGGGTGTCGATGATCCGCTGCCCGGTCAACAGCGGCTCCACAGGGTCCAGACGTTCACGAACCGGCCTCGGGTCTCGCACCGGCCAACGCTGAATCATGGTGAGTTCTTTCTTCTCCTCTCCGGTATCAAGGATGACAATGGTATCAGTAATGACGTATTCTCCCTGTTCTGCAATGAAATGTATAGTACCAGACAGGCCGGGCGGGATGAGAATATAATGATTGACCGATACCGACTCACGGACGCAGCCGATCCGGTCACCTTCCCGCACCATGTCACCAGACTTTGCAAGAGGATAGAACCGGTATTTTTTTGTCCGGTCCAGAGCCGGAGCAGAGGAACCCCGTTCGATCATATCACCGGTATTCTTCAGGATCTCTTCAAGGGGCCGCTGGATTCCGTCGTACATGGTGCCGATAAGTCCCGGACCCAGTTCAACCGACAGCGGAAGATAGGTTCTGACTACCGGCTCACCAGGGGTAAGACCGATCGTCTCCTCATAGACCTGGATGGTGGCACGGTCCCCTTCAAGAATGATGATTTCACCGATTAATCCGTCATTTCCTACCCTCACCGATTCATACATCCTGCTGCCGGCCATTCCTTCTGCTTCAACCACCGGACCGGTTACCCGGATAATTACACCGTTTTTCTCACCCATGGTATCTGTCTCGTTGTGTTTTTTCCATTGTTTTTCCGACCATCAGATCTTACCCGGTGCAGAACGGTCCGGGTTCTGGCACATCCGGTATTACCGAGATAACCGGAATCAGATCTGATGAACTCTTTATGTCATGTATTCTGTCCGGAATCATGGAGGCAACGGTTCTGGTCACCAGAATGATTCCAATATCTGAATCCTTCAGGCATGCATCCAGATGAGCCCGTGACGCTTCTGCATCCTCACAAACATATCCTCTATGCACACCGCCAAGAAGAAATCCCATCACCATACGCCGGGATGCAAGCAGGGCTACTTTCATGTCTCCTCCGGGACGGTGATGAGCATCGGGGTGATTTTGTCAGCAGAAAACCCATCATACAACCCTGATAAAATGATGCGGATATTGCGTAATTCAAATTCTTTTGCCACCAAGTACCAGAGCAGCGGACCTCCGATATGGTAATAGGTAAGCCCCAGCCTGGATATGGTATCGAGAAGGTACTGATCAAGAGCCATATCCATCCGGAGCATCGTATCCGTAGAGGGATAGGTTCTAAGCACGGGGGAGAGGACGGGATCATATCCGGTCCCTGAGAGTTGCCGGAGAAGATCCGGAACACTCATCATCTCATTCATCTGAACCAGCCTCCACATGGGAAGTTCCTGACCGCCGTCAACCAGACAGGGCGGGATTGCATCAGGATTCCACCCGGAGTGTTTAACCCTGATGAGAGCCCGGATATTCTGGATATCAATCAGAACTGCTATAAAATCACGGTACGGGGAGGCCAGATATGTCTGGACCATCGACATCTGGCTTTTCAGTTCTGAAAAACCCATACAGTCAAGGGCATGATCCAGGTAAAATACGGACTTCTCTTTCTCGTAAAGAGCTAGAGATGAAAGGAGAGGTTCACCGTACCTGGTCTCCTGCAACAAACGAACGCCTTCACTCATGGACCGAACGTTCCCAAGCTTTGCTGCAAGATCCGGTGAGCATCCTTCCGGCCAGAGTCCCGGAGTTGCTGCAATCGCCCCTGCCCGGCCCATGTGGATCAGCCGGATGATCCGTTTGACTTTTGCAATCTCCTGAAAGAAGAGAACGGCATCAAAAAAGAGCCATGCATCCCGGGGAGCCTGCGAACGGAGCAATGTTACCTCCTCATACCATGCAAGGAGCAGTTCTTCTTCTGCCTGATCAGGTGTGCATTCTATCGGTACGTCGATCAGATAACCATAACTCTTCAACCTGCTCATACAGTCCTGAACCGAACCACTCTGCATGAGTTCCCGAAGCTGTTCAGGTTCAATGAAAGGAACTCCTTTCGCCTTCAGCCGTGCTACTATCGGCGTATACGATGTTATCGACAACAGAACCGGAAAATATCCGGCGGTACTGAGAAGAGTCAGAAAGAGCAGAACCAGGATGACGATAAAAACTGCTCCTGACAGGTGGGTAAAATACGGGGAGCCTGCATCCAGAAGGGTGTTCAAATCAGGGATATCCATCAACGTTCACCATGAAAGAGGATACGTGATGCTGCGACGATCATCTCACGTTCCAGGCGTACAAACCTGACCTCTACAGTATTGTCAATCACCACCCGGTCAGAGATCCGCTCACAGATGACCCCGCCACTGGTAATAATCGGCTCTTCAGAGAGAATGAGCGAGAATCCTTCCTGGTTTATCCTGGAGATACTATCTGCTGCAAGCCTCCGATCATCCGGATGAACTTTTACAGCAATATCAGACGGGCCAAGGTTTTTTGCAGATTCGGTAATCATGGCCTCTAAAAATGAAGGATATTCAGGTCTTGTGCGTATCGTCTTCAGATACGAAGACACCTCATCAAAACACTGCCTGAGCATCTCCTCCCTGACCTCTCTGACCTTTCGTTTCGCTTCTATCCTGGTCCTCGACTCCTGACTAGCGATAAGCTGTCTGATCTCACGCTGGCCCTCTGCTATCCGGTGATTATAGGCATTTTCTGCTTTTTGTTCGGCCTGGGCTCTGATTGCACCCACATCACAGGCTTCTTCGGCCCTGATTGTCCGGATTTCTGCCTCAGCTTCCTCCCGTATCCGGTTGATAATGGTTTCAACAGACATATGCCGACCGTTTATCCGCTAAAGAGGCCGAGGCCAAAGAGGATCAGAATGGCAACCAGCAGACCAAAGATGGCAAACGTCTCTGACATTGCAGCGAACACAAGCGATCTCCCAATCGCACCCGGGTTTCGTGCCGTTGCAGCAATCCCGCTTGAACAGGTAATCCCCTGACCGATGGCTGAAAAACCGGCCAGGCCGACCGCAAGACCTGCCCCTACAAGCCCGATTGCAACCGGCATCTCAACAGAGAAGTCTGATGATAATATCCCGGTAAGGGCAAGCATGAGAACGGCGATAAGAAGCCCATAAATTGCCTGGGTCTCACAGACTGCAGAAAATACAACACCTTTCCCAAACATCTCTGGTTTTTCAGCGGTATTAGCAACACCTGATGATGCAGCGATGCCCTGACCAATTGCTGAAAAACCGGCCAGACCGACGGCAAGACCTGCTGCAACCGCCACAAGTCCTGCAGGAGTAGGGATGTCAGCGGCAGTCCCGCCCAGAAAACCACCCGCCTGAAGGATAAGAATTGCAATAAGAAGGCCATATATCGCCTGGGTCTGGGGAATTGCAGTAAACACGAGAGCCATACCAAATTTTTCAGACCGTTCTGATATCACCCCTGACGCTGCTGAACCCACAATACCCACTCCGATACCAGACCCAATAGCAGAACATCCCACTGCTATTCCGGCCCCGATAGCCATTAAAACCGCTCCGGTCCCTATTGTCATATTACCTCCTCTCGTGTACCGCTTGTATACACACGGTGCTCATGAAACGGTACAAACTCTTTTCCGCCACCGGAATAGAATTTTCCAAAGAATTCAATATAATGCAGTCGCAGGGCATGGATTACACTTCCAAGAGTCTGGATGGCCAGGTTAAAGAGCTGGCCGGCAATACAGAAGAGTATTGCAGGTATTATCATCAACGGATGAACAGATGCAATCATTTCAGACAGTATGTTAATTGTCATGGCAATTCCTCCGGTTGCAAGAGCAAGAGCCAGGATTCTGACATAAGAAAGCCAGTCTCCCAAAAAACCGGTAAGACTGAAAAATCCCATCGGACCATTCCGGAAAAACAGAACCAGCAGACCAATCACCGTGCCAAGAATTGCGAAATGCGTAACCAGGGGAGAGAAGGTCATCCATCCAAAGAAATCGATCAGCAGAACCACCGCTGCCGGTTGAATAACGAACCAGATACCATGGTCCATAATGGCTGTCCGGTACATCCGGTCACGAACATTCTGCCACAATCCAAGGAAAATTCCCAGATTGATGTGAATAGTGCCGATAATCAGTGCTATCTGGAACAGTAGTATCGGCTGATTCAATGGCTCGATAAGAACAAACGGCGGCGTTACATTGAAAAACCGGGGGAGAAGATCCCCAAACCAGCCTCCCTGCAGTGTCCCAAGAAGGATATCAGCAACACCACACCAGATGAGAATATAACTCATGTCACGAAATGCCACATCATGTCTGCCCGGTCCCCGGTAGAGCAGCCACCCAACAAGGGCTATGATGATACCGTATCCGGCATCACCCAGCATCAGTCCAAAAAAGAGCAGGTATGCAGGGGCAAAAAAGGGCGTTGGATCAATCTCATTATACCGGGGCCTCGAGAATGTGGTGGTGAGGATCTCAAATGGTGCAAGCCATCCCGGGTTATCATACCGGACCGGAACATCATCCTCAGGATCTGCAGGTTTTGAGAAGAGGAAAAACTCATCACCCGTGACTTTTCTAAGGACGTCGTGCAGGCGAGCCTGATCTTTTTCCCGAATCCACCCATGCAGGTATATTACATCCCTGCTTGAGCCAAAGTTCCGGGATACCTCATAACGGTCACGCCAGATCGAAAGTTCTTCCCGTATTACCCGAAGAGGGGTGAGATGGGACTCAGCCATGGAGATGAGATGAGCAGTCAGGCTCTCTTCCTCTCTCATATACTCTTCCAGCCGGTTCTGTTCGGTACGAATCATCTCACCTGGCATACCGGTATATGAATCAGGAAGCGTGATACGGAAGAACCATGCATGATGAGCCAGTTCTTCAAGACGCGGTCTCATTGCCAGGGTCCCAATGCACAAAACGATTATTTCCTGCCCGTTTTGTATCGTGTGATGATAGATCTCATCAGTTCCTGATTCTCTGAACCATGCCTCAAGAAGAGGGAGAGATTCCTGGAGAATCCACCCTGCTACCAGAAATGTATACGGAGCAGGTGCCAGGTAGGAGAGCGAACAACCTGGGACAGCAAGCCGGTTTAAGTTCTCTATCCTTTCCCGTGTTACCTGCTGCAACTCACGGTTTTGTTTTAAAGCCTCATATGTTGTAAGAACCGGTTCGGCCTGATCGAGCATCTCATGTGCAGCCTGAAAGACATCTCCAGGTGTATCATATCTGACCGGGAGCGGCTGAGAGTCTTTGGGAAAGAGCAGCGATAAAACCCCCTCCGGTCTGACCTCGTAGGGCTCAAGGATCTCCAAAATCCTGTCATATCTGAACTGAAGCGAAATAATCCTCTCAATATCTCCGCGGGGGATCTCAAATGATGTCTGGGGGATCTCAGTGCCCGTTCCCTTTTTCAGATCTAGGACTTCAAGCTCACCCTGCTCATGTAACGCAGAAGTAACATCCATGAGCCACCGGTTATGAATACCGATAACAACACTGTTCATTCTGGCCGGATAAAACATATTACTCCCCGGTTATGAGTCGGATCAGGGTTGAAACAGCCGTATTTTTCTGTCTTTCTGCATAGGCCCTGATCTGTCCGGCCTCATGATGCACCTCATCCATAAGACGGGCATGCTCCCGGGCAACCTGGCTTTCTGCCCGCTCCCTCTCTTCACGCAATCTTTTTTCAGCATCTGAAAGCCGCATCAGAACGAGACCTTCCCCCTCCCGTTTCGCTTCCTCAATTGCCAGCATCCTTCTGTGTCGTGCGGCTTCGATCAGAGCAGCAGCCTCTTCTTCACTGCGTTTTATCTGATCTATTTCAGGGATTGCCATTTCTATCTTTCTAGTCTATCTTCACCTCATTTATCTGTTGTCATCCATGTAATCACTGGTTGAGAAATATCAGAAATAAAAAGGGAAAAGAAGATCTGAACAGACAGGATCAACTCATCCACATACCATGATACAGGGAGAGAAATAGTACCAGCAGAACCATCGGTATGACGAGATGTATGGTAAATGCTGCTCCTTCCAGGCAATACAATACATGTTTAGCAATTTTTACAGGTTTTTGAAACTGCATGTACAGTTATATTTACAAAATGGAATACATCCTTTCCTCTGTCGCCTCACCGTTCCACAAGGGTATACGATCGTGACCCAAGGCCGATCTTTTCAGCATACTCAAGAATATATCCTCCATCGACATAGTCCCACACACCGGTAAACTTGTTCTCACCTGGTTCATGATGACAATGAAGTGAGGAAGAGGGGAGTCCCCGTTCCTTATTAATAAGGTCAAGCGCTGCGGCATCAATTGCGACCGGATCAGTTGATGCCAGAAATCCGATGTCAGGCACTATCGGTGCATCACTCCAGGGAACACAGTCACAATCAGGGGTGATATTCATCAGGAAACTTATATAGAGGACCTTATTTTTAAGGGTAGAAACGGCTCCCAGGGCATATTCTGCCATCCGCTCTAGGAACCGTGGGACATCCCGCTCCCAGTGGAATAATATCGCCTGTTCCGGACAGACCTGAAGACAGGCAGAACACCCGTAGCAGACAGATTTATCAACGGTTGCTTTTTTTCCCATATGAATGGCATCAAAAGGGCATTGCGTCACACAATACCCGCACCCGACACAGCGGGACTCGTTGATCTCCGCCTGCATCCCCTGATGCTGATCACGCTTTCCGATTGGTGGTGCACATCCCATGGCCACATTTTTTATGGCACCCCCAAATCCGGCAAGAGCATGGCCCTTAACATGGGAGAGGACAACCATGGCATCTGAATCACTAATATCCTGCGCAATCTTTACGGTTTTGAAATGTTTCCCGTTTATTGCAACCTCACGGTAATTGTTCCCTTTCAGCCCGTCTGCGATAATGACCGGACAGTCAACAACAGCATAGGCAAACCCGTGACGAATCGCTGTAGACAGATGATCTGCCGCATTATGCCGGGAACCGATGTACATCGTATTGGTATCGGTCAGAAATGGTTTTCCAGATATCTCCCGGATACTATCCACAATAGACCTGACAAAAACCGGCTTTATGAACGTATCATTCCCAAGCTCACCAAAATGGAGCTTAACTGCAGTCAGGTCTCCTTCGGTTATAATATCAGAAAGGCCTGCTGCTGTGCAAAGGTCCCGTATCTTGACCCCATTGTTCTGATCAGGATTTCGTATCCGCATACGTGCAAGATAGACTGTACTGGTGGACATGCTTCCCTGAACATCTACCTGCAACCATAAGAACATACAGGAAAAGTCAGGGAAGAAGATAGATCCCAATCAGCGGTATTGTAACCAGGGAAAGTAAAGTAGAAATAAATACTCCTTTTGATGCAAGTTCGGCATTCACCCCGTACTCTTCTGACAACAGCACCGTATTCGCAGCAACAGGCATGGCAGCAAGGAGGACGGGGATGCCCAGAAGGAGCGGATCTGTTACAAAGGGAGATGTTATCAGGAACACAATCACCGGAATCAGAATCAACCGTGCGGCGGATATTATCCATACCCGGATATCGGATACCATGGAGAAGAAGGGAAGAGGCGCCAGAAACGTTCCGATGACGATCATCGCCAGAGGTGTTGTGATGGACCCAAGGAGTGAAACAGATTCATTCAGGGGAGAGGGGATGGTGGTACCGGTCCCGAGAAGGCACAAACCAAGGACTGAAGCAATAAGACCTGGGGTTAAAATCCGTTTCAGATCAGGATTCCGTGCAAGATCCGGACGCAGAAGAAATACTCCCAGAGTAAATACCAGAAATCCGAACGGGAGGTTGATAAGAGTGACATAAAAAACAGACTCCTCCCCAAACATTGCATAAGCCACCGGGTACCCCATAAACCCCAGATTTGAGAAGATGAGCATGAACCGCAGGACTCCGGTCTCAAAGACTGACCCTGTCAGGCACCAGGGGATGACAATGGCACTGATGAATGAGACGAGGTAAACGACGACCTCAATGAGAGCTATGACTTCCATCGAGTATACGAGGCCGCTCGAGAGGGGGACCTGCATACTCTCCAGGATAAGGCAGGGTATGGCTACATTTACAAGAAGAGAAGAGAGTCCTGATGCTCCGCTCCGGGTAATATATCCCATGCGAAACGCGAGAAATCCTACCCCTATCAGAATAAAAAGGGTGAATATGCTTGTTGCAACCGGAAGAAAGTCCATTCCCAGTACCTTGTTGTTCTGATAAATCAGAAAATGGTCAGGTATCAATCTTCCCTTTTCTACAAGGAGGGTCTGGACATCAGACCAGATTCGTAAAGAAGATTTATTAATCAGTCCTGATGCAATAGGTTTTAGGAATATTCATGATGGAATTTATTCTACCCGGTGTTCTGATTCTTATCCTGATAGCACTTGTTGTCTGGTTTGTATCTCTGTATAACCGGTTTTATGCACTCAAAAATTCATATGAAGCGACCCTTGGTCAGATCAAGGTTGCCCTTAAAAAGCGGCTTGATATGATTGACCAGCTTCTGGGGGCGGTGAAGAGCTATGCCGCTTTTGAAAAGGAGACATTTGAGCGGGTTACTGCAATGCGGGCATCAGTCGGATCTGCTGGAGCTGGTGATATCGCAGCACTTGAAGCAGAATCACGGACGATTCTGGGAAGACTGTTTGCTGTTATGGAAAATTATCCGGATTTAAAAACCCAGGCAACCGTTTCTGATCTGATGGGCGCTGTGAAAAGTGTTGAAGATGAGATTGCCCGCCAGCGATATACCTGCAATAACATCGCCGAGCAGTTTAACACCATGGTGGATACCATCCCTTCAAACCTGGTCGCACGGTTTTCAGGTCTTTCCAAGCTTCAGTACCTGGAGTTTGAGGAAGAGATTGCTAAAAGACCTGAGATATCCTTCTAATTTTATCTGGTCTCAAGGATTATCCGGCCCTCTGCCATAATCCTGACCTGCCCGCCACTTTCAGAGACGACAATACCGATCGCTTTTGTCTCCTGCGTAATTGCGGCAACTGAAACATGACGGGTTCCAAATCCTTTTGAGAGCTGGACATTACTGGTATCAATAGAGATATACCGGCCGGCTGCTTCAACCGTCCCGTCCTCCCTGATGACAAAGGCACCATCAAGAAGGGCAAGTTCCTTGATGTTCTCCCGCATGTCCGGATTGGTAATCTTCCGATCTGTTGAGGAATGACCGGCGAGGGGGTTCAGGATAAGTTGCCTGGACCGTTCGAGGACAGCATCACTATCACCAAGGACAAAGGCGGTGCCTACCGGTTTTCCTTCTCGTCCCTCCCGGGCAATCTCTATTGCAAGTTTGATGACCTGCATGCAGATCTCCTTATCCCCGTCATAGTACTCTGCAATCTGGTCGGCGATCGCGCTTAGCTCCTCGTTGGTAACAGGCCCTGTGGATTGCCTGGTCAGGACAACCGTTCCATCTGGAGCAGGACGCCGACGAATATGATAGAGAACAAGACCACTGATAATAAGCCCGCCTACTCCGGTCCCGATCAGGATCCAGAAGAACGGCCCGTTCATCACCGACTCTTCACCAGGGGGCTTTGGAAACTCTCCAGGACTGATATTCGAGGTCAGAGGTTTTGTTACATTTTTATTATCAGAGAAAAACCCTGGCTCTATGGTCAGCAGGAACCGATATGAGTCGTATGCCTCATCATACATCCCCTGTCTTTCATAACAGATCGCACGGTGGTACCAGGCATCGGCATAATACGGATCGCGGGCAATCGCTTTTTCAAACTCAACCAGTGCAGCCTGACAGTTCCCGACATCCTCATATGCCCGTCCCCATTGGAAATATGTCTCTGCCGTCTCATTATTTCCGGTCATGGTACTGACTGGTGATGGGGTTGGTGTGGCGGTCCCTGTACTCGGGGCCGGTCTCATGGTCGGACTTTGCACCGGAGGGGGAAGGGTCGGGCTCACTCCAGGCTTTGGGTTTTCAACCGGGGGCTTTACCGCCGGCTCCTTGGTATGAATCGGAGCGATGGTCGCTTTGGTTGTCATTTCATCCAATGGAACAGGTGCCGTAACCACTGGAGTGATGATATCAGTTCCGGTTACCGATGTTTCAGCAAAACAGGGGGTAATATATGATACTGCTGTCAGAACTAAAATAAACACCATCAGGTACCGGTACCAGGAGATGGCGTTCATAGTAGTACTAAGGTGCTGATTACTGATAAAGATGTAACCGGAAGGACGTATCATTTTGGGGTTTATTAAATTATTTACTCTTCAATCTGTATATAAAAGAAAAATGAGAGTCTGATGAGAAGAGAGGATCTAGCTAAATCCTGCAATGATGGTATGATCCCTTGTTACATTCACAAACTGGTATTCAGATGAAGGGTCAACATTGGAACCGTCTATGAGGAGATACTCGATCTGGTGTCCCTCATAGGGAGTCAGCACAAAGGTAATATCTCCGCCGGCCATCACTTCAACAGTTCCTTCCGGAAAGATTGCGCCACCGGGGCCGGCATATGCAGTAACCGTGTGCCCGGGCACCTTTTCTCCGGCACCATTTTCAATGACTATGGATGCAATCCCGGTTTCATTCCCTGACCGCATTTCAGGAAGATAAGTGAGCACGGGCGGTACAACCTCATATGGTGTGGAATTATTGGCAATATCAACCGACTGACTGGAATCAGGTGTCGGTAGCGGGGAGGTACTATCAGGAATAGTCAGGATGGCAGGATCACTGACTGAAAGCACCGCCATTGATGAATTATTCGATGAAAGTGAGGGTGAAAGTTCTCTCAGTGTTACGGCAATAACCACGGTTTCATCAGCAGCAGGATACCGATCAATGGACCCTTGGGCAGCGGTCGCATTCATCGCCATAACCTTCCAGGAGGTATATAAGGGAATATTTGCGGGAACCGGAACCGAGAGACTTGATGTCATCACTGCGTCAAGTACGACCTCCTGATGAGTGCTGGTGGTGAGAACAACCTGATTCCCGGGGTTTAGCCCGGTAAAGAGAAGGTAACCATTTTTTACTGCCGGAGCCGTCACCGGGGTCTCATTTGCTGAAATATTTTCTGCGATAACCGTCCCGTTCTCATCCTTCACCCTGACGACCTCTGAACCCAGGGCTGAAAAGGCAGACTCTTCATCCTGATACTCATTCTGGACAGAGATTGCAGGTGTGGCTGAAGGGGATTTGGTCGTGGCATTGATCGTCTCATTCACCACCTCATTGGCGGTCTCATTCGTTTTGACCGGTTCAGACGGTTCTCTTTCTTCTACCGACAGTCCCTCACTCGATTGATTGGCAACCGGTTCTTCTTCAGAGGTTGTGTTTGTATCTGCAGGAATATTATGTTCAAATTCTGATGAAACCGCTTCAACTGGTTCAGGGGTTGGCTCAGGAGTTGGGGCAGGATAATTTTTATCGGTATTTGTCAGGGGGAGATAATCGATATTATAAGCATTGATCTCATATGGTTTGTCACCGATTCCATACCCGTCCTCATCAGGAACCGTATCAGAAAACCCATCAAGGCCTGGTGCAGATCCCCAATAATTACCACCTTTATACGGACCTCCCAGGATATTCACGCCTTCTTCGAGGGTGACATTCCAGACAATATCGCTGCTGATCTCATCCACGGAGATATTATTCACACTTCCAAAGTAGTTGTTGTATATCTTCGCACCCGTGACCCCGTTCCCAATGACTACCACCGGACCGGTTGCAGTCTTTGAAAAGTTATTATCGGTGATAACAGAGTCTGTGGTGCTTTCAATCTGAAGTGCTGCATATTTATTGTCGCTGATGCCGTTTTTGGTGAGGGTAAATCCTGATGAGTCTGTGACCTGAACGCCATAGACATCACAGGTGTTGATTGTATTATCATGCAATGTGACATCTGCGGTCTTCATGACGATGACGCCAACCCCGTTGTTTTTCAGGGTATTTTTCGTCACGGTAACTTTGCTGGAGGTCTGTTCAATATTAATTGCCTTTGAACAGTCCCGGATCAGGTTGTCGGTTATACCAATGAAATCTGAATACTCGATATGAATACCAGTCGGGCAGTCGATGATATCCAGGTTTGAGATCACATTGGTATCACCCTCTTTTCCCTTTACATACTGGTAACTTACACCATTGTTCCAGTCCTCAAGTTTCAGGTTTTTTATTGTGACATTGGTGATAGAACCGCCGAACTTGTTCACGTAAATACCGACCGATTTGTCCCGCTGGTCTCCGCCCAGAAAATGACCCTGGCCATCAAGCACCACATCAGATGATTCGATCCTGATCCCATACATATCAGTAATTCCCCGTGCATCTGCAGTCAGCTCGTACATCCCAGGTGATGTGATAACGGCAGGAGCAGTTATCGGCTGTGCTGTACCTGATACACTGAACGCAACTAAAATTACCAGGATAAGATATCCCAGATATCGGAATGGTTTTCCTGACATCACATACACCTTCCCCATCTTTCGGATCACCAGTATCTGATATACGGGAAATCCCAAGATTCTTGTATTTGTTGTTTATGAAAAGGATCCTATAAGGTTCTCGGATAAGAAGTCAGATTTTTCAGAGATTTACACACGGTATCAATTATTAATCCCTGAAACTGAAAAGAGAAGACACGGAGATTTTATCAGGAGTATTGAATATTTTCCCTGCAATCTCTGCGATTCATAGTTATTTTCCATTATCTCATTCGCATGAGTTCCCTGACGACCCGGATATTATCTGCATCACCGCGCCGATCATCAACCGGTGTTTCGCAGATACAGGGGATATTACGAAATCCCGGATGCATGAGGACTGAACGGATACCAGGTACACCAAGGGTACCCATGCCGATGTGTTCATGCCGATCAAGCCCGCTCCCAAGATCTCCCTTTGCATCATTAAGATGAATCACATGGAGCGATGTGAGACCGATAGTATCCTGAATCTGATCAGCCACCTGGCCAACCAACTCCGGGGTCCGGAGATCATACCCTGCTGCAAAGGCATGACAGGTATCAAAACATATACCAATCCGATTCTGCTCTTCACACCGTCCAAAGACATCGCCGATATCCTCAATCGTGCTTCCCACCGAATGCTTCTCTCCTGCGGTGTTTTCAAGAAGGAGCATGGTCCCCGGTTCTCTGCCTTCAAGTGCGGTATCAATTGCCTGAACAACCCGTGCCCTCCCGTGCGCACGGTCATCTCCGGCATGTCCCAGATGAGTGATAAGATAAGGAATATGCAGGGCCTGACACCGGTCAAGTTCCATCCTCAATGCATCGACCGACTTCTCATACATTGCAGAATTGTCTCCGGCAAGATTAGGGAGATAGGAGATATGGGCATATACTGTCCCTGGTCTGAACTGTTCACTTTCGTGGATAAAGGCATCAGAATCCGGTTTTTCGATTGGTTTCGCCTTCCAACCCCGTGGGTTTTTGGTAAAAATCTGAAAGCAGTCGCATCCCCGTTCTCTGGCCCGGTCAAAGGCATGTACGAATGACCCGGCTATGGATACATGAACTCCGACCTGACGTAGTGTCATGGTACTCATGGATGAATGAGAATGGTCTTCTCTTCCAGGTAGTGGAAGAGAGCATACCGCCCGTTTTCCCGCCCAAGACCTGATGACTTCACACCTCCAAAAGGTACTTCAGGAGGTATTCTCAGATGCTGGTTCACCCATACAATGCCGGCATCAAGCTCCTGGGTCGCCCGGGATATCGTTCTCATGTCATGAGTCCAGACTGATGCACCAAGACCAAACCGTGTTGCGTTCGCACGCTCAATTGCGTCGGATATGGAGTCAAATTCTGATATTGGAAGAACGGGACCAAATACTTCTTCACGCATGACCGGAGCATCAGGATCGACATCAGTGAGGATGGTCGGAAGATAAAAGCTCCCCATTGCATAGGGGTCAGAATCAGGTATCTTCCCACCGGACAGTACGGTACCCAGCCGGTTATCCACGGTCTCCTGCACCAGGGAATGGACTGTATCCCGTTGTCTTTTGGAATGAACCGGTCCCATATCCACACCAGCTAAAAGCCCGTTTCCAACCTGAAGTGCATCGGCCAGTTCCCTGACCCGCCGGACAAAGGGTGCATAGATGCTGGTATCAACAAATACCCTTTTTATTGCAGTGCAGGTCTGGCCACAGTTAAAGAACCTGCCTGACACTGCTCCTTTCGCTGCCGCTTCAAGGTCTGCATCCTTGCAGACGATCATGGCATCACTCCCGCCAAGTTCAAGAATAGTCTTTTTTAAGGTTTTTGCTGCATGCTCTGCAACCTGAATGCCAGTCGGAACAGCACCGGTGAATGAGAGCGATTTGATATCCGGATGACGGGCAAGTGCCTCTCCTACCACCTCCCCCGATCCGGTGACCAGCTGGAGAACTGATTCAGGAACGCCAACACGATACAGACATCCTGCCAAGGCTTTACAGGTCAGGGGGGCGGTCGTTGAAGGCTTTACGATCATCGTATTTCCGGTGGCAAGCACCGGCCCAATCTTCCAACCCATGATGAGGACCGGCATATTCCAGGGTATGATGGCCGCACAGACACCAAGGGGCTGCCGCACAACCATCATGTGCCCATACGTTTTGCTCAGCCCATAGTCACCCTTCAGAGTGCCGGAGATTGAAGCATAATACTCCAGCACCCGGGCAAATCCTGCTACTTCATTCATGGATTCACGAAGTGGTTTACCCTGCTCCCGGGTAAGCAGGCGGGCAAGATCCTTTTGATCAGCCCGTACAAGCTGAGCTGCTGAAAAGAGGAGTTTTGACCGGTCAAGGGGATCGGTTTGAGACCAGGACCGGAAGGCTTCCCATGCGGTACTGACCGCATTATTCACATCATCAGGTGTTCCCGCAGGAACGCTGCCGACAAGACTCCCATCAGCAGGATTATAGACCTCATATGATTCCTGATTCATAGGAGCCTGCTTTGATGTCATGCTCAGAGATTATGATGCATGAATAAAAATCTCAATGGTCAGGTGTAAAAAGAGAGGAGATCAAGGTCAGCTGCAGACTGTCCCATACATACGGTCAAGTTTCTGCGCAATTCCTTCCCATCTGAACTGCCGGTACACCTTGGATCGTCCGGTTCTGCCAAACTTAGAGAGACGATTTGTATCTTCAAGGGCCTGGCATATACCTTCTGCTAACCGGTCAGCTGAGACAGGAACTTTTATGCCATCCCGATATGACTCGATATTCTCATGTAGCCCGCCGACATCACACGCCACCACCGGTCGTCCTGCACTCCATGCCTCGGGGAGTACTATCCCGAACGGTTCATTCCTGCTTGGTATGACGACAAGGTCAGCCGCGTTAAGGAGCCGGACATACTCGGCATCGGTGATATACCCCGGGAACCGGACAGGAAGACCCCGATCATATGCAACCTGTTCCAGCCACGGACGCATGCCTCCGTCTCCGGCCATGATCACCTGCAGTCCCCAGTATTCTTCCTTTACCATCGGAAGGGCATCAAGGAGAAGGTCCGGGCCTTTCTGGTATGCCATCCGTCCGATGAAGAGGATGGTCGGTGCATAGGGGTGAATTCCCATCTCGGCTTTTAATGATCCCTGATCAAGGTCTACATCAAACTGTTCAGGAATAACTCCGTTTGGAAAGACACGGATCTTCCAGTCAGGAACCTGATACAGGTTCATAACCTCCTCACGGAGAACATTGCTGACGGTGGTGACCTGACGGGCAATCAGGCCTGCATACCACTCTTTCCCGCATATCTCATGGTATTCCCACCAGCTTCCGTGCTGATTGCCATTTCGTCCATATTCGGTTGAATGGTACGTGAAGATGGTATTTCTGTCCTGCAGAAGGTGTAATGCTTCAGTTACATGCCAGTCATGAAAGTGAAGGATATCAAAAGGAGTCCCATCATACTCCCTGAACCGGTTCACCATGGCATGACTCATGTTCCGGCAGTATTCAACGATATTTCCCCCTTCCGGTCTGACCCCATGGTAATGCACACCGTTGAAGGAAAAATCGCAATCCCCTCTGGTAAAATAATGAACTTCGTTTCTTTTCGCCAGCTCCTGAGCTAAATATGTTGCCGCGTTCGCAAGTCCACCCACTCGCTCGGAGTACAACGACTCCCAACAGAAGAATGCAATCTTTTTTCGTTCCACGTATATGCTCCCTGATATATCATCCGGTAGAGATATCTACCATTTTTGCGGAATATTCGATGTCAGTTGTGTGTTTTACTCTGTTTCTGGAAGGTCTTACTTTGCCATCTTGTCCACTGCCCCCTCATGAGGGCAGAACAGAATCCAATACGACGTGATAACATATATATGTACTTATTTGCCGTACATTAAAAAGACAAAATTATCAGATCTTGTCTGGATCTCACTTTAGAGCGCCTCACACGGTTTTCAAGACTTTTCATAATATATGATACTATAAAATATATCACATGTATTTTCCATTTGTGTAATAGAGACAACAATGTATATATATGTACATTATCTTACATATATGATCATGATAAGCCAGGTATTCCAAAAGGTGATGCCGGTGGAATGGATACTGCCATGAAGGCAGGTCAGTCCATGGGGATTTTCCCATTTCAATTGTATGAGAAGATCGCCAAATCCGCACTACAAACGACCTATATTCCGGTTTTTCTTCCAATACCGGAACCATCTGTGAATCCTGCAGAGATATATGCTACCCTGTCACAGGAACAGGGTTTTTTACTTGAGTCAATGGAAGGTGTTCCAAAACGTGCAGTCAGATCAATCATCGGAGTAAAGCCACTCGCAACACTGGCAGTTTCTGATTCATGCATAATATCCGGCAAGGAGGGAGAAGTATTTCAAAATCTGCTCCAGGATCAGGAGATAACATCCCCGACTGATGTGCTCCGGATAATCCAGAGAGAATTATCTGCATATACACCAGATGCAGGCACATTTTCTGGTGGTATGGCAGGATACTGCCGGTATGATCTGGTTCGGGACATCACCGGAGGGATGGTACAGGCAGGACAGGAGGAGGGCCCGGTTATCAGACTCATGATTCCGGGGGATCTCATCATCTTTGATCATGTTGCCCACTCCTGTCTGCTTATTGCAGGGACTTTTATTCAGAAAGGGGACAATTATCAGGAAAAATACGATGATGCCGTCAGAAGAGTGCACACATTAGAGCAGGAGATTGCAAACCTCAAAAAAAGAGCACCAATCCCCACAGTCATGTATGAGAAGGTGCATCTTCCGGATCATGACAGGGATCTATACGAACATGCCGTGGAACAGGCCCTGCAGCACATACGGGCAGGAGATATCTTTCAGATCGTCCTCTCACGAAGATTTTCACTTCCATATTCTGCTGATCCATATCGGATTTACCAGGTACTCAGGACGATAAATCCCTCACCATACCTGTATTATTTCAATTTTGGTGATGAAGCCATCATCGGATCCAGCCCTGAGATGCTGGTAAAGACTAAAGGCAGGACGGTTATGACGGTCCCGATTGCCGGAACCAGGCCGAGGGGAAAGACAGAAACTGAGGATGCACAACTTGCAGAAGAACTCCTGGCCGACCCCAAAGAACGGGCCGAGCACCTGATGCTTGTGGATCTTGCACGCAATGACATCGGCAGGGTATCTGAGTTTGGAACCGTAAAGGTCCCTGATTTTATGTCCATTGACAAATTTTCCCATGTCCAGCATATCACCTCCGTAGTCACCGGAGAACTTCAGGCAGAGAAAGGGCCGGTTGATGTACTGGAGGCATGCTTTCCGGCAGGGACCGTGAGCGGAGCACCAAAGATCCGTGCCATGCAGATTATCCAGGACCTGGAACCTACCCCCCGGGGAATTTATTCAGGGGCAGTCGGTTATCTTGGATTTGACGGACTGATGGAATTTGCCATCGCAATCAGAACAGTAATCGTAAAAAATAACATTGCCACTTGTCAGGCTGGTGCAGGAATCGTTGCAGATTCGGTCCCGTCCAAAGAATTTGATGAGACCCAGGCAAAGGCAGGAGCAATGGCACAGGCAATATTCACCGCAGGAAGATTACCATGAAGGTCGTTATCATTGACTGTTTTGACAGTTTTACCTACAATCTCTACCAGCTGGTCGGATCCCTTGGTGCTGAACCGGTACCGATCACCTGTAATAAACCGTTAGAAACCATACAAAAGGCAGATCCAGACCGGATTATTCTCTCGCCCGGACCCGGAACACCGAAGGATTCCGGGGTGTGCAGAGAGGTCATACAAACATACATGGGAATGGTTCCCATACTCGGCGTATGTCTTGGACACCAGACCATTATTGACACGCTGGGAGGTGTCATCAGGCAGATGGAGCGGCCGGTTCACGGGATGACCAGTGAGATCCATACCACCGGAGAAGGAATATTTAACGGCGTTCCGGATTCTTTTCCTGCTGCCAGATACCATTCTCTCACGGCCGAACCAAAAACCCTTCCCTCTGTCCTGAAAGTGACTGC
This sequence comes from Methanospirillum hungatei JF-1, assembly GCF_000013445.1. Lineage (NCBI taxonomy): Archaea > Methanobacteriati > Methanobacteriota > Methanomicrobia > Methanomicrobiales > Methanospirillaceae > Methanospirillum > Methanospirillum hungatei. Next base: position 2,020,167 of record NC_007796.1, read on the forward strand.
AACAACACAGGATGACCAGACAATCATGGCAGTTGCCCACCGGAACCATCCGGTATATGGCCTGCAGTTTCATCCGGAGAGTGTGATGACTCCGGCAGGCCGCACCATCATGAAGAATTTCCTCAGGTACGGAGGTGAATGCTGATGATTCAGGATACTATCAGGAAAGTTGTCAGTATGCAGGATCTGGCACCTGATGAGGCCCGGGACCTGATGACCTCGATTGCAGACGGAAAGGTAACTGATGCACAGATTGGCTCTATACTGACCGCTCTTTCGATGAAGGGGGTGACCGCTCATGAGATAACCGCCTTTGCTCATGTGCTCAGGGACCGGGCTGTTCAATTAAAAACAGATACCTCCGGAACCTTCGTCGATACCTGCGGAACCGGCGGAGACGGGGCTCATACCTTTAACATCAGTACCGCCGCAGCCCTCGTTGCAGCAGCGGCAGGTGTCAGAGTCGTCAAGCATGGGAATAGGGGAGTGTCAAGCAGATCAGGATCGGCAGATGTACTCGAAGCCCTTGGAATTCCCATCACCCTCACCCCTGAGGAGGCTGCAGCTTCGGTCTCATCACATAACATCGCATTCCTGTTTGCCCCTGGGTATCATCCTGCTATCGGGAGAGTTGCTTCAGCACGACGGGAGATCGGATTCTTCTCGGTCTTTAACATCCTCGGTCCGCTGCTCAACCCTGCCGGAGCTTCGGCACGACTGATCGGTGTGGGAGATACTCGGCACATCCCCTCCATAACCGGGGCACTGGCAAACCTTGGGGTATCCCACGCCATGGTGGTTCATGGAGACGGCACCGACGAGATTACCATCACCGGTGAGACCGAGGTTTATGAATTATCAGGGGGAACCATCTGCAGGTATACCCTGACACCTGAAGAGTTCGGAATTAGACGGGTATCGCGGGAAACCATCGCAGGAGGAAGCCCTGCAGAGAATGCAGAGATCATCATGGACATCTTCTCAGGAAGAAAAGGGCCCTGCCGGGATATTGTCCTCCTGAATGCAGCAGCAGCGATTTACCTTGGAGAAAAAGCCACCTGCATCTATGATGGGTACAGAATTGCCAGGGAAGTGGTCGATTCAGGACAGGCATACCGGCTGGTTATGGCACTCAGGAGAACAACATGATCCTTGATGATATCGTCGCATCAGCCCACCGGCGGGCATCTGAGCTCCCCGGCTTCTTTCAGACACCCTCTCATACCCCCATCAGTCTGAAAGATGCAATCATTCAGAAACGGAGAACTCATGCACATCCGGTTATTGCTGAACTCAAGTTTGCGTCACCTTCACGGGGGATCATCAGAAGAGAGACAAAGCCCGAAGATGTTGCAACTGAACTGGTGCATGGAGGTTGCTGTGCTCTTTCGGTCCTGACTGAACCTGAATACTTTTCCGGGTGTTCAGCAACCATCCCGGCCATCAGGGACAAGGTAACGGTTCCAATCCTCAGAAAGGACTTCATCGTGGATGAGCAGCAACTGGACGAAACCAGGGCTCTTGGAGCGGATGCTGTCCTTCTGATCGCCGGGGTTCTTGGAGAAGAGACCGGGCACTTTGTCGAAGCAACAAAAAAACGCGGTCTTGAACCTCTGCTTGAAGTACATACCAGACAGGAGGCACGAATGGCAGTCGATACCGACGCAGAACTCATCGGGATAAATAACCGCGACCTTCGGACATTCAAAACCGACCTGTCCACCACAAAGCGAATTGCTCCCCTGATTCATCAGGCAGGCAGAACCGTTGTATCTCTGAGCGGGATGATCTGGCCCTGTGATATCAGGTTTATGAGTCATTACGCAGACGGGTTTCTTATCGGATCAAGTATTATGTCCTCAAAAAATCCAGGAAAAAGAGTGGAGGGATTGGTATACGCATAAAGATCTGTGGAATTACCAGACCTGAAGATGCACATCTTGCAGATAAGGCCGGAGCTGATGCAATCGGGGTTGTCCTCTTCTCAGATTCACCCCGTGAGGTATCTCTTCAAAGGGCTGCAGAGATATTCAAGGCTGCCGGACCATACATGGGAAGGGTCTGTGTATCGCATACCAGCTCAGTTCAGGACCTGGCACAGATGCTTACCCTTCAACCGACGGCCATTCAGATATCCCATCCGCATACCCTCCCCACGAACCGCCCGTACCAGGTTATACGAGTCATACAGCCGGGTGATCCAATACCCAAAGATGCCGATGCCGTGATTGTCGACGCAAGTATGGGAAAAGGTGCCCTCTACGATCACGATTACGCACAATCAATCATATCCATGTCTAAAATTCCAGTCATACTTGCCGGGGGATTAAACCCGGACAATGTGAAAGAAGCAGTACGATTACGACCATATGCCGTTGATGTTGCATCAGGTGTTGAATCATCACCTGGCATAAAGGATGCACGCAAGATCATGGCATTTGTGAAAAACGCCCGGGAGGCATACCATGCAGCTTAATACCCGACTTGGGGAGTACGGCGGATGCTTTGTCCCTGAAACCCTCATGGGAGCCCTGGAAGAACTGGAAGATGCATTCCTGAAGATCTTCCCGGGATCGGCCTTTCAAAAAGAACTCAGCAAGTACCTGACAACCTACGCCGGACGGGAAACCCCCCTGACCTTCTGTAACAACATGTCACGGGATCTCGGATGCAGGGTGTACCTGAAGCGCGAGGATCTCCTCCATTCAGGGGCCCATAAGATGAACAATGCCCTGGGTCAGGCACTACTCGCAAAATATATGGGTAAAAAACGGCTTATTGCAGAGACCGGTGCAGGACAGCACGGAGTTGCAACCGCCATCGCCGGAGCGGTCCTTGGCCTTGAGGTTGACGTGTTCATGGGTGAAGTGGACATTGCCCGCCAGGCCCTCAATGTTGCCAGGATGAATATGATGGGAGCACGGGTCATCCCGGTCACATGCGGGACCCGGACACTCAAGGACGCCATGAATGAAGCACTCCGGGACTGGGTTGCCCGCGTTCTTGACACCCATTATCTCATAGGAACGGTCGCCGGACCACACCCCTACCCTACTCTGGTCAGAGACCTGCAACGGGTCATCGGTGATGAGACAAAAAAGCAGATTCTGGCAGCAGAAGGAAGGCTTCCTGATGTCATCATCGCCTGTATCGGGGGAGGATCCAATGCCATCGGGATCTTTCATCCGTTCATCGAAGATAAGGCAGTCAGGATGTACGGGGTTGAGGCAGGCGGAGAGGGGCTTGACCGGAAACATGGCGCTTCACTCTGCGGAGGAAGACCGGGTGTGCTCCACGGGAACTATTCCTACCTTCTACAGGATGCATTCGGCCAGATAATTGAGTCACACTCCATATCAGCCGGGCTTGACTACCCTGGTGTCGGGCCTGAACATGCGATGCATAAGGATTCAGGCAGGATTACATACACGGCAATTACCGACACCGAAGCACTTGAGGCCTTCCTGTACCTCTGTCGGACGGAGGGGATTGTTCCGGCACTGGAGTCCTCACATGCCGTTGCATTTGCACGAAAACTGGCACCGGATCTCTCAGAAGATACCATCATTGTAATCAACCTCTCCGGACGGGGAGACAAGGATGTTGAAACCGTTCGAAGGTACATGGAGGGCAAGCAATGAACCGTCTGAAAGAGGCATTTGAAACCAGGACGAAAAGCCTTCTTATGACCTTCACCGTCGCAGGAGATCCGGACTTTGAAACCAGTCTTGAGATTATCAAGGCTCTTGAGAATGGTGGAGCGGATATCATCGAACTTGGGCTTCCGTTCTCAGACCCCGTTGCCGACGGCCCGGTCATTCAGCAGGCAGACCAGCGGGCACTTGCATCTGGGATGAATACCGACCGGTTCTTTGACCTGGTCAGAGAAGTCCGGAAGAGTTCTGATATCCCTCTTGTCGTCCTGACTTACACGAACCTGATCCTGCAGCGGGATATCAATACATTCTATCAGGATGCAGCTGATGCCGGTATCGATGCCGTGGTTGTTGCAGACCTCCCATACGAGGAGGCAGGCCCCTATATTACCGCAGCAGAAACCGCAGGGGTAGCGCCGGTCATGATGGTCAGCACGACCACCTCACCTGAACGGCTTTCAAAAATCCTCACCGTCAAGAGCGGATTTATCTACCTGGTAGCGGCTCTTGGTGTCACCGGTATGAGGCAGAAGACCGACCCGGTTGCGCAAAAACTGCTTGCCGATCTTAAAAACAGGACAGACATCCCAATAGCCCCCGGATTTGGCATATCTGACCGGGAACAGGTCAGGGAATGGACTGATGCAGGAGCTGATGCGGTCATCGTGGGTTCGGCCCTGGTCAGAGAAATCGAGGATAGTCTTGTCAAACCAGATACGCTGATCCCCCGGATTACAGCATTTGTACAATCACTCAAATAATAGTCAGGGGAGACTACAACATCCATCATGGGTGAGCGGGAGACAGATCATAAACCGTGAACCGGTATCCTTCCCCTCACTCTCTACCCAGACTTTTCCTCCATAACACTCCATCACCCGTTTTACGATAGAAAGACCAAGGCCTGATGACTGACGGTCATGCCTGGACCGGTCGGCCATGTAAAATTCATCAAATACATGAAGGGCCTCTTCCTTTGTCAGACCAATACCGGTATCCTCAAAGGTGATGATTACCGCCTGATCATCCACCTGGGAATAGATACGTATCCTGCCATTGTTCCGGGTATATTTAATGGCATTACTGAGCAGGTTTTCAAATACCGATGAAGCATCCCGGTTCGAAAAACTCATGGTGAGATCATCAGGGACCAGCACTTCCACAGTGAGGTTTTTCTGCTCGATAAAGAGCCAGTGTTTCTCTACGGCCTGATTGATAAGGCTGGCCGGACGGATCATCTCAAATTCAACCACCCCTTCATGCCGACTGAGTCGTGCCAGGGTGAGGATCTTCTCGGTCTGTTCCCTGATAGAATATACAGACCTTAGAAGGACACCATAAAGTTCACGTTTCTCACTATCATGCTCTTCATGAAGAAGGGTTGGGAGCAGAGCGATCAGAGGAGTCAGGGGCGTCTTCAGGTCATGTCCAAGCTGGTTGATAAAATCATCTTTCTGTTTCAGAAGCCGGTTTACTTCAAAGGTCCGCTCCCTGACACGATCATCTAGTTCCCGGTTCATACCGATCAGCCGGTTGGCTAAAAAGTCCAGTTCATGGTTTTTATCTTCCAGAACCCGGGCATACTCCCTGAGCTGGGCTTCTGCCTTTTTCCGTTCCCTGATATCCCTCGCAATCACCAGAATGGCAGGCTCTCCACGATATGTGATGGCCATGGTCGAGACCTCAACCTGCACAACCTCCCCGGTATGACTGATAAAACATTCCTCCTGAGGGGGATTTAACCCCATTCCTGACAATGAAGAAGATATTCGGGTATTGACAAGAGGAATGTAATCAGGGTGGACATATGCAAGGGGGTCCTGACCGAGCACCTCCTCTTCCTTTTCTGCACCAAGTAACGTGATACCGGCAGGATTTGCATAGAGGATCTGTTTTCCGTCATGCACAAAGATAGGATCAGGGGATAGTTCAACCAACGTCCTGTACCGTTCTTCACTCTCACGAAGAGCCTGGTTGACCTGCATCAGTTCACTGGTTCGCTCGGTCACCAGGATCTCAAGCTCCTCGCGGGACTTTTTCAGGGCCTCTTCTGCCTTTTTTCTGGTGGTTATATCCCTGATGCATTCTATCGCACCAACGATCTCACCATCAGAATTTCGAAGCGGAGAAGCTACCCCCCACAGGTACATCCCTTCTTTCCCAGCTCTGTTCATGTACGACTCCCCGATGATAATATCCCCCTCACGATGGAAATGTACGTATTTCTTCCGGGTTACATCATCCGGCTCTAATGCAAGATCGACCAGAATCGGCCTTCTCTCACCATAGAACGGGACTGAATATGCATAATTCCCTTTTCCGAGCATCTCCTCTGCCGCTATCCCGGTCAGAGCTGCCATTGCACGGTTCCAGAATATCACCTCCCCGTGTTTGTTGATTACCACCGTTGCATCAGGGAAAAAGTCAATAACATCAGCAAGTTGTTGTTTTGATTCCCTGATCTCGTCTTCAGCCTTTTTTCTCTCAGAGATATCAATAATGACGCCACGAAGCCCGGTCACCGTCCCGTTCACAATCACGGCTGTGGAATGGATGATTACTGGAAATGTTGAACCATCAGACCTGATTGCCATATACTCATGCGGCTTGGAAGGAGCACCTCCACTGACATCTCGGATGATCTGAACCGCCCGTTGTCGATCGTCTGGAATGATAAAATCCAGTACATTTTTATCATCCAGGGGCTGGTCAGCATCAAATCCAAAGAGAGTATACGCCTGATGGTTGACATAGGTGATATTTCCATTCAGAGAGCACTCAAAGATCCCTTCAGGGAGGAGATCGGCAAGATCCTTGTACTTTTTTTTACTCTCCTGAAGCATCTCCTGGGATTGACGGAGCTCTTCCAGACGAAACTTAAGTTCTTCTCCTGATGCGATAAGCTCCTCATATGCCGCACTGAGATCGATATTCCGCTGTTCAAGCTCATTTTCAGCCTGGATACGTTCGGTAATATCCCGGATAATTGCCTGGTAATAGATGGACTCCCCTAATTCCAGTTTGCTGACACTCATCTCGGCATCAAATACCGAACCGTCAAACCGGCGAAACTTCCACGTGACAAAGGCGCCATCTTCCTGAAAAGCAGTCTGCAACAAAGCCCCTGCCTTATCTTTGGTCCTGCTTCCTTCAGGCTGAAGCTCAGGTGCCAGCCTGGTAAAATCAGACCCGATCATTTCGCTCTTGCCAGCATTGAACAGTGCTGCTGCCTGATTATTACAGTCAACGATGGTAAAGTCGGAAAGCAGAAGAATCCCGTCAAACGCAGTTTCAAATAATCTCCTGAACTTCTCCTCGTTCTCTAACAGAGCTTTTTGTGCATCTTGTGCATGAACAGCCTGACGTATCTTATGGGCAAGTTCGGCAAAGAGAGAGGGTGGATCACCCCCTTTTTGCAGATAAAAAGTTGCGCCCTCGTTAATCGCCTCAATGACGACCTCTTCCCTCCCCTTGCCGGTAAAGAGAATAAAGGGAACGTTCACCCCTTTTTTACGGTACGCCCTTAAAAGATCCATTCCGGACATTCCGGGCATATGATAATCAGAGACGACGATGTCGAACGAGCCGGACAGGATCATATCAAGTGCTTTAAACCCTGACCGTACGGTGGTGACGGTAAAACCGTCCATCCTCTCCAGGTATAACTTGAAAAACCCGCAGAAGGATTCATCATCATCAACGTACAGGACTGATATCATCGGCTCTGCAATCTACCTGATACAACTGTAGGACACCGGTTCATATCAAGGTGCGGACATCGATGCACACCGGCAGGTGATAATGAACTTCTTAAAGATCAGAGATGTATGATATCATCATGAAATGGGTATATGTGCTGTTCTTTCTTGTAATGATCTCCGGGTTCTGGTCGGTTGTTGCATCCCCGGCAGATGAACTGGCAGCACAGGGGAACATGCTCTATGATCAGGACCAGTATGACGAAGCTCTCATCATACTCGATCAGGCCCTGGCAATCGACCCTGAACATCTCGAAGCTTTAAACGGGAAAGGAAAAGTCCTGAAAAGTCTGGGAAGGTATGAGGAGGCAATACAGCAGTATGATAAGATAATCGCTGTTGATCCAACCTATAAAAAAGCCTGGAATAACAAGGGAATCGCCCTGACCTACCTGGGAAGATATGAGGAGGCCATTGCCATGTTTGATGAATCATTACGGCTGGATCCTGAATATGGGAAGGCATACAGTAACCGGGCCTGGTGCCTTAACCTTGCCGGACGATTTGAGGAAGCATTGGCATCAGCAGATAAAGCAACCATACTCGAGCCTGATTATGCACGGGGATGGAGCAACCGGGGAGATGCCCTCTCTGCTCTGGGCCAGTATGCCGAGGCAGTAATGTCGTATGATACTGCGCTTATTCTGGATCCCGGACTTCTTGATGCCCTGGAAGGAAAAGAGAAAGCGATAGCAAAGATGTCATAACCGGCTCATTCCTTTTTTCAATCTACATAAGATCCCAGAGTGCCTGGGATTTACAAATGAAAAATTGCAAAAAATCAAACGCAAACCAGATACCATTCCGAATGAAACCATACATACATGAAGATTCAGGCAGTCCTTTTGCTTCTCATCATGCTTTTCCTGGTACCTGGGGGAGTGGTATCAGAGGAAAACCAGTCCGCACAGAATAATACAACGAGTGCAAACCTGACCGATGTACCAATAATTCCTGATATTTCCCCGCAGGAGAAACTGATGAACCGGGCCTTTGAAGCACGTGCATTTGCACTGGAAAAAGGGAAGGATACAGCATTGGCAGAATTTTCCAATCCCTCCGGGCAGTTTAACTCTGAAGGTATGATCATTATTGCATATGGTACCGACGGCGTCCTTCTTGCAGACAGCACACGACCAGGCGAAGTCGGGTCCCGGTTTATTGCAGATGACCATGACGCCGGCCAGGTCAGGATGATGCGGGATCTTGCAACAACAGGCGGGGGCCTCTATACAGATGCTGCAACAGGGAACTCCTGGTTTGTATCAGACGTTGATGGCAGCTGGTGGATATGTGCAGCCATAACCCGGAATGCCGGTAAACAGCCCTGATTGAAAAAGCCCACAGGAAACCATATGATTCTAATCAGGAAGCGGAGTATCGGACAGGCCCACGAAGAGGTAATCAGGGAGATTGCCAGGCGATGTGAGGGGCAGGTCAGGGTAACTGAAGATGGTGAATATACCTGGGATCCGGAAGAGCCGATCTGCATACACGTGGAAGAGCCTTTTGCAGAGCCGATGCGTTCAGGAGCATCACTTTTTGGAGAGAAATTCTCTGAACAGTACCAGGCTTCCCTCTATACGATTACACCGCGCCGTGACGACGGGACGGATGCCGTGTATACCTATGGCAACCGGCTTCGTGATTATCCGAAAGCTGAGGTGGGAATAGTCAGCAAACACGGAGGGGCGGTCAAAAAAGCCATCGATGCCCTCTTTAGAAAGCTGGGATATGTTCCAGCTGATGCATGCGGGGAGCTTATCTGGAAGGGTGACGGACGATATGGGGGGATTGACCAGATACAGGAGAGCATCATTAACCGGCTGATTCAAAACCCTGAAAGCCGTCGTGCAATCTCAATTACCTGGTTCCCGGTTCAGGATATCACCGCTGATGAGCCCCCCTGCCTGCAGCTGGTGCAGTGCGTCATCGATAAGAATAATCATCTCAACCTCATCTGTGTCTTCAGAAGTAATGACATGTTATCAGCCTGGGGTCAGAACGCATACGGCCTTGCCCATCTCCAGAAATTTATTTGTGAACAGATTAACCTGAAACGAAAAAACGCCGAGGAAAAAGTCTCACAGGGGTGGCTTGAAACAATCAGTATCTCTGCACATATGTATTTTCACCGGGATCAGCTTGAACTCAACCTGTTTTTGGAGAAGATAAAAACCGGAGAACTCTTTCAGTCTTTCCAGCGTAGATGATCCTGACAAGTCATCCCTTTCTCCATTTGACTTTTTTCAGAAAGAAAAGAGAAACCATTTATAGTGACAGCATGATATGAAAGCGTATGGTGCTCATACTGGTTGCAGATACATGGCTCTTTCATCTGAACCGGTAGCATCAGAATATCATACACTCTTCACAGAGGGAGGTATCCGGCGTCCGGGGATACCTCACTGCCTGTAAATTCCTCGCCATGAGTAGCTAAACCAGAAGGGGACTATTTACTTATGAATCTGATGGTAATTGTTCTGACAGGAAAAATAATGGGCAGATGAGCCTCCTGTTCCGAAATAACCACGTACGCCATCAACATTCCTCTTTTAAGGAGGCATTCTCGTTTATAAAACAAAAAAATGGAATGTCCATCGCCAGACTGAAATAGCCGGTATCATCCTTTCAGGTACAGGTATCTGCGACGCTATCTGCCTGAGAAGAGCTGATTTTTCATATCTTTTTGCTCCGGATATGATGACTCCATCAATGTGATTAAAAATCCCATGAAAAATTCGACTTTTTCTTTGGCCTTATGAGAAATCGCCCAAAAACATTTATAGGATAACAAATCGAGAGATATCCTATGCAACTAGCCGAGTTCCGGGTTCAGAACTATAAAATTATTGAAGACACCGGATGGGTTCCTGTCCAGAACCTCACCACATTTGTTGGAAAGAACGAATCAGGAAAGTCAGCAATATTCCGGGCACTTTCAAAACTGAATCCTTCAGACGGGGAAGGATATGACGGACTGAAAGAATTTCCACGCCAGCGGTATGCGGCGGAGATAACCAGAACCGACTGGCCGGTTGCCTCGGGCAGGTTTGTCCTCACTCCTGATGAACAGCGTGATATCGCTGCGATATCGGAATTGTGCAATGAAGTCAGATCTGTCGAGGTCACCCGTCATTATACCGGGACATACAGCATCACCTATCATCCTGATGTCGGGGTAGATCTTGTCACTCCTCCTGACCTGATTTATGCGATTGAAAGTGCTATTGAACATATCCGTAACCTGATTGCTCCGGAGGGGAAGGGCGAGGAACTTGGTCGGATAAAAGAGGGACTTTTAGCATTTCTCGAAGAGCAGAAGGGTGCAATTCCGGTTGAAGGACAGGTTCACAAACGGCATATTGCAGATCTTATTAACGCTATTAAAAGCAGGGCCAACGAACCATGGCAGCATGATATCCTTGACCCGGTTACCGAACCGATGTACCGCCTGGTGAGGCAGATAGAGATTTTTGAAGGGCTGATGGCTGCAAACCGCTATGTGATTGAGCATCTGCCAAAATTTGTCTACTTTGATCAGTACAATGTCATTGAGAGTGCGATACATATCCCGACATTTATTGCAACGCTCAAATCCCATCCTGACACCCCCGGTCTTCGTGCAACCCACTGCCTGTTCAGGCATGTAAACCTCGACCTTGATCAGCTAGACCGTCTCGGCTCTCACAAGAATGCGGTAGATGACAACCCGATCATCAGAAGACAGGTTGATGAGCGTTCAATCCTCCTCTCAACGGCCTCAAACCTCATGACAAAAAAGTTCGAGGACTGGTGGGGACAGAGAAAGATTCGATTCAGGTATGACATTGACGGAGACTATTTCAGAGTATGGGTATCTGATGACCTTGATCCCTCGGAGATAGAACTGGAACAGAGGAGTGCAGGTCTGCAATACTTCTTCTCCTTTTACCTGGTATTCCTCGTAGAATCTGGTGATGCATACCAGGACAGTATCCTGCTCCTTGACGAACCAGGACTCCAGCTCCACCCGACTGCCCAGCAGCAGGCTACCCGGTTCTTTGAACGTATCTCCCACCAGAACCAGATATTCTTCTCAACCCACTCCCCGTTCATGATAGACCTCGATCATCTTGACCGGGTCAGGACTGTCTATGAGGGTGAGGACGGAACCACGAAAGTATCAGTATCTGAATGGCCTGCGGATCGCGATTCTCTCTTCCCCCTTGAAGCAGCCCTTGCTACCAGGATAGCAGACAGAACCCTCTCTGGTGGAAAGCAGCTGGTCGTTGAAGACACCCATGACCTCTGGCTCCTTCAGGCCATGAATTATGTTCTCAGGAGCAGAGGGAAGACCGGCCTTTCTCCTGATATCAGAATCACCCCGACCGGAGGGGCAGCAAACCTGATACCCCTCGCCCTGATGATGACGGCACATAAAAAACCAGCAGCAGTCCTCCTTTCCGGACACAATATCCCACAAGGCGTTCTTGAAAAACTCCCATCCATGCATATCCGCGAGGGGAGCGGACTCCTCCTCTATAGTTCGTTTGTAAACCGTCAGGGTGCCGGGATAGAGGATCTCTTCTCTCCAGAGTTTTATTACCGGTGTGTCAAGGATATATATCCTGATCTTCCACTTGGACAGATATCAGAAAAAAGCCCGGTCGAACGGAATGAAGAGCGGGGAATTGCCCATCAGATAGCGGACCTCGTCGAACGAAGGCAGGGAGAGCATTTTGAACGCTGGCGGGTTGCAGAACTGCTCTCCGACCGGATATGCGAATCTCCCCAGAATCTGGACGATGAGACGATTGACCGTTTTTCCCGTCTCTTTGATGAGATCAACCGGCTGATATAAGGATTCAGAGGTCCGGACCCTCTGCCTTTTTTGATGATGCAAGATGTGATAGGACTGCCCGTCCCACTTCCTCAGTTGTTGCAGTACCTCCGAGATCAGGAGTCTTTATCCCGTCGGCGATGGTCTTTTGAATCGCCTTTTCCACTTCAATAGCACTGGGCTTCTCTCCGACATACTTAAGAAGCAGGGATACACATCTGATGGCTGCGATGGGATTTGCAAGACCCTTCCCGGCAATATCAGGGGCACTGCCATGAACTGGTTCGAAGAGTGCCTGATGCCGTCCAATATTTGCGCTGGGAAGCATCCCAAGGCCCCCTTCCAGAAATGCAGCCGCATCTGAAAGGATGTCCCCAAAGATGTTCGTCGTCACAATGACATCATACCGGCCTGGGTGCTGCAGGACGTCAAGAACCAGTGAGTCGATATACTTTTTATCTATGGATATTCCTGCCTTTTCAGCCTCCTCCATGCAGATATCAAGGAAATAAGAGTCAGACTTCAGGACATTTGCCTTATTGCCGATTGTCAGATGTCTTCGTCTCCGCTTGGCACAGCCACAAGCAAATCTGGCAATCCGACGCGATCCTGCTTCACTGACAACACGGAGGGTACAGGCACGATCCTTCTCCTGCCATTCGATACCTGAATAGAGCCCCTCGGTATTCTCCCGCACGATCAAAATATCAAACCCTTCTCCGAATACCGGGCGGAGATTTGCATAGAGATCCAGTTCCTTTCGAATCCGTAGCACCACACTGTGATACTTCGGATCAGGAGGTGTTGTAATCGCACCAAACAGGATTAGATCCGCCTTTTTGAGCGTTTCAAGTGTCCTTTGTGACAATGCATCTCCGGTTCTCTTCCAGCACTCATACCCCAAATATACCGGAATATACTCCCACTCAGGATGAAAGAACCGAAGCACCTCAAGTGCAGAAGGTATTACTTCAGGTCCGATACCATCACCGGGAGCCACAACAACCCGCTTCATCCATTCCTCCATTCATGAATACATGCATACACGGCATCGGTGATCTGTTTGGGGGATGCACCCCAGTGAACCACCACACCTTTCTTTCCATTCAATGTCTGTACCCCGCTGCGTTCTGCACGGCAACATCGTGCAATAAACGGTTCTTCCCGTACTGCATTTGCCGGGCAGATATCAATCAGAGGGAAATCATGCCCATAGCAGTCCCTGAGCACCTGTCGTGCCGTCATACACCCTGCCACCTGCTCATCACCGACAAGCCGGTCAGAATCGATGGTCCGGGAAAACCCCCCTGCCTTACAGGGATATGCATCTGCTTTTGTCTCCCTGATATCATTCACATGATAACAGAATCGGATCTCAAGTTCACCGAATATCCCTGCCTTTTCAAGAACCTCCAGAGTTCCGGCAAGGTGCGGATGGGGAGGTGTGACATCATAGACATGAACCGTGAGCAGGGATGCAGGGTCCGGATCACAGATAAAGATCTTATGCTCCTCTATCCCGGTGAAGATGGTGCACCGTTTCGGACTTTGAAGAGCTTTCTGAATCAAATCTCCCCGGTTATGAAGCACCACCGGATCCGGATACAGGTATACCTCATCAGGCCCTGCAATCCGGGTCACCGAGGCAATATCCCTCATCAGTCCGTCCCCCTCTGCAGGCTGTACGGCTAATATTTCAAATCCACCGGGAACTTCATGGATCAGATACTCTGAGAGAAAATACACGCGGTCCCCTACCGGTTTATTTCCAGCATACCCGATGCATTTGCAGTGGGGGGGGAAGATCATCGCTCTTTTCTCCGTTTCCAGTACTCAATCAGACCGCCGGTGCTGAGAATCTCCTGCATCCGTGGAGAGAGGGGCCGGAAGAGATACCGCGTCCCATCCACCTCCACCCACCCTTCAGTGCAATCAAAAGTGATGATCATGCCATCGGTGCATCCGGTCAGATCACATTCCAGTAACGGAAGCCCGACATTGATGCAGTTCCGGAAAAAAATTCTGGCAAACGAAGGGGCGATGACAGCAAGAACTCCTGCCTCATGCAGAGCCCGGGCCGCCTGTTCCCGTGAAGACCCGCAACCCATGTTCTTTCCGGCGACAAGCACTGCTCCTTTCAGTCTTTCGGCAAGAGAAGGATCAAGATCCTCAAACACATGCTGTGCCCAAAAACTCCAGTCTTTTGTTCTCAGGTATCGTCCGGCAATCACCAGATCCGTATCGATATCCTCTCCGATACAGACTGCAGGGCCGGAGCCTTTGAGAGCAGTCATACAACCTCCCTTGGATCAGTAATCTCACCATATATGGCACTTGCTGCAGCAGTGGAGGGTGAACAGAGATAATACGAAGCCCCCACACCCATCCGGTTCTTAAAGTTCCGGTTTGCGGTTGAAAGGGCTACTTCACCCTCACCCAGAACACCCATATGGGCACCAAGGCAGGGACCACAGCCGGGCGGTCCGATGGTACATCCTGCCTGCACGAGGTCAGCAGCAACCCCTGACAAAATAGCCTTGAGGAAATCACGCTCTGATGCCGGAACAACAATGGTTCTGACTTTTACCCGGCGTCCTTTCAGAATCCTGGCAGCACGTGCGAGATCTTCAAACCGGCCGTTCGTACAGGTCCCGATAAAGACCTGATCAAGATGGGTACCTGCAAGGGCCGGAACCGGTTGGACAGTATCCACCCGGTGAGGAACCGCACATACCGGCTCAATATCTGCGAGATCAAGATAGCAGTCCTGCACATAGTCCGGGTTTTCCAAAACCTGCATCGGACAGGGAACAGAATACTCTGCGAGATATCGCTCTGTCTCCTTGTCTGCATAAAAGAGCCCGGTCTTTGCCCCGGCCTCAACCGCCATATTGCATAATGTCAGTCGTCCTTCCATGGGAACCGACGGAGTGGATTCACCAATGAACTCCAGGGCTGCATAGGTTGCTCCGTCCATCCCGAGCCGTGCCACATAGGTCAGCGCAACATCCTTCCACTCAACGCCTTGCTTTAAGGATCCGGAGAGATGAATGCCGATTGAATCAGGAACCCTCAGCCAGGTCTCACCAGACACCCAGATACCTGCCATGTCACTTGCCCCGACGCCGGTTGCAAACGCCCCGAGAGCACCGAGTGTGCATGAATGAGAATCAGCTCCGATGACAACCTCCCCTGGTGCCACCTGCCCTTCTGCCATCACCTGATGACATATACCAGAGCCGATATCCCAGAAATGCACCCCGCACTCTCTGGCAAGGGTCCGGAGCTCTGCCTGGAGTTCTGCAGTCTGGGAGTTGTTCGCCGGAGCAATATGATCATAAATAATGTAGACAGAATCCGGATTTGCAATACCCGGAGCCCCCATTGCATCATAGATTATCTTTGCCTGAATCCCGGTCCCGTCATGGCAGAATGCCCGGTCAATATGTCGATCAATATACGTGCCGGCCGGGGCACCTAGAATCTTCTCCGATAATGTCACCATTGATCTTATCCTCCCCGGTTACCTGGGAGATGATCTCCGCAAGCACCCGCTGGTTGATACTGCATTTATCCTCACTTTTATCCTTTATCAATTCAAGAACCTGCATAACCTGCTCATCGGTGATGTGATAGCCAAAAGAAGTCAGAATATGCACCAGAGCACGCTTTCCGGTATGCTTCCCCAGGATAAACCGCCGTTCCAGTCCCAGGAGCTCTGGGGGTATGAACTCGTAGGTCTCCGGATTTTCCAGAATAGCTGCAATATGAATCCCACTCTCATGGGCAAACGCATTCGCACCGACCACCGGTTTCGTTGCAGGCATAAAAATCCCGGTATACTGTTGAACCCGTTCTGAAAGAGCCGGAATCTCTGTGAGATCATACCGGGTAATCCCGCCTTTGAGCACGAGTGATACCAAAACCTCCTCTAGCCGTGCATTCCCTGCCCGTTCACCAAGGCCGTTCACCGTGGTATGCAACTGATACGCTCCCAGTTCTGCGGCAATGAGTGTATTTGCCGTCGCACACCCGAGATCATTATGAGCATGCATGGCAATCGGGATGGGCGTTTTGGGGACAAGATCCTTCATGACCGTAGCGACCTCAAGAGGGGTCAGACACCCGGTCGTATCTGCATATGTGACATAGGTCGCCTTGTGATCTGCTGCCTGCCGGTAGATGTCAACGAGGATATCAGGGTCGGTACGGGATGCATCTTCAGCACCAAACCGGACGATAAGACCATGATCCACCGCATAATCAAGCTGTTCAAGAGCATTTGCAACAACAACATCCCGGGGCTTTTTATGCTTGTATTTCAGATGCAGATCAGAAGGGGCAATAAAAAGCCCGATCATGTCAACTTCAGCATCAAGCGCTGCATCCACATCCTCCCTGCAGGCCCGTGACAGACCACATATCTTTGCCGAGAGACCCAGCCGGGAGATATTCCGGACCATCTCCTTTTCATGGGCGGATACAATAGGAAATCCGGCTTCAATCACCTCAATTCCGATTGCATCAAGCCGGGATGCGATATCCTTCTTCTCATCAGCAGTGAATGATACTCCAGGGGTCTGTTCACCGTCCCGAAGAGTGACATCACAAATTTCAATGTGCCATGGTTTCATGTGCGTTGTTCCTCCGGACAATCTCCCTGAATGATAAGCACCCGTAGCGTGGTATCAGGGACCAAAAGTCCTGAAATTTTTTCATGTTCACTGGCATTGCACCAGACCGGATTTGAAAACCCCAGATAGGTGCAGACATCCGGAACCGGCTGGCGGCCCGTTGTTCCCATGCACCGGTTCTGCAAGACAATACAGAGAAGTGGCCTGCCTTTAGCATGCAGATCAATCAGAGCCTGGATGCCTGAGTGGAGCAGGGCATAATCACCGGTAAGTGCCACTCTGGTGGATTGTGCAGCAACTCCCACCGATGATCCCATCCCGTAGTTGGCAATCCCGAATCTGTATGGCGGGATCATGGAGAGAAGGCTACAGCCAGTATCACTGATGACAGACACTCCCCGTTCCTGCAACGTATCAAAGACAAACCGGAACGGACAACCAGGACAGAACATCCGTGATGAGCCCCGTTCACGACGTGATACCGGACTGTCGTCATGGACCAGTGGTGAGATCGGAAACGGAAGATACCCGGATTTTATCATCTCCGGGACCGCTGAATAGGCACGAACCGCACGACCATACATGGTCAGATCAGGGTCGGCAAGCGTCCCACACGTACTCCTTTCAGATCCTTCAGAACGTCCCTGCCATGATCTCTTCAGGTCACCGGGGATGAACCGGACGATGGAAACTCTGGAGAACTGCTCTGATGCATAAAAGGCCTCTCCGACCGGATCAATACCAGACATATCAATAACCGGACAGATGGCAACTGATCCCCACAACCGGGAGTCCTGCACGGTCTGGGTCCCGTATGCATTCGGATCGTCTCCGACAACAATGACGATCCCGGCTTTCAGACCCTGGGCGGTTGCATGAACCAGAGTATCGGCAAGCACATTCATCCCGACATGCTTGACAATAACACAGGATCGCTTGCCTGATAGCGAATCCCCGAGTGCATATTCAAGGGCGACCTTCTCATTGATGACCAGTTCTGCCCCGGTCTCTTCAATCAGGGTCGTCACCGGATATCCGGGCACGGCATACACCGAATCAGCATATGCCTGTATAGCATCCCCAAGACCGGATGTCATGTATCCCTCCCCGGAATCAGGTCACATCCGGTGCATGCCGGACACATGGTCAGGGCTGCTGTGGGATCAAGACCATATTTTCGGAGCATCTCTTCATGAATCCGGGCTATCCGGATAATCCGATCCGGATCAGGGGCATGAAAACCGGTCAGATCCCCGCCCGGCGTCAGGGGCCTGATAACCGGCAGAATCCCATTCTGGCACAGATACTCGATACATGCTGCCATCTCCTCATCAGTTTCCCCAAGGCCGAGGATGACGTTGGAAAAGACATGATTTCTTCCAAACAAAGGAACTGCAGCACGAAGGGCAGCGATTGCATCTCCCCTGACAAGGCCAGGACACATGACAGAAAAGAGCTGGCCAGTTGCCGTCTCAAGGTTGAACTTCACCTCTGACACTCCGGCTTTTTTCAGGCGATACGGCGTCTCCGGGTCAGGATATATTGATACTCCAATCGGGAGCTGAAACTTCTGGAGCCTTCTCACAACATCAAGCGTATACCGTTCCTCTTCATGAATATCAGTCAGGACGCCGGATGTCAGGGATATTGCATCAATGTCTGGAAATACAGATAAAACCATCGCTTCTATCTCATCAATACTCCGCCTGGGTCCGGGATTTTTCCAGACATTACAGTACCGGCACTGGAAGATGCAGGAGCCAGTAATGGTCAGGTATGCCTGGCGGGGACAATGAAGTCCGGGTTTTTCCAAAGATCCGGAATACTCCTCTCCTTCAAAACGGAGAACTGCCTTTCCATTCCCTGCATGGTGCAGCTCAACACGGCTGGTTTCTGAAAGGCTAAGCCTGACCCGGTGGCCATCCATGGAAAAAAATACCGAACCAGACGTTCCTGCCCCCGGGCCGGCACGGGAACGTGCGATATAGTCATCTGCTGAAACTCCGGTCAGGTGTGTAGTGCCTGCATGTAAGAGCCTGGCCTTCAGCTCTGTCCACATAATTGAAGACCCTCATCATACCGGGTGTAAAACGGGATCGCTGCGATTGCACCCGTAATTCCCCGGCCATTGATCCAGATTTTCAGATCATCACCGGCAAGTGCCCTCGCATCATCCGGGGTAACCTGTCCGGATTTTGTCCGCCACCCGTATTCTAAAAGACGATCCGGAGAAAATCCGGTAAAGACCGCCATTCCGGTTTCTTTTGAGAGAGTGTACTGCATCAGGAGCTCGGAAAATCTCCTGGCAAGCTCCTCGGGATTGCTGCTTGCAAATTCTGCAACCACACCGACACAGTTCTTTGTCCTGAACGGGACCGGAAAGAGCTGGACTATTGTATGTGAGAGGTACCGGTGCCTCTTATCTGCAACCGTCCGGGCAATATTGTGAACAAGCGTCCATGTTGCTCCCTCCTCCGGGGTGTCTGTGTCATCAACTCCGATAAGCACCCGGCTCATTCGGGGAAGAACTATCGTTGATCCGGCAACTTTTCCCCCGCCTGATTCATCATACGAAGAACGGATCACTCCCTCGGCACTCGCCCGGCAGATGGTGGCACCAACCCCGCCACCACCCATCCCGATATAGGAGATAGCAATCTCATCCCCCTCTACACTGACTTTTGAGATACCAGCCGGAAATTTTGATCCTTCAAGGGCAAGGTCAACCTCTCCGGTCCGCAGAAGAAACCGATTCATGGAACCGACGGTCCGGACGCCGGTGACAAGTGGCGACTTTGCATAGTGCTTTTTCACCCACATGGCTCCGCCGATACAGTCAAAACACTCGATAAGTTCAACCTGGCCTCCTGTATCGTCGCTGACTGCGCAAATCCACGGATAATGGATAATATATGGTTCTGATATACCAGACATTCCGGGCTCCAGATGTATAGGGGGATCTTTGTTGGCGAAAATTTCGTCAACAAACATGGTGCACCAACAGGTATAAGTGTTGCTTATTTATTTCAGGCTCATCGAACCAGACATAACAAAAATTAATAGGGGCTCATTCATCGATCAAAGAGAGATCTCAGCAAACATAAATAAATGCAAAATAATGAAATGCAATCTTTGTTATTACATTTGGTCTAACCATGGAGCATGGGAACGAACGCAAGAAGGGGTGAGTATTGAGGTCCCTGCCAACAGATTCGGACATTCCCATGATATGTTTCGTGAGTATAACAGCCGAATGAGTTGTAACATTTCAGAGAGTGAAATTATTAGAATTAAAAATAAAATGACTATCCATGCCTAAATTACCCATTGTGAGTGGAAATGGAGGCGGTTACTGCATTTACCAAATTGGGCTCGCTGATTTCACGCCAGCGTGGCAGTCATGCTACTAACAAAAGATGGATCTATCTATACCTTGTCTGTCCCTCTTCACCAAGCGTTAGGACCCGGCCTTTTACGAGATCTGATTCGGATCGCTGATATCACCGTTGATGAATTTGCACCGGTATTGTAAGTTCATTATACACCCTTACACGTTTGAGTGCACAAAATGAACACCGTCATAAAGAGATGACCTTTAAACAACTCATAACTTGTTCAGATTATTCGATTATTTTTGCGATTATGCACATTAAAAGAGGATTATTTTATACGCATTTTTTATTCACAGGTAAGACACCAGACCTCTTCATTCCATCCGACAAGCCGGATGATGTTCAGACACATATCCCGGATCTGATACCTGCCAAACCGCGATTTATAGGAGTAGGATCCAACTCTCGACTTATACCGTGATGGATCGTCGGAAAAATACCCGGAGTACTCCCTCACTATCCGGTCAAACTTCTGCGGCTCTTTCTCAAAGACAACCTGTACCGTATGTTCCAGAACCTGGTACCAGTACTTCACCTCATGAGATGAACCGGCAATAGTGAGCATCGTCGGCCGTGCCATCTTTGGTATCTCACCCTGCCGCATACAGGCACTAGGAGCAGGTGAGAGTTTTGGGACCTCGGTTTCAGATGCCTCACACCGTGCCCATATCTTCACGCAGAATGCCGCCAGAACGCCTGAACGCTGATCGATCTGGTATCGTCTCCAGAACCGTATATTTTTCATACCTGCATTCAGCATCAGGTTATCAAGAGCATACCAGGCCTTTTTCACCTCGAAATCTGCATTTTTTATCGCCGGGTTCTCCTGGGTAATCGTCAGATTTCCAAGCCGGTGCACAAAGTCGGCATGGACTGAAGACCAGTCTGACCCAAGATGCTCTTTCCAGTTATCTGACAGTGTTTCAGGCATGATATGATCGATCATCCTGACTTCAGCCTCATCCTCAAACAACGCATATGATGGCGCAGGATCAGAGCCCCGTGGCTGACTAGAAAAGTACTCCTCAAGCCGCTCTAGGATGACAAATGCAAGTTTATTGTCAGAACCCGGCTGATAGAGATCGCTGTACCGGAGATGATCCAAGAACTCATCATCATCCGGCATATCAAAAGGAGCCTGAAGAGATGCGATAAATGACCTGGTCTCCTCCGGCGTAAGATACCCTAACCCGTCTGATGCACCCCGGCAGAGGATCTCAAACACTTCCTCATATACCGCATCTGACCTCTGGCAGACCATCCGACGTATCAGGTAACTTTCAACACAGGAGAGGATTTCAAGTAATTCATCATCTGATAGTGAAGCAGCAGGATTTCTTCGTCGATCATTTGCTGCCAGCAGAAGAAGGAGGAATGGTGCAGGGGCATTATTGCCGATTCGTTTAATTCGGGTAAGGGATTTACACACCTCCTTCCTGACCCGGCTGTCCCCGTCACCCTGTTCCGGAAAGAGGATAAGGCGGTAATATTCAGAAAATCTGCTGATATCCCGAAGTAACAGGCGAACATCATCTGATGAGGCCTGCTGGTATCGCCTCCGGATCTTCTCAAAGATCTCGCCATGACGGATAATACGACCGTCCTTCATGCAAAAGTGCCGGATAAAGGAGGATATCAGAACCTGATCATTATTCAGCCGCTCTTCCATCGGTTTCCAGAACTGATCATACTGAGCTTCGGCAATCTCCTGGCTGTCCAGATGGGCGAAGAAGAAGTTCCTGATAAGGTCTGACTCCTCAAGCGGCACACCCCGGTAATTTAAAGCCTCAAACACCTGGTTCGGATTTTCACCCTCATCAAGCTCTATATAAACCACACAGAGATCTTCAGTAATTACTTCCTGCAAGAGATGCAGATCCATCCCGGAAAAACGGTCGAGTTGCCACCAATAATAGTCAAAACACTCAACTATCCCTGAATCCTGGTCAAAAACATAGTCTTCATCAAAAATATGAAACAGGGCGTTTTTATCGACCCTTGTCGGGATGACAACATACTGCCCTTCCCCACTCTTTGGTGCGTTCTTTAAAAAATCAGATATCTGATCATAGAGCTCATGCAGCCCTTTCTCCCGTGCAAATGCTCTGATAACGGCAAGAATGATACTTACGGTGGTGATTCGCTGCTGACCGTCTATGATGACATATTTATCAAGGTTTTTTTCATACTCCCTGACTACAACGATGGAACCCAGGAACCGGGCAGGCGATTTCTCCGATCCAGTACGAAGAGAATATTGTTCCCTGATATCCGCCCATAACTGCTCCCACTGCTGTCGTGACCATACGTACGGGCGCTGAAACAGCGGGACCTTGTATTGTTTTGCCCCGTTAAATAAGTCCCAGACCGATGCCTTGGTCGCTTTCATTCACCACTATCCCGGTAGAACATATCGCGTTCCTATCGCTTTACCTCACCGGTTTGTTAAGAGGAGAATTACGAGCGTTCCCTAGCAGGAAATGATAAAAAAATAAAAATGATTACCAGGCCTCTGAAAAGGCACTGTTGGTGTATATGTCTTCTAGGCGGGCTTTGTGTCCGCGCTCCATCTTTGCCAGCTCTTCAAACGTCTTCTTCTGATCTGCATCCGTACTTGCAGCGGCAAACTGCTCGTACATCTGCATTGCTTCTTCTTCCCGCTTGATTGCAACCTGAAGACCTTCAAGGGGTTTTAAGTCCATTGATGGTTTTGGCTTTTCGATGGTGTCTGAAATATGGTAATCCTTAACCTCATCAAATTTGAGCTCTTTTTTGGCTCCACTTAAATATTCCTGGAGAGTTTTCCGGTGATATGTCTCCTCCTGAGCAAGTTCTTTGAACGTTCCCTTCAAAGCCGGATCTTTAACTTTTTCTGAAAGTGATATGTAAAAAGCATACGCATCAACTTCCTTATCGATCGCTGCAAGTAAAATCTTCTTATATTCTTCCAGTTTCATAAATCACCCTCCTGAGGGTAAGTAATAATTCTGGTGAATTGGTTAAAAAAGATATTGATCAGAAGAGTTCTGCCAGTTTAAACTGGAATGGCCCAAGCTTTCCTTCATAGTTACCGGCACTGATGAACGAAACACCCGGAACCTTGACTGCAGCCTTGATACCTGCTGCCATTGCCTTTTTGACTGATGCCTCATCCACACCATTGATGACGATCTCATAGATGGATTTGACACCATCAGGGACTTTGGTATCCGGAACCTTCTCACGGATGGTCGGGCAATACTGCTCATTGGTCGTTGCCGGAATTGGGAACTTGTAGTTCTTTGATCCGACTTTGGATCCTGACGCAACAATACCGCCTGCGAAGCTGGTGATGGTCCCTTTTACTTCAAAAATTGCATCTGCAGCTGCCTTTGCTCCCATAAGGGCAGTCATCTGGTTGTCTGCCATGACAAAGAAGTTCCCGCCTGCGACACCCTTGACCATGCCAAAGACTTCTTCTCCAACATAGTCTCCTTCCATAATCGGGATCTTCCAGCACTGCCGTCCGCCAATCTCCACCTTGGATTCGAACTTGTCTCCAAAGAAGTGAATTTTGATATCGAACTTCTCTTCTGCATCAGGCATGCCATTAAAGACAGAGGTTGTTGCTGCGGTCAAGACGCACTCGGCAATACGCTCCATGACCTGTTCCGGAACTTTCTTCTTTGAGGCACAGATCAGAATGGATACACCCGGACGTCCGTCAGGGGTCTCATCTGCACTGACATATCCTTCAATACCTGCCTCACAGGGACAACCAATTGCAGAGGTTGCAAACCCGGTAGCCTCCATCGCAGCGGTCATTGCCCATTCGCGGGTTACTCCGGTTATTATTACCCGTGATACCCATATTGGAAATCCTTCAGCAAATGTGTTATCAATTGGTACACCGTTCAGTTCCATTACGGTTCCTCACAAAGAGGTCATCTGTCAGACCAATAATGGTTGTGAATTCGATCTGATACCAGGTGACCTTCGGACAGGTATCCTGCATCTATTCTGCAGGCACGAAGCACATCACATCCCCGTATCGGCTGCGACGGATCTGCCGTTGTTACAAGGGTTGACAAGGCCAGCACGGAATCAGGAAGCTTCATCCCAAACAGATCGGTTGACCGGACTTCATGGGAATGAGTCTGCACCGTCTTCCTGACCGTCCCCCTGTTTATGACTATCCCCATCCGGTTCATAAGAGCTGCCGCATGGGAAAAGGTGTGGTCCTCCGAGAGAGAGAGGCAGAGATCCACAATCGGTGATCCAAACCTGCTTTTTTCATAAAAGGGCGCTTTGGCATAGCAGAGCTGACCACAGTCCCGACAATGAAAGCGCTTGACATACACATAGATGTGCATCTCCCCTTCAGGAGCATACACCGTCGAAAATCGCCGTTGTTTCATATCATGGCTGATCACCATGCCCATGCAGTTCGGACAGGGAAGGGGGTCGGTAAACTGGACCCCCGAAACTCCTGTTACCGCCTGATAGACCAGGTCAGCAATAATCGGGGAGATAAACGGTTGGCGACGCATCTACAGGATAGTATAATCAACCTGTCCGGTTTTTAAGCATGACGCATTGCATCCGGTGTTCCAAACCTGGTGAGGAGTCGCCAGAGGAGTATTGTCAGCGTACATGAGTATAGGACCTGCAGAAAGATGGTCCATGGAATTTCCATGCTGAAAAAGATGATTAATGCGTAAACTGGAGTCATAATAGAGACAATATCCTTTTTTTCAAACAGAAGCGCAAGAGCAGCCAACACGCATGAACCAAGAACGCAACCCCAGATAAAGCTCCCTTCATTTTCAATTATACCCATGGAATGCAGGAGAAATGAAAAACCAATTCCTGCCCATGGAATGACAAGTGACAGGACGCATAAAACCTTTTGGAGCACGGTCAGGTTCCGGATAGGAAAAATATCGGCGATATTCATCATCCTTATCCTGTGACGGACTGGATGATGAATTGTCCGGATTATGATCGCAGAGGCCATCCGTCAATCACCGATGAGGGTGTCACATCTGGTACGATAGATATAAAATTCCTTTTGCTTGGACATTTTTTAGAAAATTGAACAGTTCAGTTCGGGATTATTTTCAAAAGTGTTTAATACTATCACAAAATACTTAATGTTTAAGCCTGCAAGGCGTGTTGTGTGGCCTTGAATCAGGCAGACTCTGTGAAGGTGTAACTAACTATGGTATTTCATCCACCCGTACAAATAATCGCCAAGGGAGCGGGCGCTGGAAAGTATAAAGCAGGCCTGGAATGGTGGAACATGATCATCCGTGGATTCATGTCCGGGGCATATATCGCAATGGGAGGTGCCCTCGCCACCGTCTGTTCTACTGCAGTCGCAGATAACCTGGGAGCTGGGTTTGGTCAGCTCATTCTGGGAGCGGTGTTCCCTGTTGGGCTTATTATCACCGTCCTTACCGGTGCAGAGCTCTTTACCGGTGACGCAATGCTTGCACCTCTCGCAGCATTCGTCCACAAGATCAGCTGGGCAAAAGTCCTGAACCTCTGGATCTGGGTATATATCGGAAATCTTATCGGTTCGATCTTTTATGCATACATCATGGCAAACGGACCGTTTGTCTCCTGGAATGCCGCAGGACTTGCAACCGTGAACGCCTTTGGATTACGGGCAGTAAATATCGGTATTGCAAAGGTCAGTTATGTTGGAATGGCAGGCATCTGGGCTGCATTCCTGAAGGGTATCGGATGTAACTGGCTTGTTAACCTCGCTATCCTGCTCGGTATCTGTGCAGATGATGCAGTTGGTAAATTCTTTGGAATCTGGTTCCCGATCATGGCTTTCGTCTCAACCGGATTTGAACACTGTGTTGCCAACATGTATTTCATCCCAGCCGGTATCATGACGGCAGGGTACCTGAACGCAGAACAGGTCGCAACCATTACTGCAGAGAAACTTGCGACACTGAACTGGGTTACGATGTGGACAAACAACATTATCGTTGTCACCATTGGAAACATCGTCGGCGGTCTGATCTTTGTTGGTGTTCTCTACTGGATCGCCTTCAAGAAAGAGATCGAAGCACTTGAGTAATTACACACCCTTCTTTTTTTATGCAGTTTCTTCCAAGAAAGATACGACCGTCAATCCTGCACGTCCTTGTCTTCGCATTTTTTCTGATCCTGATTTCGATCTATGTATTCTCCACTGGAGATACCAGTATGCTCATCTGGGGAATTCCGACTTTAATTTGTCTTCTTCTTATTCCCATGGGTCTGACCTACCTCTCACAAAGTCAGTATTCGGACCTCATACCAATGTATGAGGCATCTGCGAAGGACGTAAAGATCCGTGAGATCAACGAATCCATGGTATCCAAACCCATCAAAATCGAGGGACTTGTAGAAGAAGTCAGATTCAGATCATTAAACCGGCCGCATTTCATCATCGGTGACCGGACCGGTGTTACCACGGTAAAGATGTTTACCAGCCCCCGGAATGACATCAATAAAGGAGACATTGTTGAGGTGTACGGACAGGTCATCAGAAGATACATCTTCTATGGTGATCCGATCGTCAATGGTGTGGACATCCGGGTGACCGGATCCCGTGAGAAGAGTTCATCATCCTCTGCTGATAAAAGCAGAAAGAAAAAGTGAACCTTTCAGTGCGCCCTGTTTTTTCCATTCTCTGAACCATTTTTCTTCATCGTTGACAAACACAGGTAATTAGCAGGACTTGTTTTACCGATCAGGTCCGGTTTTCCCGGCACCAGAACTTCTTGTGGAAGTGTCCCACTTCTAATCACCAAAAATGAGAATTTTTTCACAAGACTTAATAGTCCCAATCCAGAACCTTTTGTTACCGAGGAATCGTAATGGATCTCAAGTATGTCCAGACTACATGCCCGTACTGCGGTACCGGGTGTTCTTTAAACCTCGTGGTAAAGGACGGAAAGGTTGTAGGTACTGCTCCCTACCACCGCTCTCCGGTGAATGAAGGAAAGCTCTGCCCGAAAGGGACCTATGCGCATGAATTCATCAACTCCCCGGACCGACTAACAAAACCACTGATTAAGAAGGATGGAAAGTTTGTAGAAGCAACCTGGGATGAGGCACTCAAACTCATTGCAGAGAAGTTCAAATCCTACAAACCTGATGAATGTGCCTGTCTTGCATCAGCACGTGTCTCCAACGAAGACAACTACGCCATGATGAAGTTTGCCCGTGGTGTCCTCAAGACCAAGCACATTGATCACTGTGCCCGTCTCTGCCATGCATCTACGGTAGCCGGTCTTGCAAACATCTTTGGATCTGGTGCAATGACCAACTCCATCGGTGATATCGCCGATTCAAAGTGCGTCTTCATCATCGGTTCAAACACCTTTGAATGCCACCCGCTTATCGGACGCCGTGTCATGCAGGCAAAGGCAAAAGGTGCCAAATTCATCTATGCCGACCCGCGTCTGACCGCAACCGGAAAGCAGGCAGACCTGTACCTGCAGTTCAGATCCGGTACCGATGTTGCGCTCTTCAATGGAATGATGCAGGAAATCATCAAAAACGGATGGGAAGCAAAGGACTTCATTGAAAAACGCTGCAACGGCTTTGATGAACTCAAGAAAGAGGTCATGAAGGACGAGTACAGCCTTGAGAATGTATCATCTATCACCGGTGTTCCGGTAGATCAGATTAAGACTGCAGCAGAATGGGTTGCAAAATCCGGAGCAACTGCAATCCTCTACTCCATGGGTATCACCCAGCACACCACCGGAGTTGACAACGTTAAGTCTGTAGGTAACCTGCAGATGCTGACCGGAAACCTCGGCCGGCCGGGAACTGGTGTGAACGCCCTTCGTGGACAGAACAATGTGCAGGGTGCCTGTGACATGGGATGTCTGCCGGTTGTCTACACCGCATACCAGAAGGTCATTGATGAGGCAGCCCAGAAGAAGTTCGCAGATGCATGGAAATTCCCTGATGGCATTGCAAAAGGTGAGAACGGGTACGAAGTCACCACTCTTATGAACGTTCTGACCGAAAAGCCAGGTGAGATCAAGTGTCTCTACATCATGGGTGAGAACCCGATGATATCAGACCCTGACCTGACCCACGTCGAGCATGCACTCAAGACCCTTGATTTCCTGGTTGTCCAGGATATCTTCCTGAACGAGACTGCTGAGTTCGCAGATGTCGTTCTTCCGGCAGCCTGTTATGCAGAGAAGGACGGAACCCAGACCTCCACCGAACGCCGTGTCCAGATGTGGAGAAAGGCACAGGACCCGCCAGGAGAGGCAAAAGGTGACTGGGAGATCATCGCATCCATCGCAGCAGCAATGGGATATGGAGCCCAGTTCCCATGGAAGACCTCAGAAGAAGTCTTCAACGAGATGGCATCACTCACCCCGTCCTACGCAGGAATGACTTACGAGCGTCTGAATCGGCCTGAAGCACTCCACTGGCCCTGCCCGACCAAGGAACACCCCGGAACACCGATTCTCCATAGCGAGAAGTTTGGTATGCCCGACGGCAAGGGTCTCATGACCGCAATTCCGTTCAAGTGGCCGGTAGAAGTTCCGGACGAAGAGTACCCGTATGTTCTGACCACCGGACGTTCCATCTGGCAGTGGCACACCGGAACCATGACCCGCAGGTCTGTTGACCTTGAGCGTGAAGAGCCAACCGGATGGATTGAGATCAACACCGGTGACGCACAGAAACTTGGCATCAAGGACAAGGAACTGGTCAAGGCAAAGACCCGCCGTGGTGAGATCACCATCACTGCACGTGTCACCGACAATATCAAGCCAGGTGTCATGTTCATTCCATTCCACTACGTCGAATGTGCCGCAAACATGCTGACCATCAATGCGCTTGACCCAATCGCAAAGATTCCGGAGTCCAAGGCTTGTGCGGTTCGCGTTGAGAAGATACAGGAGGCCTGAACATGGCAGCAAAAGGCGATATGAGCTATGTCTGGGCAAAAGACAAAGAGATCCTCGAGAAGGGAGAATGCGGTGGAGCAGTCACTGCACTTCTCAAATATGCACTGGAAAGTAAATTTGTAGACGCGGTCCTCGCCGTCAGAAAAGGCCAGGATATCTATGATGCAGTTCCGGCATTCATCACCGATCCGGCAGAAGTAGCATCCACCGCAGGATCCCTGCACTGTGGAACCCTCCTGCTTCCAAAGATCTTAAAGAACTACGCCGACGGTGCAAAGGGCATGAAGATCGCCGTAACCTGCAAGGGTTGTGACATCATGGCCTTTTACGAACTTGCAAAGAGAAACCAGGTGAACCTTGACAATATCGTCATGATTGGTGTCAACTGTGGTGGATCGGTAAGCCCGGTTGGTGCACGGAAGATGATCGCTGAGAAGTTCGGCGTTGATCCTGACACCGTTCACAAGGAAGAGATCGACAAGGGTCAGTTCATCATCGAGTACGAAGGCGGACACAAGGGCATCAAGATTGATGAACTTGAAGAAGAAGGGTTCGGACGCCGGTCCAACTGCCGCCGCTGTAAGATGAAAATCCCCCGCCAGGCAGATCTTGCATGCGGTAACTGGGGAGTCATCGGTGACAAGGCAGGAAAGGCAACCTTTATCGAAGTCTGTTCAGAGAAGGGTGCAAAGCTCCTCTCCGATGCACAGGCAAAGGGTGTTGTCGAAGTTGCTGCAGCTGATCCAAAGGGTATCGAGATCCGTGGCAAGGTTGAGAAGGCCATGCTCAAACTCGGTGACGAGTGGCGTGAGAAAGACTTTGCATCACTTGGCAAAGGCAAAGACCGCTTAAAACTCCTGATGGAGGAGACATCAAAGTGTATCAAGTGTTACGCCTGTGTCGAGAACTGTCCAATCTGTTACTGTGTTGAGTGTTCAACCAAGAAGCCCTGGTACATCACCCCGGGACAGCTCCCGCCAGGCTTTATGTTCCATCTGATCAGGTTTGCACACATCTCTGACTCCTGTATCAACTGTGGTCAGTGTGAGGAACTCTGTTCGATGGATATCCGGAATGCACTCTTCATGCACTCCCAGCAGGTTGAGATTGAGAAGCAGTTCAAGCACACGCCGGGTATTGACATGACTCCGCCAATCCACGCATTTGTTGAGGAGAAGGCAGAGCGGGCACGGCTTGATGCAACCGGAACCGATTCCATCTATATCAACATATTCAAGGATGAGTAATCATCCCCACATTTTTCGCAAAACCAGCCTTTTTTCCCTACCGGGGTAACACCCGGACAGGGAACACCTTAAGATGTTCACAGACATCCTGTACGTATGAATGAGTACCTGCGCAAGACATCCCATCTGTTATTCGGACTCCTTGTTGCCGGTGTAATCCTTATATTCCCGACATATCATGCCGCCATGATCATCGGATTTTCCCTGTACATCGGTCTTATCCTCATTGACCTGTGCATGAAAGGATATACCATCCCGCTTATCAGCACACTCATTCACCATATGGAGCGTGAAGGAGAGTTTCCAGGGAAGGGTGCATTCTTCTTTGTATTCAGCGCCCTCGTAACCCTGATGTTCTTCCCACCGGTTGTCGCTGCTGTATCGGTTGCAGTCCTTGCCGTGCTGGATGGATTTTCAACAATCTTTGGCATCCGATTTGGAACGCACCGGATATGGAAGAAAAAGACCCTTGAAGGGTTCCTCGGAGGTGTCATTATCACGACGGCTCTGCTCCTGCTTATATCACCCCCGATGTATGCCGTGCTCATCTCACTTGTTGCCGGATTTGTCGAACTCGTAAGTCCGGTCGATGACAACCTCATCATTCCGTGGGTTGTTGCGATGCTGATTACCCTACTCTGAAAAAGAACACATTTCGGTATATTTTTCCGCGACATGCCAGAGCATGTTTAAAGAGGCGAGATAATATCGGGTATAGACACAGGTTTTTCGGAGCAAAACCATTATGCTTATATCCCCATGACACGCAGAATATGCGATGGAAATACCTTCTTTTTCAGACCTCCAGCTTTCACCTGGAATCATTAAAGCCATCCGTGATATCGGATATGAAGAACCAACCCCAATACAGCAAGAGGTTATCCCATTAATTCTCGCCGGCAATGATGTAGCAGGACAGGCATACACCGGAACCGGTAAGACTGCCGCGTTTGGTATCCCTGCAATCGAACTCTGTCAGCCTGCAAACCGGAACGTTCAGACTATTGTACTCTGTCCAAGCAGAGAACTGGCGGTGCAGGTAGGAACAGAACTCAATAAACTCGCAATGCATAAAAAAGGGATATCTATCCTGCCGGTATATGGAGGCCAGCCTATTGAACGACAGATTAAAGCCTTGTCGAGAGGTGTCCAGATAATCATTGGAACACCGGGGCGGGTTATTGATCATATCAAAAGAAAGACACTCCTTCTTGATGCGGTCTCCCTTGTTGTCCTTGATGAGGCAGACCAAATGTTGGACATGGGTTTTCGCGAAGATATCGAAGAGATTTTGTCCCATATACCAAAAGAACGACAGACCGTTATCCTCTCTGCAACCTTCCCTCCTGAAATCCTTGATATCTCCCGACGTTTCCAGAAAAACCCCATCGATGTCAAGATGGTGCACCAGGAACTGACGGTCCCGCAGATTGAACAATACTATATCGAAGTCAGAGAACCGGCAAAAGCAGATACGCTCATCAGAGTTCTTGAATTTTACCAACCCCAGCGGACCATCATCTTTTGTAATACCCAGATCGCCGTTGACGCCGTATCCAGCGCCCTCAAGGCAGAAGGGTTCCTCGCCGACGGACTGCATGGCGGTATGGCACAGGCCCAGCGTGACAAAGTCATGAATGCATTCAGAAAGGGGCAACTTGAGATTCTGATCGCTACCGATGTTGCTGCCCGTGGGATTGATGTTGAAGAGATAGACCTTGTCTGTAACTTTGACTTCCCCCAGGATGATGAGTACTATGTACACCGGATAGGGAGAACGGCACGGGCAGGACGTACCGGTCGTGCCATCAGCTTTGTCAGCCCCCGTGAGCGGTACAGACTTCGGGATGTCAGACGGAGTACCCGTGCAGAGCCTGAGCCACTCCCTATTCCGACCCTTCGTGAGATAGGCGGGAAGAAGGCAACGACTACCCTTGCCGATGCCGATGCCCTGATGAAGACCGGAGACCTCACATTCTGCCGGCCGATGATAGAAGAGAAACTTGCCGAAGGAGCCGACCCCGTGGCACTTGCAACCTCTCTTCTGATGATTGCAGCAGGCATTGCAACCGAAAAAGAGGATGATCTTGAGAAGTACCTGGGAGAACAGGCAGTCGTCAGACTTTCTGCAGGAAGGCAGGACGGCATTCTGGTCAGGGATATTCTGCAGATTGTAAGAAACAGTGGCAGAAACATCCAGAATGACATTGGAAATATCAGGATTGGTCAGACTGCCACCTATATTGATGTCCCCGAACAATCGGTGAAGGAAGTCATTGATGTCCTGAACGGTGCACAGATAGGGAGAATCAGACTTGTGGCAAAAAGAGGGAGAAAGCAATCTGAAATCCCGAAGAGACGCTTTAATAAATGAATTAAATTTTTTTGAATGTGAAAATAAAAAAATAAATTATCTTTTTTTCGCCACATTCATCAACGTCAGGAGTCCTTCCAGGATGGCTGCCGGTGTCGGAGGATTTCCCGGGATCTTCAGGTCAACCGGGATCACGGCATCCACCGGACCGACGACGGCATAGGTTCCAATATACATGCCGCCGGTACAGGCATCATCACCGACTGCAATGACAAATTTTGGTTCTGGAGTTGCTTCGTAGGTCTTTATCAGTGCCTCCTTCATCCCATGAGTCACCACACCGGTGACGGCAAGGATGTCCGCATGCCGGGGCGAGGCTACAAAGGTTATCCCAAACCGTTCGACATCATAGTGTGGAGCGGAGAGGTTTGCAAGTTCAATCTCTGCAGCATTATCACTGCCACAGTCAACCTCTCTGATCGCGATACTATGCCCGAACACCCGGTCAATCTCCGCTTTGAGCATCACTCCGGCTGATTCAAAAGCACTGTCCGGGGTGTATGCCTGGAGATCCTTTGGTTTTTTGAGTAAAAATGAGAGAATATTCATATTCATCCTCACAGATCGGTCCCTGCATACGAGAGGTTCATACTCTTATTTATAACCGGGAAATCAGGGACGATATTTCCCAGAACGGCATGCTCGAGTGCCATCCAGTTACAGAACGACGCGGTGGACAGGGCAAACCGGTCAATAGAGCCATCACATATCCTGACATAACAGAGATTTCGTCCTCGGGGGGATTCAACGGCTGCAAGGGCATCTCCATCACAGACCTCATACTCTGCCTGAACCGGCCCTTTTGGTATCTGCCTGACGAGTTCGGTGATGTACGCAAGGGATGCCAGGACCTCATCACCCTTCAGGGCAAACCGTCCCAGGACATCACCGGTCATCCGGGTGAGCGGAGGAATGGGATGAGTTTCGTACAGGCCATAGGGATGATCTGACCTGACATCAAGTGCCCGGCCGCTCGCCCGTGCCACCGGCCCGGATAGTGCCAGAGGATCGATGAGTGGCTCCCGCACCACCCCGGTTGTGGAGAACCGGTCAATAACAGACGGGACAGAGAGGACCCAGGACAGGATGCCCTCAAGATCGACCCTGACCTTCATGAGCGTATCCGTCACCTCAACCAGCAGATCATCGGGGATGTCATGGCTGATACCGCCGATACCGATAATCCCTTTCAGGAACCGTGAACCGGTCAGGCGTTCACAAACCCGCTGCACCGTCTCGCGGAGAATGAGAAGCCGGCTTGCTGCCGTGGAAAACGCAACATCGGTGACCATACCGGCCAGATCTGAGAGCAGTGACCAGGATCGTTCAAGCTCGAGGAAATACGCCCGGAGCCAGACTGCACGGGGCGGGACCTGTACTGATAAGATCTGTTCAACTGCCATCGCATAGCAGCAGGCATTGGCAACCGACTCATCTCCGCTCACTGACTCTGCAATCCTCACCCCTTTTTCAGGACTGCACCCCTCAGCACGTTTCTCAATACCCCGGTGCAGGTATCCAAGACGAATCTCAAGGTTTAAAATGTCCTCCCCTATCACCGAGAACCGGAAATGCCCTGGCTCGATGATCCCTGCATGGACCGGTCCGACCGGAACCTGATACACCCCTGTCCCTTCCATGGTCCTGAATTCATAGGGAGTCGTATGGTCCGACGCCGTGAAGGGGGTGATGGGGGCATTCTTGATACTCTTTTTTAATGGATAAAACCCGTCAGGATATGCTTCATGAAGGAAGAGTCTGCGGGTATCAGGAGAGCCGGCAAACTGAAGACCAAATCCATCAGTGATCGCCCGTTCAAACCTGCTCGCAGCAGGATAGATCTCCACAAGTGACTCTGGCATTCGGGTATTGAGGACCAGGACAAGATATTTCCTCATCTCTGTGAGCTCAAAGACATACCTTAGCACAAAGGAACCATCTTTCGCTTCTCTTTCGCAGAATATCCAGACCAAACGGGACTCAAGAGCCAGAAGTGTCTCTGCAACCGCTCTGATACGCTCATCAGGCACTGCATAGGAGATGGTTGTCATATCTTCCCCTATCAGCCATTCGGCCGGGAGGGAGAGGGCTGAATAATGTGCATGTACACCGGTCATAGCTGCACCCCGAATCCCAGATCAGCAACCGCCGCAGCAAGGAAGGCTTCCTCCCCAGGTATCATCACGGTCCCAATCATGATTGAAAGGAGGAGAAGCAGAACAATGGGAACTTTCATGGAGAGAGGCGCCGTATAGGGCACCGGACCTTCCCCGGCCGGGAACCTGACCGCCATTACCGGGAGGTAAAACCGGAGCAGGGCGACTCCTGCACAGGCAAACAGGAGAAGGACTATTGCCGGAATCCATACTGAGATCGCTGCAGCTGCCAGAAGTATCCCCACCTTTGAGAGAAAGAGCGGGAAGAGAGGCATTCCGATAAGAGCTGCACACCCTGCCATCACGGTTACCGCCGCAAAGGGCTGAAGCAGCAGGAGGTCTCCGATCTCGTCCTCACCGGTCCGTGTCGGAACCTTATACTGGCGGTGGAGGATACCGGCGGAGAAGAACAGACCTGCTTTGATGCAGGAATGCGAGAGCATATGAAAGAGTGCCCAGAATAGTGCCACCGGGCTTCCGATACCAATGCCAAGCAAGATGAACCCCATATTCTCAATGGATGAGAAGGCGATAAGCGTCTTAAGCTTCTTCTGCCTGAGCATCGAGAGACAGGCGACCGAGATAGTAATCATGGCAAAGACGATCAGGAGAACTGATACCTGCCCGAACACCCCTGTCTCCTTCATGATCCCGGTCATCCGGAGGATTCCATACATCCCGATATTGAGTATTGCACCGGACAGAACCGCACTTACCGCTGAAGGAGCCTTGGCATGAGCCAGAGGAAGCCAGGTATGAAATGGCACAATGCCTGATTTTGCTGCAAACCCGATAAAGAAGAAGACAAAGGCGATAAAGACCATGCCGCTGTCCAGACCGGCTGCTTCATCCACAATCTCTGTCCACAGAAGACTTCCGACACCGGTCTTATTCCTGACCGCCTCAAAGAGGAAGATGATCCCGATGAATGAGAAGAGCATCGAGGTTGAACAGATGAAGATGTACTTCAGCGATGCATCAATCGTTGCCTTGAGTGCAAGGATTGCAATAAGCACCGCAGAGAGAACGGTCGTCAGTTCTGCACAGATCCAGAACAGGGCAATATTGGGGGTGAAGATTGCCATGGTTGTAGCGGCAAGCAGGAATGAGAATCCGAAATAAAATATCCGAAGACTTCTCTTCTCCAGATCCCCTGACCTGACCAGCCCGTCAATATATCCAACAGCATACAGAGCTGCTGCAGCAAAGATGATGCTGGTTGTGAGCATCACAAAAAGGCTCATGTGATCGATGAGGAAGAACGGGGAATCGTCCCAGATCCCAGGAGATACGATAAAATACAGCGTTATTATGAGGGAAATAACCGGATGGATAACGCCAAGAAGGCTGAGTGACCGGTGTGTCCGGAGCAGCAGCTGCAAAAGAAGAATCACCATTGCAACCACCGGGTACAGGACTGCTATCATGCTATCCCTCCCTCTTCAGACAGCAGATGAAACTCCTCCAACCGGCTTTTATACTCCTCAATGGATGAGTCTATGCCGACGGTCATGATGGATGTCAGGAGCACCAGGATGATGAGATCGATGACGATGACAAACTCGATGAAGAACGGCAGTTCAGTGACGAATAATCCAAAGGCAAGAACCCCATTCTCCATCGACAGATAGCCGATGACCTTGGATATCGCCATCCTCCGAATACACACCGCTAAAAGTCCCATTAGGACGAGGGATACCCCGATGACCGAGCCTAAGAAGAACAAGCTGCTTGCCGCATACAGTGACTCCAGTATCTGTGCAAAACAGACATAGACGAGCAGAATAATGAGGATGCTGAGCATAAGGGCACCAGGAGGCCGAAGATAGGAGAATTTCAGATCCTGCTGAATATGTATCCGCTCCTGAATGAGCCTGATACATGCCGGAATCCCCCATACCTTGGATACCACTGTGAGGGCAGCGACCAGGAGGAGGATGGTATGTTCTTCAAGTACGACAAGGCCAAGCGCAATCAGAACCAGCAGAAAAGACTGGAACTGATATGTCCTGACCAGATTTTTAAGACTTCTTGATGAGAGGAGAAATCCCCCGGACACCAGGACCAGTATCAGACATATCCTGATCCACACCGGTGCCACTTCTGTAAGTATCACAGCATCACCTCGATGAATATCGTAAGAATTGAAAAGAAAAATGCAATCATAAAGAGATTCGGTATCTGGAAGAACCGCATCTTAGCATATGCAGATTCAAAAAGCCCGATGATGACACAGAGCACTGTCCCTTTCAGGAGGAACAAAACTCCCCCGAGTATCAGGACTCCGGCTGACATCTCAAGAGCAATCCCTGCCGGGAGTATGATATTGAGGAGAATTGCCATAAGAAGGGTCTGTTTTACCGCATGTGAGAGTTCAAAGAGGGCAAGATTTCGGCCTGATGTGTCAAGCAGCATCCCCTCATGAACCATGGTAAGCTCCAGATGAGTCTCCGGGTTGTCCACCGGAACCCGCCCTGTTTCAACAATTATCAGGATAAAGAGCGGTACAGAGAGGAGAAGAACCGTCGGATTGTATGCAGGGAACATCGTTGTGGCCGTTCTGAATATGTCGTGAATTGAAAAACTGCCCGTTACGTATACCAGGGCTGCAAAGACGACCACGGTCACCGGTTCGATGATGGCAGACAGGCTCATCTCCCGTGAACTGCCCATTCCACCAAAAGTGCTTGCTGCATCCAGACCAAGCAGGGCTATGAGCAGCCGGCCAGTGACGAGAAGATAGAGGAATACGATGATATTGGCAGTGACCAGCTCCTGTTCAGGTATCCAGAAGATAGGGACCATGACGGCTGCAACCAGAAGTATTGACAGAGCAGCATACGGAGCAATCCGGGAGATAAACCCTGCATACTCTGAATACAGCGTCTCTTTTCTGAAGAGCTTTGCAAGATTATAGTACCCTTGCAGAAGATGCGGGCCTTGTCTGCCCTGCACCCGTGCCTTTACCTTTTTTATGACCATCATGAAAAATGGCGATATCACAAGGACAAAAGCCACATTCAGGAAAGCAAAGATGAATGATTCTCCAATCATGCCGACCACCCGAGGATGAGAATCAGTATAAGAACGGTGCAGAAGACATAGAGGACATACCGGTCAATATCCCCATTCTGAAGAGATGAGACGAGGGATGCATACCGGTCGATTCTCCGTGCTGCCGGAAGGTACAGATATTCCTCAAAAAATTTCATGAGATGGATACTACCGGTTCCTGATCTGAACAGACACTGGTGCTGGTCCAGAAATTCATGGGTTGTGCATATCCGGGTCCGGTACACCGGGCCAAAAAACCTGACCACCGGCTCGGTAAATCCTGAACCGGTATACTCCATCCTGCTCGAAGAGCCCATCATCCCACAGTCCCATGTCCGGGTTATCCGGGTTTTTCGTGAGGCATACGACCAGACCGCTCCATACACCAGGATACTGGTCCCGAGGAGGAGCAGAAAAAGTCCCAGAAGGTCAGGAAGCAGGCCGGGATGCCCCAGAAGAGAGAAGACCTGACCGGAGAAGATACCAAGACCGGCACTCATGAGAGCCAGAACAGCCGGTCCTGCATACATCGGCCAGGGGACTTCCCGTGCTTTATCTGCTCCCTCCGACCTGGGGAGTGCAAGAAAGGTCAGCCCGAATGCCTTTACAAAGGTTGTAACGGTCAGTGCCCCGGTCAGGCTGAAGAGGGAGAGCACAACCACCATGACGATCTGCAAAAGCGGGGAGAGTTCTGACAGACCACCGATAAGGGACATAATTATCAGAAACTCACCGATAAACCCGCTAAAGGGTGGGATTGATGCAATGGACAGGACACCGATGAAAAAAAGTCCGCCGGTCCAGGGCATCCTGACAAGGATCCCCCCCATCTCATCAATATTCCTGGTACCGGCAGCCTGGCAGACCGACCCTGCGGTCAGGAATAACAGCCCCTTGAACAGCCCATGACTGATGGCATGAAACACAGCCCCTGCGATCGCCATCAAAGCAAGGGTCTGGGATCCGAATACCGTGAAAAGAACCCACAGACCGATCCCGATCAGTATGATACCCGTATTGTCAATGGATGAGTAGGCGAGCAGACCCTTGAGATCCTGTTCCTTCAGGGCATACATCACCCCAAGCACAGCCGTCAGACACCCGAATGCCAGGATAAGAAACCCCCATGCCGCGTCGGGAGCATAGAATCCGGTAACCACCCGGATCAGGGCATATAGAGCTGTGCTTATCATCATCCCGGACATCAGGGCCGATACCGGCGATGGTGCAGCGGGATGGGCATGGGGAAGCCATTTATGAAACGGAATGACCCCTGATTTGATAGCAATACCAAAAAACAGGCAGAGGAACGAGAGGGATATGAGAGGATCGGATCCGGACAGATGAACCGGATACTCCCATGACCCGGTCCCAAGGCGAATCAGTAGAATTCCCAGAAAAACAAAGACTGTTGAGATCTGAGTCATTGCCAGATAAAAGAGGGCAGCATACCGTGTTTTCTCCTCCTCGAACTCCGTCAGGACCAAAAAGAAGGAGAGGATAGCCATGAGTTCCCAGAATACAAGGAATGCAATGACAGTCTCTGCCATGATGACGAGCAGCATACTCAACAAAAACAAGGGGATGAGCCCTGACACCACATAAGTTCGCCGGTTTCCATGCATCCGGTCAAGATATCCGGGTGTATAGAGGGCAACCGCAAGACTCAGCAACCCAAGCAGGATACAAAACAGAGCAGACAGGCGATCGATACCGATGCGTATCGGAAATGTCACCCATGCACCCTGAAAGAGAATGGTCTTTGCAGATGATACAAGAAGAAAGGGAAGTGAGAAGAGCGTCAGCAGAATACCACCACCGCCCATGATTATCGAAGAAACAGACCATATTCGTTTTTTTCGAATGCACAGAGGAATTACCCCTGAAAGAGCATAGAGGAGTATGATGAAAAGAAATATTTCAGACATAAAACCACGTCGGGGGTTCGTTCTATAGAGCAGATTTAAGAATAAATTCAGGGACGATGCGTGTGATCGAACCGGAATTACAGATTAGAAGGAAATAGACGATAAAGGTTTCCTGCCTATCAGGACATCAGAGAGCCAACCTAAAGAAAGTATATATGCAGATGAATTCAATTGTTAAGGGCATGAAAAAATTAATTATCTCCGGTCCACGCACATGCCGGAAATTTACCACGGTTTCTAATGAAATCGCGAAATATATCAAAGAAATCAATGGTGTTGATGAGATTATCACCGGCGGTTCTACTGGTGTCGACCTCATCGCAAAGGAGTTTGCAGAACAGAATAAAATCGCGTACAAAGAGTTTTCACCGAATTGGCAGGACGATTTGAATGCTGCAGGTCTGGTCAGAGACGCGCGAATGGCAGAGTACGGGACTCATCTCCTGGTTCTCTCCAACGGAGCCTCAAAAGAGTCCAGAAACCTGATTGCAGAAGCAAAAAAGAATAACCTCACCATTAAGACCATCGGATACGTAGAAGAGATGCTCATCGAGATGAAACAGCCGGCCATGACTCCGACCGGAACCATCTAACCTTTTTCAATACCAGATATCAATATACAAAAAAGTTCGGGTATAAACCCGTAATACATTTCTGTCTATTCTACCTTCAAAGGTCGGCCAGGATCGACAACCTCAAGCTGTGCGGTTGACATCCGGTAATAGAGTCCGACCACCCTGAGCTTTCCTGCATCTTCGGCGTCCTTGACCACGCTGTAGGTGCGGAGATGTGCAAGCTGGAGTTTCACATTCTCAATCTCTAGTTCTGACTGCCATTTCCTGGCCTCTTCAGGATCGGTTGGTTTTTCTCCCTTCTTTTCAACGGTATCCAGAGCCGTATGAGCATGTCTGAGCCATCCTGGGATCAGAACATCATCACCGCTCTTCTTACTGGCAAGTGCTTTCATGGCACCACACTCTTCATGACCGCACACAACCAGCGTGTTTATCTTCAGATGGCGAATCCCGTACTCCAGAAATGTCCCGACATTCCAGTCTCCGGGGGGGACGATATTCCCAATGTTCCGGTGGACAAAGATCTCTCCTGGCTTTGCATGACAAGTGATCTCTGGTGCGACTCTAGAGTCACAGCACCCGATCATCATGACATGCGGGTTCTGCCCCTTGAGAAGGGCTTTGTAATACTCAATATTCTCTGCGTATTCATTCTCTACGAAGGTCTGATTCCCTTCCATTAACTTTTCAATTCCCATGTTATCTCCCAGGGTCCTTATCACATAAGGATTACAGATCGTGAACTGAAGAGCCAATATACATTACGATTTAATCCGGAGACCGGGTGATAAACCGAAAGATTGAAAAAGGTTATTACCTGATTAAACCACATGGAGGAAGCAACCCTGCAGGCAGTGAAACGGGCAATGCCCGGTCACGGAAGAGCCCGCATTCATGAAAAACTCCTTTCATTCCTCGGTGTCGAGGATCAGTCAGAGGTGGAAGTGAGCACAGATGCAGGGGCAACCCTTACTCTGACCATCTTTGCAGATGCCATGGTAGACGAGGGAACGATACGAATCAGCGGAGAGGATCTGAAAAAGCTCAATATTCCGGATGGCGGGAAGGTCCATGTAACCAGGAAGATTCCGCTTGAGGAGAGAATTCGGACTGCCGCTGAATCCGCTGCCGGGCAGATACGGGGAGGAGCACAGGAGATCGGATCAAAACTCTCTGAAACTGCAGACAAATTACAGAAGGGAGCAGCAGATACCGCAGGACAGATCAGCACAAAAGCAAAGGAAATAACTGAAAAGGTGAAAGAGGACACAAAACCCATCGGAGAAAAAGTCAGCAAAGCAGCAAAGAGTTCGGCAGAAGCCATCAGGGACAAGATACCCATCGGAAAACTCAGCCCGGAGATTGAGAAGGGATTATCTGCCATAAGTCAGGAGGAGGCAAAGGCGATCAGAAGTGCCCTGACCGGCATAGAGGGCGTCAGCGCGGCAGTCCCGGTACGGTTTGCAGCAGGCCGATCCCTTGGCAACCTCACAATACCGCCGGAAATTACACTCGTAACCGTCCAGCGGAAAGATAAGGTCCTGGGACTTGACAGAGACATCATCCTAAAAGAGAATGATATCGTATATTTCTCCGGACCTTCTGACGCCGTCGGATTTGTTACCAGAATGCTGGAGGGATAAGCTTGGAGATCTCCTTTTCCCAGGATGGTCTTATAGGAATTGCAGTCCTTCTTGTCATCGTTATCATGATATACCTGATCATCAGGGAGATCAGACTGATGCGGACCAATACCAGGAAACTGGAGCTGGAACTGGAACGCGATAAGCTCCAGATATTAAAACAGGATACCGCAGCTTCAGTCCAGCCGGCCTTACGACTGACAACAGATCAGATATCAGCACTCAAAGAGATTGAAGAATCGAACATCGCCCTTGAAACCGAGATCTTCATGAAACAGAAGACTATCGAGGGCAGACTCAAGCGTCTTGAAAATTATGTCAAGCGTGAAAAACTTGACCTGATGCTGGACCGGATTGATTCAGAGGAAAAAAAGATTTAGGTGAGAGGAATGTTTGAAACATCTGGGAGCACACGAAAATTCTTTGATAACCTGAGCAGTTTTGAAACACGAGCCACATCTCAGGTCCCTACCTTTGACCGGACACTGGACTCCTACTTTGATCGGAATTTTGAAGCCATTGTTGAAGAATGGGGGCTTATCACCGAGGCAGACCTGCATGAATATGCACGGCGGCTTGAATTTCTCAGCTATGAGGTCGGACGACTCTATGCCATGAAAGATTTATTCAAAAGCCGGGCAGATTCCATTGAAAAGGCCATAGAGGAACTGGAGGCGAAGAAATGAGCATGGATAAGTACCTGAACGCCTATCTCGACCGGCGGATGAAACTCATCATTGAGGACTGGCAGCTTGCAACTACCGCTGATATCAGGGAACTATCACAACGGTTCAGACAGGTCAAACAAGAGGCAGAGAGTCTGAAATCGTTTGAACGTGAATCAAAGGATCGGATGGATCGGATGGAAGAGCGGATACGGACCCTCAGGAGCCGGATGAAATGACACTCATTGAGATACTCCTGATCATCCTCATCGTTCTCATCATCCTCTTCCTGCTGTTCTGGTTCTTCCAGGGAACCACCGGAAGAATATCTCTTCGCAGACCGGTTGAAAGCAGGGTGGATGAGTACCTGGACCGGCGGTTTGCCCAGCTTGTTGAAGACTATGGTGTTATCCGCAGACCTAAACTGAACCGGTTCAAGGAAGAACGGGGATCTGCTCTTGAGAATGATGCACAAAAGATCGCCGAGCTGAAACAGTTTGAAAGTGAGTTCTCACAAAACCTCTCTCTGCTTGAGGCACGACTTGATGCACTGGAAAGATCATTTGATTCGAAGAAGTAAGGACACTCAATCATCAGGGGGCATGTTTCAGGCTCTTAAAAACCAGGTACCCCGGGTACGAAAAGAAAATGAACCCCCGACCCGGGATCCCGAATCCTTTTCACGGTATGTCTGTGATCTCTGTCACAGCTCCGGCTCTCTGTCAGGACTTCGTCAGTGTGTTATCTGTGGCAGATGGGGATGCAGTTCCTGTTGGCAGGATGAGTATTACCTCTGTAAATCATGTGGCGGGATCATGAACCTGCTCCTCCTTGAGCTGCCGGTCCGCGATACTCCGGATGAACCAGATATCAAAACCGAAAAGCGGGATGAACTGACCGAAGACACCCCCTGATCTTTTCTTGCATAGAACTGGATAGTTCAATAGTTCCCTGACCAGATGATATAGGAGATACCTCCGGAAGGCCTGTCGTGAAAAGTATAAAGATACCATCCCTTATCTCATCGGTCGTCCAGAATGCATTATCCGGACTGGAAGGGATGGAGTTTACCCTCCTTGACCGGTGTCCTCACTGCGGAGGGGAGGTCAGGTACCACGACAACCGGAAGAAACGGTTTGCAACCATACTCATTGATGATGAGAAGCAGATAATCAATGTCATCGTCACCAGGTATTACTGTAAATCATGCGGACGGCTCTGTTATGCACTGGCCCCGTTTTATCCGAATACCAAGTTTGGATCCCCGGTCATCGATCTCTGCATGACGGTGGCACGGATCCATCCTTATAACCATAGTGCACGAATCCTTCAGGAGATGGGAGTTGTCGTTGACCGGGGGACCATCCGGAATTTCTTCTCCCGTGATATCCCGGCGGTCAGTTATGCAAAAATATACGGCCTGCCAATACCGCTCTCCATATTTCACCTGTCAGATCTCTCTTCCAGACGCAGGCAGTCTCGACAGGTCACCGAGGAGGATGTCCTCAGGGCCTGCGGATTCCCATCCACAAAAGATCTCTTTCACAAGACGCCCTGATTATCCCCCGATTCATCTGCCGCAGGAACCTTCTGACTGAACAGACGAATCATCTCCTGGTAATTATTCCCATAGTAATGTTCCCATTCTTCATGCTGATTCACCTTTGCAAGGATGGGTTTTCCTTCAGGCCTGCCAGGATGATATCCGAACATCTGCTCAAGTTCTGCCTGCAGGGCATGCATCATCAGTGAGACCGGAATATCCATGGCACACCGGTCCTGACACTGTCCACAATTCACACAGGAGTCGGCGATATGGGAGAACCGGATCAGATGAAACATCAACGGAGGCGGGACTTCACCAGGCCTGACCAGCCAGGGTTTTTTTGTCTGACAATCCTGACAGAAACAGAACGGACAGGCCTTC
The DNA here is from genome assembly GCF_000013445.1 of Methanospirillum hungatei JF-1. Taxonomy (NCBI): domain Archaea; kingdom Methanobacteriati; phylum Methanobacteriota; class Methanomicrobia; order Methanomicrobiales; family Methanospirillaceae; genus Methanospirillum; species Methanospirillum hungatei. Next base: position 2,064,922 of record NC_007796.1, read on the forward strand.
GAACACTGGTAACATTTAATGCACCGGTTTGTCTCTTCCATGATCCAGGTCAGCCGCCCGATACCGGTCCCGACTTTTGCAAACATCGCTTTGCGGTTCTTCTCTGATATCGTCAGCATCGCTGCCTCAACACGGGATCGTGCCTCAATACCCTTCAGGTCAGCAGGGACTATGGTCACAAATCCGTCTTTTCTTGCCTGATCCAGAAATGCCAGCCCTTTTTTACTGCACACCTCAATAAAGGTTGCCTGATCGGAGTATTCACCTAACAGCCCCCAGGTTCCACAGACAACGTCACATTGGCGGGGAATCGGGGTATCACATCTCCTGCATGAATCACGTCTGCCAAACCCGTGCTCCTCAATTATCTCCAAAGGAAATTCATGGACTACGTCACCAGACCTGATAACTACCCGGCCATTCCTGACACAAAAAGAATCAACATGGTCCGGATTCAGATCACAGACCTCCCTGATAAATGCCCTGGTTTGTATGGGGGAAAATGTCCCGCTGCAATTGAGTCCGATAAGATAGAGATCGTCCCGGTCAAGTATATTCCGCTTGACCAGTTCCACGATGACCTTTGCATCACACCCCTTGACAACCGCAGCAATCTTCATCCCAGGGGTTGCCTGCACGGCACTGACAACCCAGTCTGCGGTCAGAATACTCCCACAGAACAAAGATCCGGAACATGCAGGGATCTTTTCCGGATCAGTTATGATGACGGGCCGTGGATCATAGATATCCTCTCCCATCTGCAGTGCACAGACCGCATCAACGGTGCCTGACGAAAGCAGGGACATAAGCAGGCCGGTCACCACCCCTCCGGATGCTGCGTGTTCCCTGATTGAATCAAACGGAGACCGGCCGTACCACATCTGACCATTCATACCTCTCCACCCCCGACCGGTTCAAGGGAGACACAGATTGGTTTATATTCAGAAAATCCGGGGCCTGATTCAGAAAGACCCATCAGCCGGTTCAACGCTGCATCAAACAGCGACGGCATGAAGATCATCCCCTCCTTAATATCTGACACAACCCGTGCCCTGCAGGATAATTCCCCTTTCCTGGACCGGACCTGTATCATATCCCCGTCTGATATCCGGACTTTTTCTGCATCTGACGGATGAACTTCTATATACACCTCATTCAGCTCATCGGTAAGATTCTTACTCCTCCTGGTCATCGTCCCGGTATGCCAGTGCCAGATAACCCGGCCTGATGTCAGCCTGAACGGGTACCGGGAGTCAGGGAGCTCAGCAGGTGCCTTCCATTCAACCGGACAGAACACACCCTTCCCGTCCGGATGATAAAACCGGTCAGAATAGAGAATAGCCGTGCCAGGGTCATCAGCAGATACACATGGCCAGCAGATCCCGTCTGGAAGGCTCACCCGTTCAAAGGTCATCCCCTGGTACGGTTCACATACCGTCGTAATCTCCCTGAAGATGTCAGATGGATGCTGATAGGGAAACTGCTTTTCATACCCCATCAGGCAGGCAATCTCCGTAATTATCTGCCAGTCAGGTTTTGCAAGCACCGGAGCTTCAACTGCCTTTCGCAGCCGCTGAACTCTCCGTTCGGTATTGGTAACCGTCCCGTCCTTTTCTGCATAACATGCGGCGGGAAGGACAACATGGGCATATTCACAGGTTTTGGTAAAGAAGATATCAGATACTACCAGGAATTTCAGGTTTTTTATCGCATGTTCAACGATGTGCCGGTCCGGCTCAGTCACCAGCGGGTTTTCCCCGACCAGGATCATCGCTTTTATCCGGTTGGAACTCTCACCAGCCTTCTGAAACATCCGGTTCATGTCAAGACCGGGCCGTGCCGGGGCGATATTCTCTGGAAATTTCCAGGTTCTCGCTATCTTCTGATGGAAGTTACCGTCGGTAACCGGCTTATATCCAGGGAAGAAGTCAGGCAGACACCCCATATCACAGGCTCCCTGCACATTATTCTGCCCACGGAGTGCATTGACACCGGTCCCGGGCCGGCCGATATTTCCGGTCAGCATCATCAGGTTTGCAATCGCCCTGACATTATGAACGCCCCCGGACAGATGCGAAAGACCCATGGCATACAGAACCGTACACCGGTCCGCAGATCCAATCCATTCTGCTGCCCTGATGAGATCAGTCTTTGACACACCGGTCAGAATGCTTACTTCCTGGGGAGTATACCGGTTTTGCAGGACAAGTTTTTTCAGCGATTCATACTCACGGGTCCGGGATCTGATGAAATCCTTGTCTTCTAAACCATTTCGAATAATCTCTCCCATGATGCAGTTGAGAACTGCAACATCACTCCCGCTGTAGAACTGAAGAAACAGGTCTGCCTGGATCGCCGTCGGGGTATACCGGGGATCTGCATATATAAACCTCCCCCCGGCAGCCTGTGCACGGACAATCTGCCTCCCGATAAGCGGATGCTGCTCAAAGGTGTTGGAACCAAGACAGAAGATACAGTCAGATCTCCCGATATCAGGGATGGAATTTGTCATCACCCCTCTCCCAAATGAAAGGGTAAGACCGGTCATGGTCGCTTCATGACAGAACCTGGCACAATGATCCAGATTATTTGTCTTTAAAACACCTCTGGCAAACTTCATCAGGACATAATTATCCTCATTCGAGCACCGGGCTGATGCCAGCACCCCGATCTCATCTGCAGAATAGGTGGTAAGTTTTTGGGCGATCAGATGATAAACGGTCTCCCAGTCTGTCTCCACAAACACATCGCCTTTCCGGATGAGGGGTTTTTTGAGCCGATCCGGGCTGTGGATAAACTGGTGGCAGTACGTACCCTTCGGACAGAGTTTTCCTTCATTCACCGGAGAACGGATATTCGGGGTTGTCCCGGTAATTTTCCCATCCTGAACAATAAGATGTACAGAGCACCCGGTACCGCAGTACGGACATATGGTCGGGACCTGGTTTATCATAACAGACAGGGTATCCTCTGTTACCGATAGAGATAAATCCTTGCCTGATCTTGAAATTTTTGATTATTTATGGTGGATGATATCATATGAATGACCCCTGTTGCGCAAATAAAGTCCATAGATGCGGCCTGAGGGGTACAGCACCAAAAAAATACCAAAAGAAAGGAAAATACTCCTTTCAAAATATGTGCATCAATCGTAATTTCAATTATTACGGATAATACGGGCACGCAGAATTTATTGTCAGATAAATGCCACAAAACAAAACCCCTATGACAGATATTTCCGAAAACCGGGTAGATTATGGAGGTTAAACAGATGGAAATGCCGTGCAGAGGATTCTGATTCTGATGACGATTCCATCGGAGAATGAATTTGAGCTTATTCATACATTTACGAATTATTTTTGGTTTTTCTTCTCTGACCGAAGACGAACGGATCCAGATTTATCATGATTTATCATGAAATATAGGGGTCCGGAAGATAAGCTCATAGTTTTTACATTTTATAAAGAGTCAAAGAAAAAACGACACTTTTTCCCTTTTTTTCTCCAAAAAATCTCGTATCTATTTCAGAACATTTATCTATATTTTCTAACAACCTTTGTTCAGTCGATTTTAATCGATCAGGCTGGTGCGACAAATATGGCATTTGCAGTTCATGTAAACATGGAACGCTGTACCGGCTGCAACAATTGTGTGGTAGCATGTCCAGTGAATGCACTGGAACTCAACACGGTTAACCCTTCCAGCACAGATAAAATCTACAAAGTCATCAATGGTGATGCTGTCATCCTTGATGTCAAACATGAACTTTGTGCAGGATGTGGTATCTGTGTGGATGCATGTCCATATGATGTGATTCAGCTCTCCGGTCAACCACCCCAGGCAGTGGAAGCCTGAATGGTCCGGAGAAAAATGCAAGCGTTTCAGGAACAGAATTCGTGAACAACCGAGGTATCTTAATGTCTACACTGTTTCCTAAGTATTCCAAGACCACTGACGGGTCGAAGGTGATAATGGAGCAGAGACTTCTCCAGCAGGTAAACAACCTCATCCTTGACAATGATATTTGTACCGGATGTGGAATCTGCTCAGAGGTCTGTCCCGAAGAAGCAATTTCCGTTGGGGCAGTCGGAGGAGTCCGGAGAGGACTTGTTGATGATGCTGCAAGCATTCATGTCGACGAGACAAAATGCTCATACTGTGGTGTCTGTGTCATCATGTGTCCGTTCTCAGCTCTTGCTCTGAAAGTTGATGGCGAAGAACGTCTGCCAATCCTTGAAAAAGAAGGATTCCCGACTTATGACAAAGGAACGGCAATTGATCAGGACAAGTGTGTCAGGTGTAACATCTGTGACGATGTTTGTCCCCGTGATGCAATTGACCGTGATGTTCCGCTCTTTGAAGGAGAGGACAAAGAAGGCCTTGCAAAAGGACAGGCTGTCGAACTCAAGATTGAGTTCAAAGTTGACGATGAAAAGTGTACCAAGTGTGGTATCTGTGGTAACCTGTGCGAGGCAATAAACGTGCTCCACAAGCCCTTCAGCCCTGAAATAGGAAAGGTTGAAGGTGAGGTTATCTGGGATGAGGCATATTGTGACGGATGTAATGTCTGTGCAGAAGCATGTCCCTCCGAGGCAATCAAGGTCACCCGCACGGTAGTCGGACAGAAGAAACTTGGAAACGTCAATATCATCGATGAGGACTGTTGTACCTGCCGCTGGTGTGCAATCAACTGTCCGACCGAGGCTATTACCGTAAACAAGATCTTTGAAGGAGAGATCACCTTCCATGCTGAAAAGTGTCCGGGAGGATGTTCCACCTGTGTTGATGTATGCCCGGCAAATGCCATTTATCTCCCGACACCGAAGCCTGCAAAGGACATGAAAGGCCAGATTGAAGCAAAAATTGCAGTCAACAAGGACTTCTGTATCCTGTGTGGTGCCTGTGTGAATGCATGTCCGGGTGAGGATATCATCTATCTCCGCCGTGACAGCGTGAAGATCAAGGGCAAAGAGACAGACCTCTTTAAGAAGATCAAGGAAAAACTCTTTACTCCGAGAACGTCCAAGGTCAAAGAGCAGCCATCCCTGGCAGGGTCTGTTGAATTAAAGGCGGTAAGCCAGTAATAGAGGTGTCTTATGGCTGCAAAATCATACAACATTCCAGAACTGGACAAGAAACTTGCGGACCGCCGGTACCATCTGAGCGATACCAACCCTGAGTTTACCCAGAAGATTCTCAAGACCAGCAGGACTATTGCAAATATGTGCTACCAGTGTGGTACCTGTACCGGTTCCTGCCCCTCAGCACCACGGTCCTCATACCGGATCCGGCTCTTTATGAGACGCTGTGTCCTTGGGCTTGAGAATGAAGCCCTGACTGACCCGGATCTCTGGCTTTGTACTACCTGTTACTCCTGTACAGACCGCTGCCCGCGGGACATCGCCCCGACCGATGTTATCATGGCAATGAGAAACCTTGCATTCAAGCGGGATATTGTTCCAAAGAACTTCCTGCAGACGGTCCAGCTTATCTATAACAGTGGACACGGTGTACCAAATAATGACGTGAACCGTGCTGCCAGAACCAAGCTTGGTCTTCCTGCAGACCCGCCGACAACGCACTCATATCCTGAATTTGTCAAGGGTATTCAGAAGATTATCGACCATTATGAACTGAAAGAGAATGCAGACAGAATTCTGAAGGGTGACTAAACGTGCACGAATACGCATTTTTCCTAGGGTGTATTGCACCAAACCGGTACCCCGGCTGTGAGGCGTCTGCCATTAAGACCAGTGAAAAGGTCGGTATCAAGCTCCTCCCGCTGAAGGGTGCCAGCTGTTGTCCTGCTCCCGGTGCATTCGGGTCCATTGACCTGAACGTCTGGTACGCAATGGCAGCACGAAACCTCGTTCTTGCTGAGGAGATGAAGAAGGATATTGCACTCATCTGCAATGGCTGTTACAAGTCAATCTGGGAAGTCAACCATATCCTCAAGCACAACGACGAACTCCGTGACAACGTCAACGAAGTCCTTGCTGAGATTGACATGCAGTTTAAGGGTACCATTGATGTCTGGCATCTTGCAGAACTCTATTATGATGACAAGGTCTGTGGTGTCCAGAAGATCAAGGACAGTGTCACAACCCCGCTCTCCGGTGCAAAAGTTGCCGCTCACTATGGTTGTCACCTCATGAAGCCAAAGAAAGAGCGGCACTTTGGAGACACTGAAAACCCGATGTGGTTTGAAGAGCTGATTGGCGCTCTTGGAGCTGAACCAATCCAGTACCGCAACAAGATGCAGTGCTGTGGTGCCGGTGGCGGTGTCCGTGGATATGATATCGTCCATGCCCTTGACATCACCAATGAAAAACTCATCAACATTCAGGAAGCAGGTGCTGACGCAATCACAGAACTGTGTCCATTCTGTCAGCTTCAGTTTGACCGTGGTCAGATCGAGATCAAAGAGAAGTTCGGCGATGTGTACAATATTCCGGTTCTGCACTACAACGAACTCCTCGGTCTTGCCCAGGGTATGAGCCCGCAGGACCTTGCACTTGATCTGCATGCAATCGACTGCACACCATTCCTGCAGAAGGTGCTTTAAGGGAGGACAAAGACATGGCAGAAAATACTGAACCAAGAATCGGTGTCTTTGTGTGCCACTGTGGTACCAACATCGCAGGATCAATGTCCATCGATGATGTCGTCAACTATGCAAAGACACTCCCCTATGTAGCTGTTGCTGACCAGTACCAGTACATGTGTTCAACCCCCGGTCAGAAGAAGATTGATGATGCAATCAAGGAATACAATCTGACCGGTGTTGTTGTTGCAGCATGTTCACCCCGTCTTCACGAACCAACCTTCCGTACCGCTACCAAGGAAGGAGGATTGAACCCGTTCCGGTTCGAGATGGCAAACATCCGTGAGCAGAACTCATGGGTTCACATGCACGGGATGTGGGACGAAGCAACCCAGAAGGCAAAAGACCAGGTCAGGATGGCTGTTGCAAAGGCAGCAAAACTTGAGGATCTCGTTCCAAAGAGTGTCCCTGTCGAGAAGACCGCAATGGTTGTCGGTGGTGGAGTCGCCGGTATGCAGGCTGCCCTTGACCTTGCCAGTGCAGGAATCAAGACCTACCTGATTGAGCGGACCCCGACCATCGGTGGCCGGATGTCCCAGCTTGACAAGACCTTCCCGACCCTTGACTGTTCCCAGTGTATTCTCACACCAAAGATGGTGGATGTCGGCCGACACCCGAATATCGAGATGATGACCTATACCGAGGTTGAGAAGGTAGAAGGGTATATCGGGAACTTTGATGTCACCCTCCGCAAGAAGGCCCGTGGTGTTCTGACCCCGACCGAAGCAACCGCCAAAGGAATCGTTGGTGGTGGCTGTAACGGGTGTGGAGACTGTTCTGCAGTCTGTCCGGTCATCAAGCCAAACCCGTTCGAGATGGGAATGGCTCCACGAAAGGCCATCTACATCTACCATGCCCAGGTCATGCCTCTTATCTACACCGTCGACTTTGACTCCTGTGTCAAGTGTGGTCTGTGTGTTGAGGCCTGTGGTGACAAGAAGGCAATCGATCTTGAGATGCAGGACGAATTCATCACCGTAAAGGTTGGAACTGCGGTCCTTGCAACCGGATATGAACTCTTCCCGATTGAGAACAAGAGAGAGTGGGGATACAAGCAGTTTGACAACGTCATCAATGCTCTCGAGTTTGAGCGTCTGATCTGTGCATCCGGTCCGACCGGCGGTCACCTTGTCCGTCCAAGTGATGGTAAGACCCCGATGAAGGTCGGATTTGTGCTGTGTGCAGGTTCCAGAGACAACACCGGAATCGGAAAGCCATATTGTTCCAGGTTCTGTTGTATGTACTCACTCAAGCATGCTCACCAGATCATGGAGAAGATTCCGGGTGCCGTTGCATACCTCTTCTACATGGATATCCGGTCCTTTGGTAAGATGTACGAGGAGTTCTATTACCGTATCCAGCACGAAGGTGCCAAGTTCATCCGTGGACGTGTCGCCAATGTGCTTGAAGACAAGGAAACGAAGAACCTCCACGTCTTTACTGAAGATACCCTGCTCGGCCGTCCGGTCGATGTTGAAGTCGATCTCCTCGTCCTTGCAGCAGCAGTCCAGCCCAATGAAGGTGCAAACGAGCTTCGGAAGAAGTTCGGTGTATCTGCATCACAGGACGGCTGGATGCTTGAAGCACACCCGAAGTTAAACCCCTGTGGTACAACGACTGCAGGAGTATTCCTCGCCGGTGTCTGTCAGGGACCAAAAGATATTCCTGACACCGTAGCACAGGCAGAAGGTGCAGCATCCGCAGCATCTATCCCGATTCATATGGGCGAAGTCGAACTTGAGCCATACTTTGCCATGTGTATTGATGAGCTGTGTGCCGGTTGTGGTATGTGTGTCAACCTCTGTCCCTACTCAGCTCTCTCACTGGGTGAGAAGAACGGCAGAACCGTTATGGTTGTTACCGAAGCCAAGTGTAAAGGCTGTGGTACCTGTGGAGGATTCTGTCCAGGTGGGGCAATTAAGATGCAGCACTTTACCACACCACAGATCGTAGCACAGATTGATGCATTCTTTGCAGGAGGAGAACAGTAATGGCAGACGATTGGAAACCACAGATTCTCGCTATCATCTGCAACTGGTGTTCATATGCAGGTGCTGACCTTGCCGGTGGTGCACGTATCCAGTATCCACCAACGGTCCGGGCAATCCGTGTCATGTGTACCGGACGTGTTGACATGCTCTTCATCCTCAAGGCATTTGTTGAGGGTGCAGATGGTGTTCTCGTCTCCGGATGTCACTTTGGTGACTGTCACTACCTTGAAGGAAACTACAAGGCCGCAAAGCGTATGTTCATGATCAAGAACCTGCTCAGAAACATCGGTCTTGATGACAGGCGTTTCCGTATGACCTTTGTCTCAGCATCCGAAGGTGCAAAGTGGGGTATGGTCATGGAAGATGTCACCAATACTATCAAGGAACTTGGTCCCAGCCCGATCAAAGAATTCAAAAAATAAATATTTTTTTTACGTAATTTTCAGTAATCTTCTTCTTTCTTCTGAATATCAGATATTGGATGTTTTTACACGTTGTCATATGACGGTGGGTCATAGCTTTTTACAACAAGTTAGGATTCTCCATTCGCTATAGTAGTCATTCAGAGCTGATCCAATATCCGTACCATAGAGCCAATGGTGATACAATTATGTATTGAGGCGACTAATGGTGATGTTTAGCATATGGTGATATACACGAGCTTTCAAATTCTTTGAGGAGGCTAGGGAAATGAGTATAATTATTGAAGCCATTTACAAAAAGGGAGCATTTTATCCAACTGTACCAGTAGAGATGCCAGATAATACCAGAGTAAAACTTACACTAAAAAAGAGCTTTTCTGACCTTATTGATAAATATGCTGATTTCCCAATGAAAGAATCAGCAGATGCGATATTAGAGAATATAAGGAGAAGAAATTCATAAAATGAACTCCTGTGTGCTCGACACATCGGTTCTTATTAAGGGAATATTCCCACCAGTAAGAGCATTAACCAGAGAGTATATAATCGGGATTTAGACACCTATGAGAAATGCAAAACACTCATTCGACACTTGGAGTCTAATCACATTGAAATTTTCTTCCCACGTGCTGGACTCGTAGAATTGATCTGTGTTATTACCCGGATTGAAGATTCGAAAACCGCAGACATTGTATTTCAGTATGCTAATGAACTCTTTGTAATACTGGAGGAATCTTCGATATTTGATAGAGCCCTTTCAATAGCTCGAAGAACTGGGTGTTCTGGCTTTGATACCTACATGCTCGCCTCAGCTAGTTTACAGGATTGTTATCTATTTACAGATGATGCGGAGATGTATACCTTCGCCAGGCAGGTCGGGATTCGTTCATATTTAATCCGAGATTCTTCAATAGAACTTTTATGCTCTCCTGAATAGACAGATATTGGTAAACCGATATACATCTTCATTACCAATTCTGTCCCTTTTTTATGGTACCTCAAGAGGGCAGAAACAAGGCGGTAAGCCAGTAATAGGAGTCTCTTTGATGTAAACGATCTTCGGAAGAAGTTCGGTGTATCTGCATCACAGGACGGATGGATGCTTGAAGCACACCCGAAGTTAAACCCCTGTGGTACAACGACTGCAGGAGTATTCCTCGCCGGTGTCTGTCAGGGTCCAAAAGATATTCCTGACACCGTAGCACAGGCAGAAGGTGCAGCATCCGCAGCATCTATCCCGATTCATATGGGCGAAGTCGAACTTGAGCCGTACTTTGCCATGTGTATTGATGAACTGTGTGCTGGTTGTGGAATGTGTGTCAACCTCTGTCCCTACTCAGCCCTCTCACTTGGTGAGAAGAACGGCAGAACCGTTATGGTTGTTACCGAAGCCAAGTGTAAAGGCTGTGGTACCTGTGGAGGATTCTGTCCTGGTGGGGCAATTAAGATGCAGCACTTTACCACACCGCAGATCGCAGCACAGATTGATGCATTCTTTGCAGGAGGAGAACAGTAATGGCAGACGAATGGAAACCACAGATTCTCGCTATCATCTGCAACTGGTGTTCGTATGCAGGTGCTGACCTTGCCGGTGGTGCACGTATCCAGTATCCACCAACGGTCCGGGCAATCCGTGTCATGTGTACCGGACGTGTTGACATGCTCTTCATCCTCAAGGCATTTGTTGAGGGTGCAGATGGTGTTCTCGTCTCCGGATGTCATTTTGGTGACTGTCACTACCTTGAAGGTAACTACAAGGCCGCAAAGCGTATGTTCATGATCAAGAACCTGCTCAGAAACATCGGTCTTGATGACAAGCGTTTCCGTATGACCTTTGTCTCAGCATCCGAAGGTGCAAAGTGGGGTATGGTCATGGAAGATGTCACCAATACTATCAAGGAACTTGGTCCCAGCCCGATCAAAGAATTCAAAAAATAAATATTTTTTTATAAATTTTTTTATTTTCTTCTGAATATCAGGTACTCAGTTTTCTCATTGTCATGTGACGGTGGGTTATCACTTTTTCAATATGTTCGATTAGAGTAGCGAATATGATTGATCAATCGGACATCTCATGTAAGATTACATTCTTATATGTTTAACCAGAAGTGAGTGAGTATACTCCACCATTTTTTTAATAAGTGGAGGATTACAGGGGGGTATCATAGTATGACAAACCCTGACAGATTATTCGAACTCCTCATCTCGCTCAATCCCTGGTGGAGTGGATTACCCCAGGAAACAGGCATAATCAGAGAGCATTAATTAAAGGGATTTTGTGATAAAGCACACGGATAATTCACTGACATCCATAAACGTAACCTATACCGATGATATACCGGAACGTGAAATCAGGGCTCTTTCCTCGTTTCAGGATGTTTTTTCAGAGAATATCCGCAGGCGTATTCTCATAACAAAAGACATCGAGAAAGAAGAAGAGGGTATCGAATATATCCCGCTCTGGAGATGGTTTCTTGGGCGGTATCGTGATACAGGGGATCTGATGGACAGAAAGAGAAAAAATAAGGAGGTTTAAAATTTTACGTAACAAACATCCCCATATTCTCTGCTATCCGCTGGACTGAAGCAGCAGCATCAGATATCGCCCGTGTGATCTGATCGATCGATGCCGTCACCTCTTCGGTTGCTGCCGCCGAATCCACCGCCTCTTTTGCGGTCCGCTGAACCAGATTCCCGACCTCATTCACACTGGCCGTGATCTCCTCGACCGCTGCTGCCTGCTCTTCTGCTGCTCCGGCTACCTCGGTCATATTCGCATGCACACTGTTGATCGCCTGCACAATCTCATCAAAGATCGCAAGGGTCCTGGTCACCGCCTCATTGCCTGCCTGTACCTCAACCGATGAGTTCTTCATGGATAGAGAGACCTGTTGTGTCTTCTTTTGCAGGTTCCCGATGATGGATGCGATATTCTCCGCAGACTTTTGTGACTCAAGGGCAAGAGATTTCACCTCATCAGCGACGACCGCAAAACCCATCCCTGCCTCACCGGCACGAGCAGCTTCGATTGCGGCATTTAATGCCAAAAGACCGGTCTGTTCAGCGATGCCCGTGATGACATCCACAATCTTGCCGATCTCTTCCATCTGGCCGGTGATATCAGTGATGATCCCGCTCGTCTCCTCAACCGATGAACTGATCCCTTCCATCCCCTTCTCAGCCGCTCCGGCAAGGCTTACTCCTTTCTCCGTGAGATCCACGGTCTGCTGTGCCATCATAGATGCCTGCTCAGCCTTTGCGGCAACCGAACTGACGGTATTTGAGAGATCCTCCATGGCGGTCAGGATCTGCCTGATACCAGTCCCGCTTCGTTCGGCAAGCTGACTCACCTCATTTGAACTCTGGGCAAGCAGACTTGTAGTGCTGGCAACCTCTTCGGCACTGGCATTCGTCTCCTCCATTCCGGCAGAAAGGTTCTCCACCTCGGTCTTTACGCCACTGATGGCCGCTCCTCCCTGGATACCGATCTGATTGAGTGCCTCTTTGAATCGGATAAAGTCGCCTCTCATCTCGATCGTATCATTCACCCGGTCGGTAAAGTCACCCTGTGCATACGAACCGGCAAGTCGCATCGCCTCATTGAGCGGGACAACGATCCCCTCAAACGTCTCATTCATACCCAGGATCACCTCCCGGTATCCACCCTGGAACTTCTCTGCATCACCACGAACTGAGAGCTTTCCATCAATAGCCGCCTGACTGAGAGTTTTTGCCTCTGATACAAGCCCCCGAAGCGACTCAATCATCTTGATGACCGCAGGAGCGATCTCATCCTTGTCATCATGAGGGACTGGCATTGCTGAGAGATCACCCACACTCACCTGTTTGAGTATGGCGATGAAGTTATTCACGAGATTATCTGCGAACTGATCGATGGCTCTGGCAAGATCCCCGATCTCATCTTTCCGCTGGTACGAAAGTCGCATGCCAAGATGCCCGACGCCCAGCTCCTGCATCATGACAACACTCCTCTGGAGCGGGGTGGTAATACTCCTGGAGATGGTATACCCAAGGCTGATGGCAAGAATGACCGCAATGATACCGATGATGGCAAGGGTCAACGTTGCCGCAGAGAAGGTCTCATCTCCCTGGATATTCAGTTCTTCAGCCTTTTTTACATTGATCGCCTTGAGATTATCAATATTGGATCCGGTGGCTTCCCGTGATTTCGCCATAGCCCCGCCAGCGAGTGTTTTGGCTGCATCAGCTTCATTCCCTGCATCTATCTGTGCCAGGGTATCCTTCACCACCTTTTGAAACTCGGCCCAGTTGACATCAAACCGGGCAAGTTCCTCCTTTTCGCTGTCAATGAGGTATGTCGCCCGAATGGCATCCATATTCTGATTAATTATGGATATATATTCATCAATCTCAGCCTTTGTTTTTGCACGCTGGTCCGGGATAGAGAGATATTTGTAGAGATTCCCTCTGATGTACAGAAAATCTGCATCAACCTCTCCAAGGGTTGCAAGCGGGACCGCGCGGTCATAGTACATCTCGGTCATCCCGTCATTGATGGTCTTCATCTCCACATAGCCGACAACGGCTACGATCCCAAGCAGAATCGCAAGGAGCAGAAAACTCCCGACCAGTTTTTGTCCCATTTTCACATTATCCAGCCAATCCATTGGTATCACCATTACCACCGAGAAGCACCCACGAGGGCTGTTGTCCGTCATGTATGCTCCTACCGGTCATCGTTGTGTACATCCGTTTTTATCCGGTCTGATACCTGCATACCCAAATCATTCGTTTATCAGGCAGGATTGTATCGACATACACCTATTCGGAATGATTCTATGTATAGATACCGATTTCTTTCTGACTACCAGAAGTTCCATTCTCTCATTGCGTTCATGATTTCAGGCTCATATAATACAGAGGGGCCTATAGTATATGACCCAAATGATGGAACGCTCCCAGATCAAAAACGTGAATGTATGCTTCTTTCCGGTGATGGAATCAGCAATACCACTCACATCGGCTAAAGCCACATGATCTGCTCAATGGACGCAGATGCCTCCTCTGTGGCCGCTGCAGCATGACCGGCCTTACTGGCAGTGCCCTGAATCAGGACCGACACCATTCACAATGGCGAATATCTCCCAAAACGCGACCATCACTGAGAGTTTTCTGATGGTTTTTCAGGATACTGATATGCGTTTTGTATACCGCTGGCCGTAAAGACCTCACCGGAGAGTACCCTGACTGTCAGACAGCGTTCCTACTCTGAAAACTCCAAACATGTGTCAACATTCAGACAAAAACCGGTATGCTTCTGTAAGTACAGGAGGATCTTCTCTGATCTGACCCACTCCTGATCAAGGTGCGTGACCATCTCATCAATACGCCGAATCTGCTCATCAATCCCTCTGATAACCTCTTCATTCCCGCTTTCTTCGGCGATGATTGTAATAATGGTGAGCGGGTTTCGTATACCATCATTGAGAATGGCAAGCTTTTCAATCTCTTCCTGCGCAGAGGAGAGTTCTTCAACCTGCTGTTTCAGCTCTTCTTTCTCTCCGGCAAGTTCTTCAAATACGACTGCAAGTTCCTGGTTCTTCTCTTATCTCTAACCGATAGGTCTGCATCAGCGTGATGTTCTCGTCGAAGATAGAATACACAGGCGATGATGATCGGAAGATAATAGAGGTTTTGAAAGATAATGGTCCACCCTGTCATGACTGATACAACACTCACTCCCAGGGCAAGGACCGTGGTTGCGATGAGCAATCAGGCGGGCACGCCGTGTGAGATGGATATCCCAGATATCGGTCATGGCCCCACCCCTGACTGACCGGGTTCATCTTTTTTATACATACCCTTTGGCACGGACATCTCAAACCTCACTCCCTGCCCGGCCGTACCGGTCTCTTTGATGCGAATATGCGTAATACCCAGTATCTCCTGAATAAAAAAAAGTCCGAATCCGGTATTCTTCCCATATCCCCGCTCAAATATGAGTTCCTTCTCGTCAGGTGCGATCCCGACCCCGTCATCCTCAAAGACGACAAGAAGTCCCTCCTCCTGCTCTTCTGCTGCTATGGAAATTCTGCTGACCGCTCCGCCATGTCGCAGTGAATTATCAACCAGGTTCACAAAAACCTTTGGAAGGAGCGGATCGGCATATACCTGCCATTCACCTCCTGCGATGACAAAATGGATATGATCCGGTATCGTACACTCAGCAACACAATCTGCAAGTCGCTGCCACCGGGGCAGATGGGATCCGAGGTCCTGATATACCCTGGTAAACTCAATATCTGCCTGAATACGGGCAATAAGTCGATCGAGTGCATCCAGTTCTTCACCGATATGGGCGGTATCTGATTTTATCTTCACCAGGTCAAGAAAGAGCTGCATGGCATTGACATTATTGAGGATATCATGCCTCGTCACTTCAGTGAGGAGACGTAACTGCCGGTTTGCCTGTCTCAGGGCATTTTCAGCATACTTCTGATCGGTCATATCATGGACCAGCTCAATAATGAGCCGTACCTCTCCATTCTCATCCAGGACGGGGGTTGCCGTGCAGGCAAAATACCGAGACAACTCGGGAACATACCGCTCAGCCGTCTCTATCTTCTTTGATGCCAGGGCTGCACGCGAAGCACAGGGCTCACAGGGACCAGACCGCCCAATAAGTTCATAGCACTTCCTGCCGATAACCTCATCCTCTCTCATCCCAAGCATCTCGTACCCGGCCCTGTTGAACCTGATGATGGAGAGATCCGGCACCTGAACCCCGACCATATCTGGTATCCCATCTATCATCGACTCAATCAGGCGGTGTGTATCATACAGGTCACGCTCAGCCTGCTTTCGGGTCGTGATATCCAGGATCACCCCGACGATCCCATCCGGCTCTCCCTTCTCATCCGGGATGGTGGCTTTATAGAAGACGACATCATGCAAGCTCCCGTCAGCATGGGCAACCTGTGACTCATACTGTTGAATCCCAGGATTCTCAAAGAGTTCTTTGTCCTTTGCATCATAGATGACCGCAAGAGGGGCAGGCCAGAGATCATGCACCGTCGTTCCGATGATCTTCTCTTTTGAAAGGCCGATATATGACTCAAATGCAGCATTACACCCGGTATAACGGCCATTCTTATCCTTAAAGAACACAGGCCCGGGTATTGTCTCAATAAGCCGCTCTAAAAACCGGTGTTGTTCAGCATGGTGGCGCTCTCGTGCTTTCTGATCGGTGAGATCGATCAGGACCGCATGGATCAGAGAGACGGTGCCGGTTGTATCACGGGCCACGGATACAGAGACAGAGACAGTAATCTGTGCCCCATCCGGCAGAAGAATACAAAACTCCTCACCTTCAATCTCCTGATGCTCACATGCTGCCATAAGCAGGCTCAATACCCGCTCCTTCTCTCCTGGTATACCGGCAAAGAGGTCTGGAAAATACGACCCGGTAAGTTCTCTGCACCCCTTGCCAAGAAGGATCTCTGCCTTTTTATTGCATCGGGTGATGATGCCGCCAGGGGAGAGGGAGAAGTAGGCAATCGGAGCATGCTCATATAATGCCTGATATTCGGCCACAATTTTTTTATGAGCATCCTTTGCCCGTCTCCTCTCAATCACGGTCAGGGTCTTGTGCACCAGTTCAGCAAACTGGGACCTGATATCGCCCCCTTTCTGCACATAGCCGTCAGCCCCGAGGTCATATGCTCTGATAACCACCTCTTCCCGGCCTCTCCCGGTGAAGATGATGATCGGTCCATCATACCCCTGTTCTCTGATTGCCTGCATAAGTTCAAGACCGCTCATCCCTTCCAGCTCATAATCAAGGATGACGGCATCATACCGCTTCTCTGCAATACAGGCCAGTGCCTCTTTTCCAGAACATGCGGTATCCACCAAAAATCCATAACCTGAAGTAAGATATGCCTTCGTGGCATCCAGAACGATCGATTCATCGTCAACCAGCAGAACGGTGATGGATGCAGCCGGGGGGGTTTGGCATTGGTCTGGCATGGACAGGATGGAGTCTTGTTAAAGGATAATTCACGGCATGTATGAAATAATCTTTCGGTATGTGGTGCTCCTGCCCCATGTTCATCGAATAATGCCCGGAAGGTCCAGATCTGCCAAAAAGTATTCCCAGCCGTACTGAACCATCTGTTCCACCTTCCGGACAGGAGCATCGGCAGTGAGTAAATAGAAAAGCATCGACCCGGGCATAATCAGCTATCTCTCTGATATCCCGGATAAATTACACCAGATAGAAAAATCAGACATATCAGAGACCGCGGATATCCTATGAGGGACAAAGACGATGATGTTGTCAGATATGCAGGGATTGCCATGAACATGACCAATACACCAGATAATCCTGATGAGGGACGCCGGAACGCGTGAATTCATCGGATGGCTTTATATGATAGTGCATGATATGATACATCACACAGTATCGAAAAAAGCAGTATGATGGATATGAACACCATTGATGATGCTTCTCACCCGATACTCTGTTCCACAACCATCCAGAAAACCAGAACTATGTGATCAGAATATATGATATCCATCCTGTATGTCGATGATGAACCGGATTTTGTTGATCTGTGCAGGATATATCTGGAAAAACAGAAGGATTTTACCATTGACTCCAGTAATCTTGCAACAGATGCACTCAAAAAGGTAGCCGGTGCCACATATGATATTATCATCTCCGATTACCAGATGCCCGGAATGAACGGAATAGAATTCTTAAAAAATGTCCGAAATAATTACGGAGATATTCCGTTTATACTGTTTACCGGGAGGGGAAGAGAGGATGTGGTCATCGATGCTCTCAATAACGGGGCAGACTTTTACCTTCAGAAAGGATATGATACCGCACCACTTTTTGCTGAACTTGTCCACATGATTTATCAGGCGGTAGACAGAAAACAGGCAAAAAATGCATTACAGACAAGTATTTCTCAGCTGTGCCATGCCGAAGAGATTACCGGTCTTGGGTACTGGTCATTTGATCTGAATACAGGAAAAGTAACCGCTTCAGAAGGAGCAAAAAAGATTTACGGGCTTGGAGATAAGGAATGGACGATTGCTGAAGTTCAGACCATCCCACTTCCTGAGTACCGGTCACTCCTTGATGAATCTATGAACAACCTCATTTCAGGGGAGAGACCATATCATGTTGAATTCCAGATAAAACGCCCGTCTGATAACAAAATCATCGATATCCATTCAATTGCAGAGTATGATCAGGCGAAAAATCAGGTCTTTGGAACCATTCAGGATATCACCAGAGTGAAAGAGGTGGAGCGTGAACTTCGGAAGAAAAACGAAGAACTCACCGCCCTCCATGCAAAGATTTCAAAATCTGAGGAAGAACTGGTAACCCATATTGATATGCTGACCCGTCAGTCAGCGAAGATCCGGGATCGGGAGGAGCAGATCCGCCTCCTGAGCGATAATCTGCCAAACGGGCTTGTCTACCAGCTCCTCATAAAGCCGGATAATACACGGTCCTTTCAGTATATCAGCGCTGGAGTAGAACAGATTCATCAGGTATCAGCAACGAGTGTGCTCGAGGATCCGAACGTATTGTATAATCAGATTGTTGACGATGACCGTCTGGGCTTGATTGATGCTGAAAATGAAGCATTCAGGAAAAGGACATCCTTTTCTCATGAAATCCGAATACGCACCCCTGACGGACAGATTCACTGGATCCTGCTCAGGTCAGTCCCTCATGTTCTTTCGGACGAATCAATCCTCTGGGACGGTATTGAAATAGACATTACAGACCAGAAAAGAGCGGAAGAGAAACTTCGGATGATACATGAGCTCTTTCATCAGTTCATGCTTCATTCCCCGATTTACATCTTTATTAAGGAAGTTACTCAGGATACAAGCCGGGTGCTCTATGCCAGTGAGAATTTCCAGGATATGGTTGGAATTCCGGGATCCCGGATGGGGGGTCATACGATGGATGAACTCTTTCCTCCGGATTTTGCCGCAAAGATTACTGCAGATGACTGGAAAGTGGTGTCTGATGGAGTGGTTCTGAAATTAAGGGAGAGCTTGAATGATAAGCATTATATCACGATAAAATTCCCCATCATTGAACAGAACAGAACGCTCCTTGCCGGATACACGATAGACATTACCGAACTTCATAAGACGCAGGAAGCGTTGCATGAAGCAAATCAGAAGGTCCGTCTCCTCACCGGTCTTACCAGGCATGATATTTTCAATGAGTTGTCGGTCATCATGGGATATCATGATCTGATAGCAGAGACTGAAGACCTCGCAGAGATTCGGGAATATGTATCAAAAGCAAAGAAGACCTGTGAACAGATTATCGCCACCACCAGTTTTACCCGTGAGTATGAGGATTTTGGCACGGCTGAAAGCCGGTGGCAGAATATCCGGAGAATTATCGAATCCGCTCAAGATGAGGTAAATACGGATGACATTACCATTATCAATGACATCCCGGAGGATTGTGAGATTTATGCAGATCCGGTGATCAGAAAGGTCTTTACCACCCTTTTAGAGAATGCCATCCGTCATGGGGAAACGATAACGAAAATACACTGTTTCTGTACCAAAGATGAGAACCAGCTGATTATTACCTGCCAGGACGACGGGGTTGGGGTTCCCGACGATGAGAAAAGGTATATCTTCGGGTTAAGGTATGGGAAACATACCGGAATCGGGCTCTTTCTGGCAAAAGAGATCCTGTCGATCACCGGCCTTTCCATTCGTGAGTGCGGAGAGCCGGGGAAGGGAGCACGGTTCGAGATTATCGTTCCGGAAAATGAGTACCGTTTCCTCTCTGAGTCTGAGAAAAAATGAGTGGTGTGAATGGGTCAGACGGAGGATAGTTAATACTTCTCCGTTTGCAGAGGACTGACCCAGGAATGCCAGAACGAGAGGGAGAATGAGATCAGGGTGAATGCATCCAGAGGATCAAACGTGACCTTAAGGAAGTTTATGGCACAGTCAGAGGATGATCCGGTTACCTAAGACCTGAAAACACCGACACTCCCATATCCCTTAAGATCAAAAGAGGTGTATGGAACATATCTCTTCATTTCTTGATGCAGATCCCTTCTCACAGGAACTTGGAATAAAATTAGAGTCGGTCTCGAAAAATACTGCAACCCTTTCGCTCGTGATCTCTGAAAAGCACCTGAATACTCATGGCACCGTCCATGGCGGGGTTATTTATACCCTTGCTGATGCTGCATTTGCCGTTGCTAGCAATGCCGATGGTACCCCGTCTGTTGCTATCAACACCTCAATAACCTATATGAAAGCGGTAAAATCAGGGAAACTTATCGCAAAAGCCCATGAATTCTCCAAAAACCACACCCTTGGATCATACATCGTTGAGATCCATGATCATGAGGGTGAAAAGATAGCCGTTTTCCAGGGGCTTTCTTACCGGAAGAGACGATAATAATAGGATATGAATCCGGCTGGTTCCGTACGAAAGTTCCATGTTCCTCTGCTCACGGGAGTACCTCAAAGAGTTTTACAAAAAAGGCAAGAGATTCTACCTCACTGGATTTGATCGAACGCCTCACCTGGATTGAATACATGCACTCGACCCTGAAAGAAGAGAACATTGTTGCCAGCATTAAAGCCGGGCTGATAGTGATCGGACAGAACTGGAATGGGGAGAACGCATTGGAAACACAGAAAAGGGTGCTCCAGTACTTCGGGTTTCAGGTAAATCCAAAGCAGTGTTGGAACTGGCAGTACACGCAAAACGCAGAGGACGAGACAAACGAAAGCTACATACAAGCAGCACAAGAATTCGAGTATATTTCTTGAGGAGGGGTCCGGTCCGGCCCCGGAGGTATCGCCAGGAACTTCATGAGCTCCACATTTCCCTGCCAATCACATCGAATCAGTACTCTTTTGTTCGTACGTAAGTTACACAGGAGGGTTTTAGTAGATAATTATCACACCATAAAGCAGAGTGTATAATGGAGGTAAGCTAATGACAATAATACGGGCTAAAGTCATTGATAATTTTCATCTGGAACTGGAAGATGAATTGCACGTAAAAAATAAAGAAATTTTGATAAAAGTAGTTGAAAATTCATCGATATCATCTTTACGAGGTGCATGGGGATATGATGTAGATAGTGCTGATTTTGCTCTGAAAATTAGAAAATCCAAGCAAATAGAGACCATATGAAATTATTTTTTGCCTGAAGATCTTTCTTTTCCATAATATAGTCCCACAAAAATATGATTTGTTTGATTATGAGAGAAACTGATAAAATTAATAGGTAATTCTCATTTCGCAACCTACTATCAGAACTCTACCACACAATACCTGAAGACTGCCAGTATCACTCAACTCAATTATTAAAGGAACCCTCTTGATATCTGACCATACATATATGAGAGAAGGGCGCTGTCTCATGAACAATGTTATCCTGATCGGTCTGCCCGGTGCAGGAAAGAGCACTCTGGGAGTAATCCTTGCAAAGACCCTTGGTATGCATTTTATCGACACCGATATCATCATCCAGGATAAGACCGGAAGGCTTTTGCAGGAGATCATCAATACCGACGGAGTGGAGAGATTTCTTGAAATTGAAGAGGAATGCATCCTCTCCCTCAATAAATGCCATGCGGTGATATCGACCGGGGGGAGTGTGGTATTAAGGAGCCGGGCCATGAAACACCTCACATCAGACGGGATGATCATATACCTGGAGATCTCGTATGATGAGATGGTCAAAAGACTAAAAAATATCACGACACGGGGAATAGTGTTGGAACCGGGTCAGAGCCTTCGTGATATGTATGACCAGAGAATTCCTCTGTATGAGCGGTACGCAGACATCCGTATCAACTGTTCAGGAGAGGCATTTGAGAGTGTCGTGGAGAACGTGGTCTTGAAGATCAGAGAACATACCGCCGTTTTGGCTGAACATTCATAACCCCGGCATAGTATCCGGTTGCCACCCGAACCTCTTTTCCCTGCAGAATGATGGCAAGTCGGACAATCTGTTCATCAGAAATCCCTGCATTGGAGAGTGCTGCCTCATACTCCTGGTTTCGTATCTGGTTCAGGGCATCTGATACGATCTCCGTATTCTGCTGTCCGTCCGTTGTCTTAAACTCAATAACATAGGCAGTTGGATAATCCCTGGTCTTTGGGATCATGAGAATATCCGCCCGTCCAAATCCTGCTTCTGCATTTGATCTGATCTCATACACAGTCCGAAGATTCGCCAAAAGGCCAAGGACAAAGGCATGAAATACCGCTTCAGGCAGTTTTGCAAGATCGTACATGCTCACCAGATCACGGGTAAGATCCTGAAGAACCGGTCCAATCTGAAGGATCGGTCTTTTCCCAAGGAAACAATGGAGAAGTAAGTCAAGTCCTCCATCTGTATTTCGATACAGGGATTCAATGAAATGCTCATATGCATAACTGATTTCACGATTCGGAATTCTCAGCCGATAGCGTAACCGGCCCCGAAGGTCAGGCTGTGGGTCCTCTGCATTCAGATACCCGGAATAATACAAAAGACTCCATATATTAACTGGATTTCTCCCGATATCCGTGAAGATGATATTCTCTGATATCGGGTATCTCAGTTCTTCTCCTGCAAGCAACACTTCAAGATCCCGTTTTATCTCAAGGCCTCCTGCCTCAAGCTCTTCGTATACCAACGCATTTGATGAGGTATTCAGCCATTTGGGTCCTGGTGGATTGGGGATCGCCTGAATATAACTGATGACCGACCAGGGGTTGTAGATAGTGTGACCTCCAAATGAATACCCGTTATACCAGTCACGGATGATCCCGGCATGGTCTTCTGCCTGAAATGCGGAGAGGATGAGAGAGAGTTCAGGTTCGGTAAACCCGAATTTATCTGCATACGGGCCTATCATAAGCGAGCTTGCAACATCAAGATTATTCAAATCTGAGAAGATTGACTCCTTTGCAACCCGGAGAATACCTGTGACGACTGCCCGGAATAACACCTGACCATATTCCGGCTTTAAACCCTCCCCCAGCCACGAACGCATAAACCCAGCCATTTTGTCATAATATCCATGTGAAAATGCCTCAATCATCGGGGTGTCGTATTCATCAATGAGGACGATAACCGGTTTTTTGTAGTACTGATAGCAGTGAGTAATGAGATCTTTCAGGCTACTATAGAGATCATTGAGCGTAGCTTCTTCCATGATGATGCGATGAAATCTCTCCCTGCTCCCATCTGATAAAACAGGTTGAACCTCAGCAAAATTCTTATACAAACTTCCAATTTTAATACGAACCGCTTCTATAAAGTACTCATACGAATCACGCTTCAGATCCTTTAAACTGATATATATTACCGGATACTGCCCCTGATGCTGCATATATTGAGGAAAATCAGCAATGGCACAGTTTTTAAAGAGATAAGACCGGCTCTCTTCTGATCGTTCAAAGAAATACCGGAGCATTGTCATGTTCAGGGTTTTACCAAACCGACGGGGGCGGGGGATGAGCGTGACTTTGTTTCCTTCAATAATATCGCGTATCAGGAGAGATTTATCTACAAAGTATCCCCCATCTTCAATAAACTCTTTGAAATCGTCGGTCCCTATCCGGAATTTTTTCACCGTATTATCCCCTGAACTTTGTTATCAGTATTACTCTTTCATAAGCATATGTATTACCATCCACAAACCCACAGATGTATCTCTCTTTAGACAAAAGATCTAGCAGATGATGTATCTCTTGGAGAAATCAACTGAAAAGAGAGCGAATATCTGAAAGAAACACTCAGCAATAACCTGGAGAATGATTATTCCTTCCTTCTGTAAGTACAGAACAGGGAATTCGGGCATATCTTCCCGATATGGGACATTGAAAGGCTATCAGGCAGTACGGCAAACCAGATTTACGTAGAAGGGGTTTCAATCCCTATCGGGTTTTCTTTTCCATTGTGACTTGATGAATTGAAACACCCTTGGATCATATATATAAGGTTTCAATCCCTATCGGGTTTTCTTTTCCATTGTGACCTTTTTGTTCCTGTTGTTTGTATTTGAACCATCTAGGTTTCAATCCCTATCGGGTTTTCTTTTCCATTGTGACTTGTTGCGATTATATGAAGATTATAAGAAAACGCAGTTTCAATCCCTATCGGGTTTTCTTTTCCATTGTGACAAAAATCTATTCACAGGGATACAACCTCGTTCTGGGTTTCAATCCCTATCGGGTTTTCTTTTCCATTGTGACATCACTGAAGTTCCCTTAGGTGTTGGAGCATTATTGTTTCAATCCCTATCGGGTTTTCTTTTCCATTGTGACGAGTTTCCACATCAATTTTCATGGTATCACTCCGGGTTTCAATCCCTATCGGGTTTTCTTTTCCATTGTGACCTTGTTAATTTCCTTTAATGCTGCATCACATACTAAGTTTCAATCCCTATCGGGTTTTCTTTTCCATTGTGACTTGGGTCTTGGCCTGCATCATTGGGGGAAGTATACGTTTCAATCCCTATCGGGTTTTCTTTTCCATTGTGACGAGTGTACATGGTCACATCAGTCAAAAAGGATCATGTGTTTCAATCCCTATCGGGTTTTCTTTTCCATTGTGACACTATGAATCCTCACGACTTCGAAGAGCCGGGCAAGTTTCAATCCCTATCGGGTTTTCTTTTCCATTGTGACAACATCTGCAACTCTGCCTCCGCTTGTCAGATTATGGTTTCAATCCCTATCGGGTTTTCTTTTCCATTGTGACCCGGTATATCACAAATCATCTGTTGAGTTATAAATGTTTCAATCCCTATCGGGTTTTCTTTTCCATTGTGACTTTTACCTTTATGCGCTGAAACCGCTTCCATGGACGTTTCAATCCCTATCGGGTTTTCTTTTCCATTGTGACCGGAGAGCGGGATCCGGGAGTGAGCACACAGCAGAGTTTCAATCCCTATCGGGTTTTCTTTTCCATTGTGACTCGAGGGGCTCTGGGGGCTCATGGGATCCGGACCCGGGTTTCAATCCCTATCGGGTTTTCTTTTCCATTGTGACACCTGACCGGCCTTTATCGTTGCTCCGGCGGTGAAAGTTTCAATCCCTATCGGGTTTTCTTTTCCATTGTGACAATTACCAAGTTTTTCACTGACATACTCGCATCATTGTTTCAATCCCTATCGGGTTTTCTTTTCCATTGTGACTGGGCAGGCATGTGATGAGCGGACCAGTGGAACTCAGTTTCAATCCCTATCGGGTTTTCTTTTCCATTGTGACGAGTATTTCTGGGGGTCTGTCGTAATTGCTGTCTGAGTTTCAATCCCTATCGGGTTTTCTTTTCCATTGTGACGTAATCCTTGCGAGCGGGCTTTATGGTACAGTTATGGTTTCAATCCCTATCGGGTTTTCTTTTCCATTGTGACCAGGCATAAGGGCCTGGTTGAATGGCTAAAACTTGTTTCAATCCCTATCGGGTTTTCTTTTCCATTGTGACTTATATTGGGAATGTGAGCAATGGTGGATTTATGTGTTTCAATCCCTATCGGGTTTTCTTTTCCATTGTGACATTCTTTCAGGGCTTTAAGGTCTTCGCTCATATAAGTTTCAATCCCTATCGGGTTTTCTTTTCCATTGTGACGAACGGAAGGCGCAAATCTCATAACGTTCTGGGATGAGTTTCAATCCCTATCGGGTTTTCTTTTCCATTGTGACTTGCTGCCTTTCGCTCAAACTCCTTGCGGGCGCCAGAGTTTCAATCCCTATCGGGTTTTCTTTTCCATTGTGACATATTCCGGTGTTAGAACCGCGGCGTCTGCAGAAGTTTCAATCCCTATCGGGTTTTCTTTTCCATTGTGACAGTAGCAACACCGGCATACGAAGCGGGGTTACTCAGTTTCAATCCCTATCGGGTTTTCTTTTCCATTGTGACACGTAGATCTCATGAGCAACATTGTGGCTGAACTGGTTTCAATCCCTATCGGGTTTTCTTTTCCATTGTGACCCATTTGGGTCTGTGTATCGAACTGCACATACCACCGTTTCAATCCCTATCGGGTTTTCTTTTCCATTGTGACACGGGTCAGACCCTTCAATGTTCAGCGACTCTGAAAAGTTTCAATCCCTATCGGGTTTTCTTTTCCATTGTGACCCGGTTCCCCGACATCGAAAGCGTCCCGGAGAGGAGTTTCAATCCCTATCGGGTTTTCTTTTCCATTGTGACCTGAATACCAAGCTAGACAAACTTTTGGCACACTTTGGTTTCAATCCCTATCGGGTTTTCTTTTCCATTGTGACCATTTACCCATTCAGTACCAGTCCAAACATAACAATGTTTCAATCCCTATCGGGTTTTCTTTTCCATTGTGACTGATCAGGGGAGTATGTGCAATGCTCAGTTACGAAGGTTTCAATCCCTATCGGGTTTTCTTTTCCATTGTGACACACATTTTCCTGCCGCCCACGTTACACATATCTGTGTTTCAATCCCTATCGGGTTTTCTTTTCCATTGTGACACACCAGTCGTAACCGCTTCTGCTGCTGTTGCTGAGTTTCAATCCCTATCGGGTTTTCTTTTCCATTGTGACTCACATCGTATCCTGCCTTGAAATCAAGATATGCGGTTTCAATCCCTATCGGGTTTTCTTTTCCATTGTGACCAGACTATAATCAGCCGTCATTACCAGTCTCTCAAAGTTTCAATCCCTATCGGGTTTTCTTTTCCATTGTGACTTGTCTCCGGTCTTCAGGCATACCACCCGGTCATAGTTTCAATCCCTATCGGGTTTTCTTTTCCATTGTGACTAATATATTAGACATTAATCCAAGTGGTAAATATTAGTTTCAATCCCTATCGGGTTTTCTTTTCCATTGTGACAGGTCACCCGGTTTGACGATGAGAGAGATTCAAGCCCGTTTCAATCCCTATCGGGTTTTCTTTTCCATTGTGACTGTACGAGTTGTAATGCCGGGTAATGTGCCGGCGTAGTTTCAATCCCTATCGGGTTTTCTTTTCCATTGTGACCGGAATCCATCGGAGTTCCCGCACCTTCAAGAGAGTTTCAATCCCTATCGGGTTTTCTTTTAGGAGTTACGCAGTTAACTTTTATAATAGAAAGATCTATATATGTTGACAGCACCAATAATATACGTGCCAGTAACGAAACAGCCATCCGATGTTGATTATATCAATTACCTCATCGCAGCTCGATGTGACGTTTCTTGTGTAAAAGTTGCAGATTGTTATTCAACGGCTGATTTTTCGATATCACATGATACTTACAACCGATTTCTATCAAGACAGTCTCTAACTCCTGAGGCGTTGTGGAAAGAAGTTGAGCCTTATGTTGAACGAAAAAGCGGCTGGTTGGTTGTTGATGATACAATTCTCGATAAAATTCATTCAAAAAAAATTGAGGGCACTTATTATCAATGGAGTGGCAAGCATCACAAGGTCGTTAAAGGAATCGGACTAATAACACTGATTTGGACCGATGGAATCGTCTCATTTCCAATTGATTATCGAATTTATGATAAAAAAGTTGATGACAAAACCAAAAATGATCATCTCCAGGATATGGTCAATACAGCCTTCAAGAGAGGTTTTAATCCTGCATTTATCATGTTTGATAGTTGGTATTCTGGAATTGAGAATCTAAAATTTATTAATCGCCTTGGATGGTTTTTTTTTCACACGAGTTAAAAAGAATCGAGCAGTAAATCCTGACGGCCAAGGTAATGTCCAAGTTTCCGATTTGAAAATTCCTGAAGAAGGATTGGAAGTACATTTGAAAAAATTTGGATTTATTCGTCTTTTTCACTCGGTAAACAGAAAAGGTGAAAGTAGATATTGGTTCTCTAATTTTATTCCGATGAATAATGAAGATAGACTCAATTTGCAGTCAATTTGCTGGACAATCGAGAATTATCATCGGGCAATTAAGGAACTTTGCGGCGTCGAAAAATGTCAGGCTAGGAAAGCAATTATTCAAAGGAATCATATTAACTGCTCTCTAAGGGCATATTTACGACTTGAGATAAACCATTTGTTGAATGGTGTCACCCCATATAATGCTCAATGGCAAATCACAAAAGTAGGGATTTCAGAGTACCTTCAGAGACCAAAATATGCGCTATAAAATTTTTGGAGGCTCTTCTGCGTAACTCCTATCTTTTCCATTGTGACTTCCTGTAATCATTGGAGGGATACTGGGATTGCTCCTGTTTCAATCCCTATCGGGTTTTCTTTTCCATTGTGACTAACCTTAACACGGCAAACAGTAAGCAAGTAGGATTGTTTCAATCCCTATCGGGTTTTCTTTTCCATTGTGACCGGGAAACTGGGGTTTATCGGGCAGATTTTGAGATTAGTTTCAATCCCTATCGGGTTTTCTTTTCCATTGTGACCTTCCTACCTGTAAGGGGGGGAGTATCCATAATGTCGTTTCAATCCCTATCGGGTTTTCTTTTCCATTGTGACAAACCGTATGGCCGCAGTCATTATGATCCAATGGGTTTCAATCCCTATCGGGTTTTCTTTTCCATTGTGACTTTCCTGCGCTGAGGATGTCATTGAGATGATGATGGGTTTCAATCCCTATCGGGTTTTCTTTTCCATTGTGACTTCATCGCCGCGTTTTATAGCATTCCCTGCAGGAGTTTCAATCCCTATCGGGTTTTCTTTTCCATTGTGACCTGAGTTTCCAGCCCCGTTTGAGTATCATGAGAGCAGTTTCAATCCCTATCGGGTTTTCTTTTCCATTGTGACGCTCCCTCTCCCTCATCAGCTCATCAGATGACACTATGTTTCAATCCCTATCGGGTTTTCTTTTCCATTGTGACCGTGAGCCGTGGTCTGACTTCTGACGCCTTCCTGAGTTTCAATCCCTATCGGGTTTTCTTTTCCATTGTGACCATCGACTTCTTCCCGCGGTTCTTCCGGCTGACTGTGTTTCAATCCCTATCGGGTTTTCTTTTCCATTGTGACCACATCAATCACAGCCGATGATATGCGTAAGGCATTAGTTTCAATCCCTATCGGGTTTTCTTTTCCATTGTGACCCTGATTCTACGGGCCTTTTCAAGTGCAGTTTCCATGTTTCAATCCCTATCGGGTTTTCTTTTCCATTGTGACCCTCATGGATCGGTTGACTGAAAACTCAGTAGCCATGTTTCAATCCCTATCGGGTTTTCTTTTCCATTGTGACCCTGCCATTATATCTCTCTATAAATGATTCGCACGTCGTTTCAATCCCTATCGGGTTTTCTTTTCCATTGTGACCTATGGTGATGTTTTCGTTATGTCATCCGGGTATTTGTTTCAATCCCTATCGGGTTTTCTTTTCCATTGTGACCGGGTCATGTCCCGCCGGTTGTCTGCTATCCGATAGTTTCAATCCCTATCGGGTTTTCTTTTCCATTGTGACATGTAACATCTCACTGGTATGACCATCTATCCAATGTTTCAATCCCTATCGGGTTTTCTTTTCCATTGTGACACTCGCTGAATGGATCGGTGAGTCTGTTGATGCAATGTTTCAATCCCTATCGGGTTTTCTTTTCCATTGTGACCGCAGCGGCCAGCAAAGTTCATTCGACCACCCGCCTAGTTTCAATCCCTATCGGGTTTTCTTTTCCATTGTGACATCCGGATATCATAGATTTCATCAAAGCGAAATCGTTTCAATCCCTATCGGGTTTTCTTTTCCATTGTGACCTCTGGTTTAGCATACCTCCTGTGAGGGCTATACGTGTTTCAATCCCTATCGGGTTTTCTTTTCCATTGTGACCCAGGAGAGTACTGCATACAGTCTAGTCCTACATTGGTTTCAATCCCTATCGGGTTTTCTTTTCCATTGTGACACATAAATACGGGGCAAAAATACACGGGTTAGGATTGTTTCAATCCCTATCGGGTTTTCTTTTCCATTGTGACCTTTTTGAGATAGACTTCGCTGAGGAGTTCAAACCATAGTTTCAATCCCTATCGGGTTTTCTTTTCCATTGTGACCTTTTGCATATACGCGTAATATAATTACACACACATAGTTTCAATCCCTATCGGGTTTTCTTTTCCATTGTGACCGCGACATTCGGCACGAACCCACGGGGCGACGGACTGTTTCAATCCCTATCGGGTTTTCTTTTCCATTGTGACGGTAGACATACCCCTGGCCGTCCCAGACATATTCGTTTCAATCCCTATCGGGTTTTCTTTTCCATTGTGACCATCAAGAATCAACTTCTTAACCAGATGATGTGAATGTTTCAATCCCTATCGGGTTTTCTTTTCCATTGTGACCCGTGCCCTTGCGGCTACCATTTTCTTTCTTGCAATGTTTCAATCCCTATCGGGTTTTCTTTTCCATTGTGACTTTGTAATCTCCTGTCTGGACTTCCTCGTAACCAATGTTTCAATCCCTATCGGGTTTTCTTTTCCATTGTGACCATTTCTCAACTGGGTATTCTTCAGCCGTATGTGAGTTTCAATCCCTATCGGGTTTTCTTTTCCATTGTGACTCGACTCAATGAAAAAGAAGACTTTCATGAGTGAGTTTCAATCCCTATCGGGTTTTCTTTTCCATTGTGACCCGCGTAAAAATAGCAGGAGGCATGTAATGACAGAGTTTCAATCCCTATCGGGTTTTCTTTTCCATTGTGACCAGGATATCAAAGAATATGAAATGTTGGAATATAGGGTTTCAATCCCTATCGGGTTTTCTTTTCCATTGTGACATAGGATCTATCCAACCAAACTCTGATATAGATTTGTTTCAATCCCTATCGGGTTTTCTTTTCCATTGTGACGAGACTGCCCAGAGATCTCATAGAACGCCTGGTCAGCGTTTCAATCCCTATCGGGTTTTCTTTTCCATTGTGACTCACAAATGACACCGCTCTCGCAGTCAATGCAACGAAGTTTCAATCCCTATCGGGTTTTCTTTTCCATTGTGACGTGCCAAATGTCGGATTACCATCCGCGGATAGTTGAGTTTCAATCCCTATCGGGTTTTCTTTTCCATTGTGACACGAGTAAAGGCCGCTATTGAGATGGGGCAGGACTCAAGTTTCAATCCCTATCGGGTTTTCTTTTCCATTGTGACCTCACTCGTCCCTGTGTGTTCCTATGGTTATATTAGTTTCAATCCCTATCGGGTTTTCTTTTCCATTGTGACCTCAATGAGTGCATCTATTGCCTCCTGGTTGATCGGGTTTCAATCCCTATCGGGTTTTCTTTTCCATTGTGACAAGGGACTATGCAATCCTTCATGATCTCACACTAATGTTTCAATCCCTATCGGGTTTTCTTTTCCATTGTGACTGGAGTTGTGGGAACTCCTGAAAATTCATCGTCATAGTTTCAATCCCTATCGGGTTTTCTTTTCCATTGTGACTTCAAAAACACCTGATTCAATGAGATGATTGATTTGTTTCAATCCCTATCGGGTTTTCTTTTCCATTGTGACGATACCGCTTCAGTCATCAGCACACCCCCAAAATAGTTTCAATCCCTATCGGGTTTTCTTTTCCATTGTGACTGGAGTTAGTTTAGGAGCCATAAACCGGCACCGGGGTTTCAATCCCTATCGGGTTTTCTTTTCCATTGTGACGGAGTGATGAATGATTGAAAAAGAGTGTAAGCCATTGTTTCAATCCCTATCGGGTTTTCTTTTCCATTGTGACGTGATAAAAGGATTAGAAAAATCTTCACCAGAAGGGTTTCAATCCCTATCGGGTTTTCTTTTCCATTGTGACCCGAATATGAAAGAGATAGAGAATTGCCTAATGGGTTTCAATCCCTATCGGGTTTTCTTTTCCATTGTGACATAATTACCCACGCGCACCAAAATAAGATAATATTAGTTTCAATCCCTATCGGGTTTTCTTTTCCATTGTGACCCAGCTTGAGCTCATAACGAGTAGTCCTGAACAGGTTTCAATCCCTATCGGGTTTTCTTTTCCATTGTGACAATTTTTTACCAGGATTTTGGTGGGATTTGATCCACGTTTCAATCCCTATCGGGTTTTCTTTTCCATTGTGACGCAGTTTTGACTTTTCCACTCTCGACGGTACGTCAGTTTCAATCCCTATCGGGTTTTCTTTTCCATTGTGACTGTAATGCTTGTCTCTACACTGAATAGCGAACCCGTGTTTCAATCCCTATCGGGTTTTCTTTTCCATTGTGACTGAGGCAATTTTCTAAAGGGGGGATTACAATAACAGTTTCAATCCCTATCGGGTTTTCTTTTCCATTGTGACCTGACCTCGTTGATGGTGAGAGTCCGGTATTTGGGTTTCAATCCCTATCGGGTTTTCTTTTCCATTGTGACCAGGTATCACAGGGAGTTCCATTCTTATCAACGAGGTGTTTCAATCCCTATCGGGTTTTCTTTTCCATTGTGACATGGCATCATCAACCGGAATGGGTCAGTCGGATCAGTTTCAATCCCTATCGGGTTTTCTTTTCCATTGTGACGACGATGAGGGAGATGATTCAGGAGGAGATTCAGAAAGTTTCAATCCCTATCGGGTTTTCTTTTCCATTGTGACGCGATCATTACCTGGAATAATCAGATTGTTGATGGTGTTTCAATCCCTATCGGGTTTTCTTTTCCATTGTGACCTGTAGTTGTCGGATCTTCGTAGTTCATGCGTTCTGTTTCAATCCCTATCGGGTTTTCTTTTCCATTGTGACGGCAGTTACTGACGGACTTTCGACGGTGCAGAAAAAGTTTCAATCCCTATCGGGTTTTCTTTTCCATTGTGACAGAATTGGAGATCATCATGGTAAACAGCAACATTGGTTTCAATCCCTATCGGGTTTTCTTTTCCATTGTGACAGTTCCGTTCGACGTCCTCAAGGGCTTTTTCGAATGTTTCAATCCCTATCGGGTTTTCTTTTCCATTGTGACGAGGCCAACCTCCGAACCGTTGATCGAAACATCCCTGTTTCAATCCCTATCGGGTTTTCTTTTCCATTGTGACCGCCACAATATTTGTCTGTTTTTATCTTATAATTGATTATCGTTCTGGAAAAAACAAGAGATGATCATGGATCATTATCATCCCATCACCTTATATCCTGTCATGAAAAGAAACAGATTATATTACAACCTGCATTTTATCAGGAGATACTTCTCCTAACTCTGTAATCTTTCCCTGACATCGTTCACATAAATCATATATCCTGACTCTGTCAGTATCTTCAATAAGATCGGCAATACTATGAAAAAGCTCAACCTTGTGGACCGGATTTATCTCAAGCTCAAACACACTATACTGTTTCCATGCTCCATACCTCTCTAAAAGGCGAAATAACTTATTTCTAATCTTATCCTTCCTGATATCATAGGTAATAACCAACCGAACCATGCAATCACCTGGCATAAATAAACGGGTAATACCCTTTCAGCTCACCACAAATTGCTTTTCGGAAAATAATTGCCTGAATTTGAATAGCCTTCTTTCTTGAGACAGAATACTTAAAACGAGGATGCTTTAATGACTCCTCCATGAAATCATGATAAAACCCCAGATATTTCTTAAAAGCCGTATCATTCAGACGCGACCCTTGGGTAAAGTCATCCTTTGTAATCATCCGTTTATTAATCAGCCGTGCAACAAACGCATCGCAAAAAACCGGTCTGAACTCTTCAAGAAGATCAAGTGCTAATGCTGGCTTTCCATGCCGGTCAACATGCATAACCCCTATAAAAGGATCAAGATTGTACTGACGAAGAGCACTGATAACCTCAGTATTCACCATCGTATACGTAAGAGAGAGCAGAGCATTCAGTTCATCACGGGGAGGCCTTCTTGTCCGTTTATCAGATCTCCACTCATCGGGAAGGCTCGAAGAGAGCATCGGAAAATAGATACTTGCAGCCTCTCCTTCAATCCCCCGAAGAGAATCAACAGAAACCGCATGGAGGGATCTGTCCCGTAATTCTTTCAGCAAAGAAGGAACTTCAACCCTCTTCCTTGCAAGAAAAACACATGAATTCTGTAATTTGGCATGAATAATCTCACGACAGATAGCAAGAGACTTCTCTTTTGTAATCCCTGCCTGATGTCTCCTCACGAGAGCAATGGTATTCCTGGAAGGGACAAATGAACCGAAATACTTGCCAAAATTGGTAAAATAATTGATCACAACTTCTTTGTCAGAACAGTGCTTAAGAAGAGGAGTAGATACACTGGCAGAACCAAAAACATTCATTGTGCACACTTTTTCCAAAGGAAATGAGGCCACAATCTCTCCATCAGAATCCTTAACCTGAATCCTTCCTCCATCCAGAGATATCTTCCCATAGGGGGTAGTTATATAAATTGTATCATCTTCCAAAAGCCCTTCAGGAGGTTTGGGTTCTCGTTTTGATTCAGAAGCATTCTCTATATGGACCTCATTCTCAATATTCATCTTCCCCTCCTTCAAGAACATGAGATTCATACGGCAGACAATAGAGTTGTACACTACATTTAGTACATTTTTTCGGATTATCAATAAACCCAGGGATTGAATCAGGGGTCATTGACCTGATATCCTCAATGACACTGATAGTCTTCTGTTTTATTGAATCAGTCAGAGCAATCTCGGCCCTCCGGTTCGTACCAAATAAATACAAAATCCCGGTATCAACAGGTTTCCCAAGATACTCCTCAAGAAGCAGCCCATATGCACATAACTGGATAACATCATTCTCAAAATACCTGTCCCCGCGCTTTCGTTCAATAGGTTTCATCCCATCAGACTCATCGATGAGATCAATTTTACCATGCAATCCAAGACGCTCAGAACTGAGATAGAGTTCAAATACATAACCGCCCCTCCTCCCCTGTCTCTGATGCTTTCTCCTCCCATCAACAAGAAATTCATTAACTCCTTGTGTCTGGTAAAATTGTAGGTAAAAAAGCCTTCTCGGGCAGTATAAAAATTGATTGATATCAGACACATTGATCATGTCATCAATCCACCGGGTCTTAAGTACCATGCATCCTCCTTCCAGGAATCAATCAAACCTGGCATTTACAATCTTTGCACGTGCATACGAGACTCGTTCTGCATCTTTGTAATTCACAACTTTATATTCAAATATCTCACCAGGACCCAGATTTGAGACATAATCTGAGGACGTAGCAATAACCGGTCCATTCTCACTTTCATAGAATGATACCTGAACTGACGCATAGGCCAGATTAGCTTTAGCTGTATTCTGAATTGTTCCCCGTGCAACATTATGTTTGACATAATCACCTTCATCACGAAGAGAATCCATTTTCAGAATGAGGAAGTCGTCAGGATTCAAAGTCGGCGTTGGGGTGGGCACTGCTTTGGATGAGAGATGCAAAGACCTGAGCTCAGGAATAGTCTTGGAACTGCCTAATACTGTCTCATACGTTCGAAGACCAATCACTTCTCCATACATATCAACAAGATCAGACTCCCTCACCCGACCTTGAGAACCGTCATAATTTACCCAGTAAACACCATCGGTATACTGTCCAAATAATGTTGGAATGGTTGCCACTCGAAGAATATACCTCCCACTATCAGACTGTGCCTGTATAACCTGGCCTGTGATATGAATAACCTTACCCTGATACTGCTCTATACCCCGAAAGACAGAATCATATCCAGGATTGATAGCAACAGATTGAATCTCCTGTAATGACATCCCATCATACCTGTTTCCTGTCGGTACATCAGTACATCCACACATGGCTATAGCTACAAAGAGAATAAAAACCCAGATTAAACCAATATCTTTTCTCATTTCAATCACCATAAGCTGAAGCTTTTTCAACTATTTCCTGGCTATTAAAAGCCTGGATGAAGTTTTAATCAATTCCTAATGGGTTTTCTAAAAATTACAGAATTAAAGGAAGATCTCTCTCATAAGAAAGACTCTCCGCTACAGCACAATCTGCTATGAATGCATCCTGACCAATAGCAAGACTTCCACCTTTATATGAGATTAAAGAGGTATAATCGCCCAACTCATAGTATTTTCTAGATTGATACGCTGATAGATCAAGATACCGGCAGAAGACACCTTTTACCATGAGTTCCCGCTCAATAAGCGAAAGACCAGGAATCGGTCTCTTGTCATCATCCTTTACCACAGGAAACAGACCCCGCTCCTTGCACGGGATACGTCTCTTTTCAGGAAGACAGATCTGTTCTATAACCCTCCCTTCCAGCTTCACCGAACGGGGCTTTGTACGCATACCCGTGACATAGGCAAATCCAATGGTCCCGGTCTCATAATTCTTAATTGAGGACCGGAGATCTTCAGGCACTTTTTTCACAAACGCCTCACATCTGAGAAATTCAATCTCGGTCCACCGGAGCAGAAAGAAGAGATCATACCGCTGAATCTTTCCGGAGGGCTCATAATAGATCACAACCGAAAAGCCACCTCCTCGAAACGGGCTAAGTTCGGCCATAATATCCAGAACTGAATCCTTTGCCTTATCAAGAGGAATGAGAAACGGGGAGATGGAGCGAGGATCCAGAGAAATATCAGAAAAATAATGCTGGTACATCCGATTGGCAGATTCAACCAGGTATTCTTCACGGGTTTTCGTAGTCATACCGCCGGTTTTAGAGAGAAAACCCTTCTTCTCCCGACACTGAATAATATCTGAAGCCAGGTAACCATAGGCCCGGTGACAGATATACTCCCATGCCTCCAAAAATCCCCATCTCCACCGAAAACTCGTGTAGACCCGTGAATCCCGCATCGTCCGTTCCAGTCCATCCTTGAGTTGACTCCTCGAAATCGATTCATATTGAGAGAAATATGAACAGACAGACTCTGGAGCAAAGCAGATAGCCCGATACAAAATTTCAGGGTCAGGGTTTCGAAGTCTTCCAAACCGCTGAAGAAATTCGCTCACAGAGAAGGCAGAGAAGATAAGGTGCTGAATTGAATAATCACCCTTAAAATCAATTCCTACTTCTACCGCTTTATTTCCTACGAGGATATCAAATGGTTCATCCATTGAGTCCTTTCTAAACCCGCTCTGCTCACAGACCCGGTAGGATGTATTGGCCCGTAAAAACTCACTAACAACAGCAACCTCAATAGCACTGTCAAAGATAATTGCAGTGCGGACACCGGATAAGAATGGTTCAAATTCAAAGAAGCGGGAGATAAAAATCTCCCCTGATGAGAACTTCTTAGCCGGTATAAAGGACATCTCAACCGGAGGAAGAATTAGCCGTTGATCAACCTCCTTCTCATCACAGAATTCATCTGCAATGATAATATCCCCTCCAATCACGTCCCTGATCTTCTCAATCAATCCCTTGGAGGGAGTAGCGGAGAGAAAGATAAATTTCCGAATAGAGCAATGTTTTGATGAGATCAGATCGTCAAAGAGGAAGAGCAGGAAATCAGTCTGTTTCAGATCATAGAGATGAAATTCATCAAAAATTACAGAACTGACGCATGTCCTGACTGCACTTTCAACATAGGGATCAATGAATACATTCTTTAATGCAAGGACAAAGATATCCGGATTCGTAACAATAATACCCCCTCCCTGAGTTGACATCTTCTGAAGAATGTGCGTGATCACCTCACCTTTCGATACTCTGACCGGATATTCATCCCGTAAGGTCGTTAACCGTTCAGCATCCAAAAACTCAACCTGCCGAGAAGGAGCGAGGGTATCGCGTAAAGATGAAATTGTCCGGTACTGATCCAGAGCAAGAGCATTTGTCGGATATAATGCAAAAAAAACACCAGTATCTTCTCCGGTGAGTGCCGGAACAAACCACGATTCCGTCTTTCCTGCACCGGTTGGAGCCGTAATAAATAGAAAGAACTCGTCTCTCTCTTTCATGACCGCTCGAGTAGTAACCTGATGACCATACGGAAGAAATGGTTCCCGAAGTGGCTCTGCATCATACCTTGGAATGGACAACCCTTCAATTATCATGATCGAATCCTTTGTAAAAACCGGATTGAAGCAGGAAAAACAACATCTTCCTTCTTCTCTTTTCCCCCTCTCTGTATCTGAATGTATTCTCCCTCAAAACTACCCCGTTCAATAACATCAAATGGCTGCATTCGTTTAAACGAAATATCACGGGATGGAATCTGGGTCAGATCATCAACCAATACCGGGTGATTCAGTATAAATGACCCTTTTTTTCTCGTGACAGGGCATTCTGACCAGGTAACGGAGGCCTTACTTCGTTTCTTACCAAGTCGGATATAGACAGGAAGATCAGGTTCATTCCCATCAAAGGAGAGGACAAAGAAGACAAATTTACCACCAGGAAGGATCTGTTTACGCACTCCATATTTCCCGGTTGGAGAATTCATCTGCTTTTCATAAGTGTTGTATTGAATATACTCATCACTTCTGGCATTGGTGATCTCACTCGCAAATCTGATGCTTTTTACGGGTTTTGCGGGAGAGACATACAGTTTTGAGTAAAAAGACGCCGTATCTTCAACATAGGTCGGATTTTGTTTAGCAGAACCTTTCTTTACCGGAACATTCACATATCTGCCACTACAGTACCCGAGAGCATAATAAAGAGCAGTATTCAGTATAAGGGGTCTGGTTGTATAGTTATTCCCCGGTTCAAGAGAGGCGAAGAAGAGTTCGCTCATCATCTCGAGAACACCTTCAAACGCTCTGACTGAAGACTGGTTGTTCATACGCTACTCCAGACCCATTATTGATCTGCCAGGAAATCAGATATTTTTTCAATCTGAGTGATCAGAATTTCTTTTATGACTGCATCATCCTTCATTGCGTCAAGAAGAGCAGTCACCTCTGACTCTCCAAGGTCAATCCCAGATATCCTATGAGTCTTCAATAAATGTTGATACACTTCTAGAGCATTCTTTTTCACATCATGAAGGGGCAGACTGTCAAGTTCCAAGACCCTCTTCAAAGATTCAGAATCAGGCAGACGTACTTCATCACCTCCGGCAAGCCGTAATGCGACACCCCGAGAAATTTCAAGACTTGAAGGGCCTTCCCGATTTGAGGCAAATACCCCTAAAATGTGATTTCTCGTCTTACCAAACCGTGTCCCGGTCGCACCATACCGGGTATTTCTGTCGGTAATGTTGAGAAAGAACAAGACCTCTTCACAAGTTACATCACGTAATGTGACAACACAGGGAAATAACGTTCCTTCCTTGAAGAAATCAGGTTCACGGATCCCTGATGTCGCTTTCTTCGCATAATCATCTCCCGGAGCGTTCTGAAAGTACTCTTCAACTACAGAATTAATACCTCGAATGGTATAGGCTTCATCATACATGACTCGAGATGTGACACTCATATCACCTTCTGATGCAGCACTACCAAATAATGCACATTCAGGGCATTTCTGACACATCTTCGTCACTTCCATCGAGCACCCACTCCAACCACCTTTCTTGTAGAAGGAGTTCATCTTTTCAGCGATTAGATCCCTTTGTAATGCTTTTGCTATCCGCCTGTCACTGGCAACCTGTTTTCTACCAAAGAGTTTCCCAACGGTCACTTCTTCATCTCCAATCCGAATGATAGATGAGTTTGCTTCAGTTCCATCGGTCGTGAAACGTGCAGCACTCTGCAGCTCACGAAGAATAAGAATGCTGACATAATTCTGTTTTGGTTTTCTCTCCGGCTTTTCGAGAGTATAGGGTTTAATACTCGCATAAAATGACTGAATTACTTTATCTGCCATAATTAGTTCTCCTGTTCTGATGACAAATCTTGTTCTGATTCGAATGCCTCTTTTCTTGATTCGAAATACTCTTCCCTCAGCTGTAGTGTGGCTGAATAGAATCCATCAGCGAGATCATTTGCAGCACGCTTTAATTTTCCAGGATCGCCTGAAGCTACCTGATAGAAGATATGATCCACAAAATACTCTGCAAATGATACAATCAGACTGAAGTCGTATAGGCCCGGAGTCCTTGAGAACTGATCATCTCCAGCCCGCTTTATCATTTTTAATAGTCTCCCACTTACTGCATCCACATAATCCTCGCGAGGATACTGAGATCCTCTCTTTCCAAGAATTGCTTTAACAGATTCGCGAAATAGCTTCTCCACTTTATGGGGGTCATAATTCCTTGGAATCGCTACACTAAGCCCAAGACGGGCAAGTTCGTGAATTGATGCTACTGCCATAGGGTTTTCTCCAAACGTGTCAAGTTTAACTGCCTGGAAAATAAAGCCAGGATACTCTGATCTGATAATCTCTCCATCCACTTTTCGCCAACCTCTGGCGCTATTAACAAAACCACCCATACCACCTTTCTTTTTATCCTGCTCATATACCCGCCTGATCTGTTTCAATAACGTACTCCCTGGAAACGGATGATTTCGGAATGTCTGCAAAAATCGGACAAAAGCTGCATCATCCATTCGAATCTCATATCCCATAGAAATGATCAGGGATGCTGTCATGAGAGTCTTTTTTAGATCTGATAATCTGATTCTATCTGAAAAAATTCTTTTAACTGCTACATGAGGGGCCTCCAACAGAACAAACTCTGAGAACTCATCGCCACTAGTCATACATATCGGGTTTTCCCCGGCAACAACCCTACAGCCGGTAACATACGCCAGAATTAATGCAAGATACGACCCAAAAAACCAATACTCTCCATCTCCGTTCCTTTTTTTATTAAAAACGAAATCGAACGTGGAATTCTGATAAAAAAAGCCCAGACCTGCATATTGACAGATGTTTTTCCTACCGGTTTCAGCAATTAAAAGCTCAATTATTGAATCCTCGGAAGGTACATCCTCCCTCAAAAATTCTCGGGCTAAATCAAGTACTCTCGTTCCGGAATCGCCATCAAAATAATTTGCAAACTGACTGAAGATACTGGCTGTTGTATGACTGAAATGATAATCTGGGATAAGTCTGAAGTATATTTTATCAGAGCCTTTCCTAATTCCATGACCGATGGATCGAAGTCCCAGTTCAATCTGGACAGGAACTGATACATACAGACTCGGCTCACTTGAACCGATGGGAACACGGTTTGAGAAGGTATATTTTAGCATACTGACATCTTTTGATGTCGTCTTCCGTTCTTTATCATAAGGTGTATCATTGGTCAGACGACAGATGCCAGTCCCATCACAATACGCCTTAAACTTATTCGTTTTATTCTCGAACGAGCCATAGAGCATAGATCCATTGATACTCAGGTTCTCACAGAGCCATACCAGAAGTTTTTCTTTATATGGATACAGGATAGCAGACTCAAATTTCTCAAGGTTCTCTGAAGAAATAGTAGAAAGATACTCGTCAACCAGGGTATTCAGATAAGAAATTTTCTC
The DNA here is from genome assembly GCF_000013445.1 of Methanospirillum hungatei JF-1. Taxonomy (NCBI): domain Archaea; kingdom Methanobacteriati; phylum Methanobacteriota; class Methanomicrobia; order Methanomicrobiales; family Methanospirillaceae; genus Methanospirillum; species Methanospirillum hungatei. The sequence goes on from NC_007796.1 coordinate 2,106,246, forward strand.
CTGTATTGAAGCAATTTGTGAGAACGCTATGCCGTTAACCTCCCGGTCAAGAATATCACGTGCAATAGCATACGAATAATTCCAAAAACCACCAACCGAATGGTGATCCTGACCCCTGTTCTCGGATGCGTAGGTGACCATCTTTTGAGTAAGGTCATCATTGGTCTGAAACATCCTGCAGGCCTCAAGAAGGGGATCATCGGTCGGGAGAGAACCGGCTTTGATAAGCTCTGTTATCACATCTTTTCTTATTCCTGATACTGCTCGTGCAAGAGGGATGATTGACTCATCCCAGCCGGTGTCAACACCAAAATCGGAAAGGATGTGAGAACGATATCCTACCATACTTGGCATGAGCCCGATTCCAGTAATGGTAATCAGCCCAAAAATCTCTTCTTCTCCAACAAAGACAGAATCCGGCACGAGAGTATACTTCTTTGCTTTTCTCTCTTCACCATGGCAGATAATCCTGACATCTGATACAGGGATGACATTCCCGTCAACTGATATACTTTTGATGAAGTGAGCTGGGACATCAATCACTTCAGCAGGAGGATACTGCATCTCAAGATCTGATTTATTGAGAGTCAGAGAAGGAGTAGAAGTATCTATCTCAAAATTTCCGGAATTATCCTTTTCACTAGTCATCACTGCAGCAGCGAGAAATGCTTTTATGACGGTGTGAATACCTGAATAAAAGAAAAAAGACTCTTCAACTGAAAAAAGACCTTTTGAACCTTGTACCTGGATATATTTCTGAAGCTTCTCCGGTCTTGACAGCGATTCATGAGAGGACTGGATCTTTTTCTTAAGTTCCTGATAGATCTCTTCAATTTGACTTGCTTGAGTAAATTCAAAACGGCTATTCTTATCCCCCAGATAAATTACTCCCTTTTCAAAAAACAACAGGGGGAAGAGGGCATATTGTTTGGCCCATTCCAATACTGCAGCATGAACAACGTTAGATAACAGCCCAATTGATTCAGAGAATGTATGATAAAAAAAGGTCTTTTTCGCATCTATAAAGGCGATATGCTTCTTCATCCCCTCTGTGACAACTGGCATTTCAAGACTTGCAAAAATATCCGCAAGCAAAACCCAGTTTTTATAAGTAATAAAGGTGTGTGACAGATCACCATGAAATCCCTGCGTCGGGTGTGTTGCAACAGCAACGGAGAGAAAATCGTTTGGCGTAAGTGCTGGAGCAAAAATATCAGCCTGAATGGCATGGGCAAAACTCATCACCTCATCTTCATTCAGATCAAACTGGTCTCTCCAGTCTTTTCCGATCGTCTTATGAAGATCATGAATGGAAAAGAGGGCGATTACCTCCCGCAACTTAGAGACAGGGAGATAATGTGCAGAACCACTTTGAAGAAGCGTTTTGTTCAGTTCAATGAGTGCCTGAATTCCATTCCGGACATGATTTATCATTGGCTGGTCGGTCTTGCCGAATTCAACACTCTTTGCCGGCATATAAGCATATTTTGAGGTTCGAAGCGGATGGTCGATCGTCTGAAAATATTCATGCAGGAGTAGATCATAGTCCTCCTGCATATTTCCATGATCGTCGTGCCCTTCCCCAAACAACATGTCATGGGTAAATACCGATGTAATTTTTTTAGTTCTCATAGGATTCCTCTACTACAGATACGATTACCTGGCCACATCCCCGTGATACACTTGATCCAACACCACAATATTCTGCAAAATAGGCAAGAATAAGAGAGGCATTCCGAATTGCTGCGGGAGCATCACTGGTGAAACTATAGTGGCATGTTCCGGTAAATCCTTGTTTAAAAATGGGACGGTGATGCTGTTTTTTTGTATCATATATGGTATTCGTTAAGACAGAGTGAGTCCTGTATGTCTGGGGATGAGGAGATTCCAGCAGATATCTCCCAAAGTCATCGCGATTTAGCGAGAGACGCAATTCTTCAGGACAAACCTGATTATATTTTGAAAGGATGGAAAAAAATACAGCAATACGATTTGGAAACATCTCGGTGACACGGCTGTTCCGATACTGAATACAGGTTGGAGTAATAAAGTCCATCTTTACTGCAGGTCTTTGGCACTCTTTAACCTTTTGAATTATATCCTGAAATGATTGATATTGTGTTTCAACCGAACAAATACATAATTCTCCTTCATGAAGGGAAAGTTCCTTCCTGTCAAGTAAAAAAGGGGTGATGATGTGAGTAAAGAGATCTTCATCCTCTGGATCCGTAACCCCGATCCTCCAGTGATATACCTCTCCTTCTAATATTCTCTTATGTCCTTTATGGAATGATTTCTCAAACTTTCCCATCAATCCGGTGGTTGAAAGTGACGGGAGAGGTGAGTTATGAATTTTCAAACTGGTACTTGGGTTTTTCTCATTAATAAATGAGAGGAGAGCAGAATATAACTGGTATCCATCACTGAGTGGGATATCGAAAGAAGTTTTTGGGGAAACTGTTAGATGGATAAGATGCATAAGATATAATCAGAGTACCTTATCATAAAATTATCTTTACGTGTAGAGATTTTTTATCTCAAAATATTGCATCAGATGCGAAATTATGCAAGAGATTTATCAATATGAAAACCTACATCTCTCCCATCGGATTTGATACAACTCATCTCCTCGCTTTGTTAGTACGATTTGGCATAGAGTCTCATGATGTAGTAATCCTGATACGACCTATTGAGGATGATGACCGTTCATTCCGTGCAATTGAAGAGATACAGGAGTTAATACGGAAGATAGGCGATGACATTACTATTAAAATCCTCAAGGTTGATCATCGTGATTTTACCAGCATGGTATATTCCTTCGTATGTACTCTCAACGATTCAGCAGGAAAACCTGGAAGTAATAATAAATTACATGTAAATCTCTCTGGTGGGCCAAGAGAGATACTTACTGCACTAACAGCTGCCTGTATGGCTTTATCTGATAAGATACATACTGTAACCTCTTTCTCAGATATTGATCGAGAACTGCATATCATCTCTCTCCCTCATATCGCAAACTCGCCTGACGATAAAGAGTATCAGATCTTATGTGATATCAAAAATCATGGCCCTACATCTTTTGCAGATATTGCTTCTCGATTGCAAATTTCTGAAAGTACCATCTCGCGCCAATGTTCACGACTTTCAGGTCTTCAGTGGATAACGATTGAATCAAGAGGAAAAAATAAATTCGCGACTATCTCTCCTTCGGGTGAGATCATGATTATTCGATATAATCCATCTTATGATGAGTAAATAATACAATAGGCCATCAATTGCAATAACGAAGCCCTTCCTCTTAACCCTCTATCCTCTGATATCGCCCATCAACTCGCATTTCGGATGAGAATTATAAAACCATCTTTAAGGATTGATAATAGGAAGGAGTTTTGGAGGGTAAAAATATATTCCAGGATAGAGAATACTATCCAGTGGGGTATCCACAAAAGGATGATCTTCGCTATCCCCATCAATGCATACGTTACCATTTCCTTACTCACCGGGGCTCCTTACTGTATATTGACCCGGTACAGAATTCTCAAGATTTCCTTCAAAGTTATCCTCTCTTCATTGAATTCCGACACCATGAGAGGAGAAAAATTTTATCCTTGATGTAAGATAGATATCTTGATCCAACAGTCTTTCCTTTGGGGATTATACGGTTGATTGAACTCAAACTAGGTATCGACGAGGTTCTTTAATTTATTATCCGCACGGCATGTTTTCCGACATTACAGAGGATTTCAGGAAGATTGAAGGAGACTGGCAGGTTAGCTCTGGATACCAATGCGATTATTGAATGAGATGTTCCTCTGGCATCTCGTGATAGTCATTTTTCTTTAGTTCAAGATTTGAAACTTGTTCAATGGGACGAATGAATACAGATATCTGCTGGTTGTTACCTCATTTCAATAATCTAAAGAATTATTAGACTTTTTTTGTATACAATAATCTTTCACCTTCCACCTACCAGATAGTACCAGACCCAATCCACTCACCCACAGATGTATCTCCCTTCAGACGAAACTGGTGAGAGAACAGATGAATCTTATACGGCGTACTGTCCTGAAAAACAGACAGCCTGGGGACCTATCCGGAGGCTGATACCATCATTACCCTGCATGCCCTCATATCACCCCATACCTCTGGCATTGCCCTGTTTGGAGTTTCTGGAGACGAAGATTCTTTCCGTACCATCACCCTCAGCCATCGTGACCTCTATCCTCATGCTCTCCCGCATTACCTGCTTGCCGAGACGATTCAAAAGATAACCGGCATCTCCTCACAATCCTTTCACCGGGCTACCTGGACGATTCATGCCCCGGCACCCTCACCTCAAATTCCCCAGACCAATTATTGTGAACCAGAATTCAGGCAGGCACTCCTCTCCCGATATACCCTTCCAGGTCTCATCATCCCATACGAAATCTGTCTTGAGACGCTCACCTCCCTTCGGGCATCACCAGATATTCACATAGGTGACTCAATAGCCTGCCTCCTCACTCTGATGGAATCAGCATATATACTGGTCAGGGACGGAAAGTTCAAACCAGTCCTCACCCTGACACCAGAAGGATATCAGGCAGACTGGGTCCCGGCCCTCCTCCCAGATGATCTCGTATGGCTGGCCCGGTATGCAGCCGCTATGCCGCCGGTCATGCGATATGCCTCTCCCCTGGAGGAACTGCCCGAACCTATTCGAAAACCGGAGCAAATCATCTTTGCTGGCCTCTCCGGGATGATGGAGACCATTATCCGGCAGGCACTCAGACAGCACCCTCCATCGATCCGGCCAGGAAAGCGGATGATGGAACAGGAAAAAGATGCCCTTGCCTTCATGGCTCAACTCACCGGAAAAGACCTGAATACGCGGGAACATGAATTGGATCCGATCTTTGCAGAGAGGATGAATCACTGGCTTTCGTTTCGAAGAGAGGGATATATGCCCTTTCATACCTGTATCATCGTACAGGAACCAGGAGGGGAGGACCTGGAACCCTGGACGATACGCCTGTGTATGCGATCAGAAGCAGATCCTGATCTCATCATCCCGGCAGGGACTATCTGGAACCTTCCCGAAGAATCAGGCGGAATCCTCCCCCCTGGGCCGGTTCTCATCCAGGAACTCCTCTCCGGACTTTCCCAGGCAGCATCAGCATCTCCTATCCTGAAAGCCTGCCTGTCCGGGTCGAATCCGACGACCGGGGAGATTACACTAGCCGATGCAGCGACTTTTCTTACCACAGAGGTTCTTGCAGTCAAAGACAAGGGATTTGACGTCATCCTCCCGTCATGGTGGACCGATGAGAAGTACAGGCCCCGGATAGAACTTGGTGCACAGAAGAAAGGGCCGGCTCACCCCCATGGGATGCTCGGAATATCAGAGCTTATCTCGTTTGATTACCGGATTGCCATCGGTGATGAATCAGTCACTCCTGAAGAGTTCTGGCAGGCAGTCAGACAAAAGACGCCGATCATCAAAGTGAAGGGACGGTGGATTTATGGGAATGCAGGTGCCCTTTCCACTGCACTCTCACAATTTGAGCGGCGGTACATCAGGGGAAAATCACAGGCAGGGGATCTCATCCGGCTGTCGGTCGGAGGATTTGATGGTCCGATGACTGTTCAGGTCAGGGGAACAGACGAATGGACCAAAGACATACTTACCATGCTCCGTTCTACCCAGGATACTGCCGAATTTCCAATCCCACAAACCCTGAACGGTACACTCCGGCCATACCAGGAGATCGGTCATGCCTTCCTTCTGCGATGTACTGAGCGGGGATTTGGAGCCTGTCTTGCCGACGACATGGGACTAGGAAAGACCATTCAGACGATTGCCTGGTTTTTATCATTAAAAGAACAAAAGCCGGATATTGGTCCGGCTCTCATCATCTGTCCGATGTCAGTTGTAGGAAACTGGGAACGGGAGATAAAACGGTTTGCTCCTTCTCTGTCGGTCTGGATCCACCATGGCATATCCCGGTGTCGTGGGGATGAATTCATCGCCCATATCGGCCGGTATGACCTTATTCTGACCACGTACAACCTGGCAAGCCGGGATATCGATCATCTCCTCCCGGTCAGGTGGTCTGCAGTCATCCTTGACGAGGCTCAGAATATTAAAAATCCGAATACGCTCCAGTCCCAGGCGATCCGGGAGCTGACTGCTGACCGGAGAATAGCCCTGACCGGTACACCAGTGGAGAACCGGCTCCTTGAACTCTGGTCTATCATGGACTTTCTCAATCCCGGATACCTGGGGTCGCAGCATGCATTCCAGTCACGGTATGGCCATCTGTCAGGAACAGAACAGGATAAACATGGGACCACAGAGCTTCGTCTGCTCATCAGGCCGTTCCTTCTCCGACGGATGAAGACCGACACGTCAGTGATTGCTGACCTTCCGGAAAAGATGGAATCACGGGTTTTTTGCACGCTTACCCATGAACAGGCGACCCTCTACCAGGCGGTTGTCGAAGATATGGCACAGTCTCTTGAGACGGTAACCGGACTTGCACGACGGGGTGTCATATTCCGGGCCATCACCAGACTGAAGCAGATCTGCAATCACCCCGGTCTTTTCATCCATGATCGGGGGGTTCTGCCCGAACGATCAGGAAAAGTCTCCCGACTTCTTGAGATGCTGGAGGAGGTCAGTGAAGAAGGAGATTCGGCCCTTATATTCACTCAGTATGCTACGTTTGCAGAGTATCTTGCCCGAATACTCGAGGAGAGGTTTTTAATACCGGTATTCCTCCTCACCGGGAAGACCTCACGACGTGAGCGTGAACGACTGGTCAGGGAGTTTCAGTCATCAAAAGAGCCATCATTCTTTGTGATATCATTAAAAGCAGGAGGGACCGGGCTGAACCTCACCGCTGCGACCCATGTATTTCATGTTGATCGATGGTGGAATCCTGCAGTTGAGGACCAGGCGACGGACCGGACCTACCGGATAGGACAGAAGCAGAATGTGCAAGTACACCTCATGATCGCTGCCGGAACACTGGAGGAACAGATTGACCGGATTAATGCAGAAAAACGGATTCTGGGACGGGAGGTTCTGGCACAGGGAGAGGATCTCCTCACCAGTCTCTCAACAGAGGAGTTACTTGATATCGTCTCACTCCGTGATGCGGTGCTCTCCGGGGAGGAGGAGGAATGACGAGAAAGATGTGGTGGCAGATTCCAGGCACACTCCCGGTCAGTAAAAAGATTACCCTGCAAAGCCAGTACGGGCCGGTTGGGAAGAACTGGTGGGCCTCCCGGTTTGTATCGGTCCTTGAGGAGTATGGAGAGAACGGACGACTCACCAGGGCAAAACATTGTGCCAGGAACGGGTTTGGGAATTCCATCCGAATCGGTCCGGGTGAGATGAGTATGGGGATCTGTTGCAGCGGAACAGCAACCAGACCTGTAGGATTGTTATTCCCCCGATTCTCCAGGGAGGTCTGGGACAATGTCATCGATACGATCACCAACGATGCTGCCCTGACCGGCTCACTCATAACCGGAGAGTTCTCGCGGGATCTTGTGGATACGCTGGAAAAGAAGGAGATATTTCTTATTCCTGACCAGTATCGGAGTGTTCGTGCCTACTGTCACTGTAGTGATGATCAGAACCCCTGTATCCATATCGCCGCTGCATGGTATTATCTTGCCGAGGTTCTGGATGAGGACCCCTGGATACTGTTTCTGCTTCATGGGATGACGAAGGAAGAGGTGATAAGCCGGGTACAGACGTGCCGGCTTCAGGTATCCCATCCGGCTGTCGGGTCTGATGTGACAGCAGGAATGGAGCAGAAGACCACTATTCCGAAGACCGGTGATACCCGGAGTTTCTTCTCATGCATCGGGGAGAGTGATGAGGTCCTGCGTCCGGTACCGGAGCGAAAGGTGTCGCCCATCCTGCTGCTTGGACCGGCCCCGTACCGGCTCGGAGGGAAGAATCTTGAGGAGCGGATAGAGAAACTGTATCCGGTTATCGGTGCGTATGCGAAAGGAGAGATGGATCGGATGAGGGAGAAATCATCCCGTCTGCGCCATCGATGAGTCTCAAGGCCGATTCGGATCTATTTTATGGCAATAAAAGAGATATCAGGTATGGATTATACCTTCCAGGATATCCTCAACCAAATCTTTGATAAACAGAAGAGAGATTATCTTACCATTACAGAGTTGAAAACCTCCCTCCCGAAAAACATTGAAAATTTCCTGGGGCCTCAGCCAAAAAAAGGAACCAATAAGAAATTTATCGAGAGATTAAAACCCCATCTTTCGGAGGCCTATACAATACATAAAAAAGGAGCCAGCACCTACCTTCTCCGGGCGCCAATTCAGGATATTATCCACGCATATATCGTTCAAAAAACCTCTGTAAGCATAAGGAACGTCTCAAAAAAACTTCCATTTCAAAAAGAGCTGATCGCCGATGCATTAAACGCCCTTGTCCAATCCGGGGCTATACAGCTGAAGATTGTTCCCACGTCACGGGATTATATGATACAGATCCTCGTCCCGGAACGGCCGGATCCCTTTCGTGAGATAAAAAAGGCATACGATACCATCAGAATGGGCAAAAATTATGTCAAGATCTTTGCACTCCGCAGATTTCTCAACTGGCCAAAGCATGTATTTGACTCAGTTATTCAGTCATTATGGGATGCAGGAGTCGTCGAACTTCAGGCAAGTGATCCCTACCTCCTCACCGAGGATCAACGAGCCGACTCCTACATGGATAAAACACATACCTTGCGTATTCTTCTCATCTGGAGGAATGAATGAAGAATCCACGGGAGATATTGCAGGAAAATAACCCATTCTCATCACACGCCCAACCAGACCCCTGGGTGAATCAGTTTCCCACCATCTCATCCATCAATGGTGATGCCTTCACACACATCACCAGCATTATTGCGTATAAACAGAAACACCCCCATGATCCGGTTGGAATCCTGGTAAACGGTGAAGCAGGAAGCGGAAAGACGAATATGATCGCCCGCATACGGGAGTACTGTCAAAGTACTTCTTTTGACGTGAAATTCTCAACAATACGGCCTATCATCAACTATAACGCTCCAATACAGCATCTATTCCATGGAATAATCACCAACCTCTCTCACCCCCTCAAAGACTCATTTCGGTTTACCCAGATTCACGCCATGCTCTTCTCGATGATATCGGAGTACATCAATCAAAAAGAAGAGTATAGAAAGTTATTCCAGCCATTCAAAGACAATCCGGAGAAATTCTTTACACATTTTTCAGAGCATGAAAAAGAGCGAAATATCCTCTACAATCAGGTGCAAACCTGGATAATAGACAAGATACCGGATATCGATCATCTCTTCATCAGGTTACTCTTTGCGTGTGGTGACAAAGACCTGTTTCACCCTGCACGCAACCGGCTCCTTGGACAGATTGCAGACCCTGACGATGCATCCCTTTTGAATATCCCGTTCAAAGAGTTGTCAGAAGCTGAAGCAGAGGATGAGGCGAGTACATTTCTTAAATCACTCGGTCTTCTCCTGACCTTTCTCAATCAATGCCTGATCGTCTGCTTTGATCAGCTGGAGAACCTGTACACGGGAGAGCATCAACGATCATTCGGACTGATGAATCAGATTATCCTGAATGAGACCTCTGCCATCCTTCCCCTTGCCTTCATGAGAACCCTTTACTGGGAGAGATTTGAAGAGATACTGGATAGATCAGTGGTTGATAAGATCGGGATGAATCAGGTTGATCTTCGTGGATGCACAGAAGAACAGATAACGGAGATCATCACCTCCCGTATCAGGACTGTATTTCCCGATACCTGGAATATGCTTACAGACTGGCTTATCCCACAGGTATTACGGGAATTATCATCCCGTGGAAAATATCCCTCTCCCCGTGAGGTCATCAGCACCGCGAATACGATCATCAGGATGAAGGATGAAAAGGGGACCACAAAAGAGATCCCCCTTCCTTCTCCGGATCAGGTCATCAGATCGGCATGGGTGCAGGAGCATGATCAGGTCCTCTCAGATCTGGATGCATGGCCGCCTGATTATGAACAGATAACCAGTGCTTTGCAGATTTATCTCCAATCACACAGGGTTGCATTCACCTGTACCAGGGAATCCAGAAAGAATATCATAACAATCAATCATACCTCGAAGAATTGCAGAATTATCATCAATACCAATAGCAATCATAGCAGCATCGGTTCAGGTTTTACAAAGGGGATACAGTATCTTACGAATAATCCAGGCTCTTTATGCCTGTATCTGACTGATCCCAGATGTATTGTGACCAAACCGACATGGACCCAGACAAACCAGAAGAGAGAGGAATTTCTTGCCGCCGGAGGGCGGATTATACAACCATCAGAAGGTGAGATCGCACGGTTTTATGCCCTGTATTCCCTCGTCTGTAAGGTCAATGAGGGAGATATTCAGATTGAGACTATCCATGGTCTTCGTCCGATAATTCGGGATGAACTCTCAGCCTATGTCGGGAATAAGGAAGCATTTCCATCCCTTATACCAGCAATTCCTGCAGGAGTTCCGGGAAAGGTCCCTATAGACATTCCTTCACAAGAGAAGCATGAAAAAGTAGACTCAAAAATGCGGGAGATAACAGATAACGCAGTACACACCGCTCTATGCACGATCCTGTATTCCCGCCCGATGCACATCATGCGGGCCGATATACTCGTCCAAAGTCTTCAGGAGAACGGAATCTCCATGACTTATGACGAACTCATCATATGGTGTGGAAGACACCCGGCTGCATATAAGATAATACCCAATCAGCAGGGTTCATTGATCATCGCAACAGGAAAAGGGCCCATATGCAAAGACTCTTCGTAAGTGAACTCCATCTCTGCCAGCACTGCCCACGGCTCTTTGGATATGCCTGCAGGGGCGAGAAGGATGCATGGAGGGTCGGACAGAAAGGATCAGGAAACCTTCCCGGGAAGCGGTTTCATACCTTCGCAGATCAGGTTTTTCGACATATTACGCAGGAGAAGACAAGCCAGCATGCCTTTATCACCGCACTTCAATCACCTGATCCTGATAGTGCAGAATCAATTCGAGAGTTTATCAAGAATGAGTTTTTCATCCCATATCTTACAAAACATGCCCCTCGCCTCTCACATGAACAGATAGAGGCATTTGCAGTCGCATGCGACCGATGGATACGCTATCTCAGAGTCTTCATCTCCCCTGACGGGACGGGTATTGAGGATCCAAAAAAACTCATATCAACCATATTTCACTCATCAGAATACACCATGAGTTCTGATTTTCTATGTGACGATGGAGAAGTGGTGAAAATAAGCGGAAGGCCTGATGCTCTTCTTTTTGATCCTGGGACACAAGAACCGGTGGTTGTAGAGTATAAGGGGAGAAAAGAGTCAGATCCAACGCAGGATCTTGCACAGACCTCACTGTATGCATGGCTCGTCTCCCGGTCAATCGGCATCACACCACGGGTTGATATGCTCTATCTTGAAGACCCCGTCCCCCTCGTCAGATATGACTCATCTGCGATACACACTCTCATAGGAAATCATGCATCACTCATCACTCTTGCACGACGGATTAAAGAAGGCCATCTCCCGGTTCCCAGATGTAAGGACCCTGACCTGTGCAAAATGTGCCCCTATACCGCATGTGACACTGACTTTGAAGTGATTCGTCCTAATACGCCACAAAAACAGGAAGAAGAAGTCAAACCGACGGATACCCGAATCCCGCATGATCTCTCTCTTGGAGAGGCATATCTCTCCAGGTTGGTCGAGACCCTCCATCTGCTTTCAATTCCGGTTCTCCCGGCAGGATTTATCTTCGGACCGCGATTTATCAGGCTGAAGATTATCCCTGATCTCTCGAAAAGAGTCACGTTTTCCAAGATTGCGAACCGTGCGGTTGATATCCAGCTTGGATTATCGCTATCCTTTCCTCCCCTTATTCAGGCACAAAGCGGGTATATCAGCTGTGACGTACCCCATGATACCTGGCAGCCATGCGATGTCAGATCCCTGATCCGGGATGGAAAACCATCATCCAGGTCAGTCTGTCCCTTTCCGATCGGGAGAAGAATAGACGGATCGGTCATGATGGGCGATCTGGCAGATCCGGTTATGACCAGTTGTCTTATCGGGGGGACATCCGGATCAGGAAAGAGTGAACTTATCCGGTCAATCGTCATCGGAAGTACACTCATGAACCCGAAAAACCAGGTCTCATTCATACTTATCGATCCAAAACGAGTGACATTTACCGATTTTCTCTCCTTCCCATCTCTCTTCATGCCGGTGATCATGGATCCAGATATGGCTATCACGACCCTTGATGCATGTGTCAGAGAGATGGAGGAACGGTATATTCATCTGGAAAAAACGGGGTTTACGAACATTTCAAAGTACAATACCAGGCAACCTGAACCGATGACCCGCCGGATCATCGTTATTGATGAGTATGCGGATCTTATCATGAACCGGGTCACGAAAGAGGCTCTGGAGACTGCAATTCAGAAGATTGGACAGAAAGGAAGAGCGGCAGGGTTTCATCTGATTCTGGCCACCCAGCGACCTGATGCACGGATAATCACCGGCGTCATCAAAGCAAATCTTCAACTCAAGATTGGGCTGAAAGTTACGTCTGCATCTAATTCACGAATCATTCTCGATGAATCCGGAGCAGAATGTCTGGCAGGATATGGAGATATGCTCATCGGCGGGAGTGTTCCGATACAGCGATTACAGGGAGCCCTGGTCTCATCAGGTGATTTTTCGGCGTGTGGAAAGAAATAGTGAACTGTTTATACCATAAAACATTTTTGGAAGGATACATACAGGGTATTCATGATGATAGGGATTGGCAAGAATTGCAGGCGGTTCGATACGATACAGACAACTATTGAGGGACTTTCAGATTCTCTGCCAGACTATCCAGCATAAGAATACACCCCTCGAGGATCGGCGGTGAATTATCAGCCTTGAAAAAAAATCGATTCTCCTTCTGATTGTATCATATCTATCTATTGAAAGAGGTTCTTGTTGAGGGTAGTTTTCGGCTCAATACCATAACTCTTCCTCATTTCTTTGATGCAGAGATCAATCAGAGTAGACACAAACCCCGATGGGACAGTGCTTTTCATATCTTCAGAATCCTTTCTATCGTATTTTACACCAGGGGGAAGAGAACCCGATCTACCGGGGACTGATGGTACTTCGTCATCTTCATCTTCATCCGAATCCTGAAGATCACATTCTTCATCTTCCTCCATGTATTTCTCAAAATACCGGTCAAGCAGTTCATACAGTTCTGGAGAAATGATCTCATCGCTCGTCCACCCTTCAGGGTACCACCTGACGAGGCGATCAGGTTCTTCAGCAAAGTATTCTATTCCGAACAAGGGCGAGTCAGGGATGACCTGAATCTCCTCGTAACTGCAATTATGATGAGGGAGGCAATGTTTACAGATGAGAGGAGTCCCCCCTTCATGATAACACTCATCACAAAAAAAATCGGCTTTCGATCCGCAGATGTCACAATCATAAGGTATCCGTGAATTTCTGGCAACAACACAGATAGAATCATGAGCCGGGGTATATGCTGGCTGTCTCTCCATAACAACCAGATGGAGTACCGTTGGTGAGAAGAAATTACAGGTATACGTACAGGTCATCCCAGGTCTGAAGACCTTCCCCACGCGTACCTTCATCCCCGAACTGTCAGGATATGAGGTATACTCTTCTCCTTCAATAGTAAATGAACTTATGTGGTCATCTCCCATCCATATATCCTTCAGGAGAAGGTCGATATCTTCAAGGGTTGCATCAGGGAGAGAGGAAAGATACATCCAGTATTCAGGGTGGCCTTCAGCGGTAACCTCTATCAGATAAGCAGAAGGTTTTGGAGATTTCTTTTTCTTGTGTGATATCAGATGTACCTCAGCAGATTTTCTGGAGATATCTTTTCTGCATACGAGACATTGTCCGGGTGATGAAGGTAAGAGAGTCATTCAGTCAGGATACTGATTGAATCTCACAGTTAAAAAACCATGCACACCTACGAGACTGTCAATCTGTTCCAACGAATAGTAACAATCAATGACCAATATTTACCTCTACCAGTTTTTTTAAAAACGGGAATTTCGTATTTATTTTAGTTAATCCTAGTAACCCATCAAAAGTAGAGAGATGATCTCGTGTAATTCGAATCAACATTGAATTCTTCACACCACCTGAAACATACAATACAGAAAAAAGGTGAAATATCCCCATTATCCATGAAGTATTAATACTGACATAATCCTACGGAAAGGATCATAATGAACAGAGTGATTCAGAAATGCACATTATTTTTCACTTGAAACCGACAACCCTTCATAATAGGTTTAACTCCTAAAAGATTATTGAAAGAGATTTTTTAACTTGAGAAGGAAGTTGATTGAATTATTCCATATAATAAAATAGATATGTATACCTGAAAGAAAGAGAAAGGGTTTAAATTAATAGTGAAGGTGACATTCTCATCATTCCAATATGAATATTCGAAAAATATTCTTTAGAGCATGATTATTCTGTGGATATTTGGGCGTCTCCATTCTTTTAACTTTGGTATTTACGGTATATCGTTTTCCTATGACCTGCTTCAATTACCAGAAGCATCAGTTTATTATCAAAAATCTCAAGGATGGCCCGATATTCTCCAGTCCTCAATGAATACAAGCCCTTTGCCCTCCCTTTGAGGGGTCCAAGTTTCTCCCGAGGATTTTCAAGTAGTTCAAGTTCTGCAAAAGCAACCTCAAGAGATCTCCGGGCAAATTTCGGAAGCTGTGCTAAGTCACGTTCTGCTCCTTTCGAGATGAGTAACGTGAACTTACTCAAATGAATCTCCTAGATCTGCCATCACTTCTTTCAGTGTCTTGCATCTTCCAGTCCTGAAATCTTCTCTCGCTTCTGCAATCCTTTGAAGAGTCTCCTCGCTGAGCGGTTCATCATCAATGTCACAGGCAATTTCAAGAAGTTCAGCAATAACCCGGTCATCAGTCATATCAGAAGAACCTCGGAATGCAATCAACTTTTCATATGTTGAATCGCTTAGGGATACCGTGACTGTCATACAAGTGTATTGTTTTTATGGAAAATATGCATTCCCCTGAGAGGTGAGCATGATACTCATAAATCTCAAATTCGAACAGGAATGAAAAGAGGCAGATAAATAGGTACAATCATGAATAAAAACCAGGTTCATATGACATATACAGATATGTATGCATAAATAACGGGAGTTTATTATTTCTTACGGTAGACATTATCTGAACTCCTTTCTCAACATCAGGAATGATCACCCTGATTTATCAATATCCTGAATACCGGAAACAACATACCTCTATATATGAGCCAGTCAACACCATCCTGGCGGGCTATAAAAACAAGTCTGGCCGGAATGGATGCTAATTCCCTCATATCTCTCATTCATGATCTCTATGCCCTGAATAAGGAGAACAAAGAGTATTTGCAGGGAAGAGTAGGTGGGGAAGCAGCATATGCCAGTCTTCGTGAAAATGCAGCCAAAAAGATAAAACATGAGTTCTTTCCGGAACGGAGATTTGGAAAAGCCAGAATTGCCCCGGTTAAAAAGGGGATAGACGAATATAAGAAAGCAACCGGAGACCCCATTGGAACTGCTGATCTGACCCTCCAGTTTATCGAACAGTTTGTGAAACTTTGCCGGGAATATGGGGGTGAGGAACAGTCAAAATTAGATGCACTCAGTGTTGCGATGAAAGAATTGCTTAAAATTCTTGAGTCATGTCCTGCAATAATTGTGGTTTTTTATTATTGCATTTTTTTTCGTAAGTGAATTTGAGCCATTACGAAACATCGGTTTACCACATTTTGGGCAGATTGGTAGATTTTTAGAAAGAAAACTCTATTTTCGAAACATAACTGATAGAGAATTGACTAAAAATTGGATTTAAAATTTAATTATGACGGTAACTATTTAAAGTATATACGGCTCACACATTATTATATATTAAATTTGAAAATATATCTCCCTATGGATATCTTGTTTTCAGTTACTGTGATCAATCACTTGTTATTTCGACACGGCCGAAAAATATAATACACCTAAAAAGGACATATAATTGACTAAATGTTGGGAAAAAGCATATTTTTATGGTTATCCCTATTTCGTCATGAGGTTAAGATGACCAAAATTATAAGTTTTCTTCTGGTTGCAATCGTGATTCTGGCAATAGTATCGTCCCCAGTTTATGCAGTGGTGAATAAAATCTCACCCGGTGATAAGGTATTTTTAGGTGAAAGTGGACTAGACCTGACCGGTTTTATTGATGGACCGGTAATGATTGCATGGTACCATGATCCCTGTAATTATGGAATCATTGGAGGGTATCGTGGTTGTGTTCCTCCGGAAGATGAAACCCCCACAATAATAAAAAAAATTGAAGACCCAGCAGACTTTTTTGTGAAACCAATTGATTTTGTATGGTTTCCAGGTGAATGGTATCTCTGGGACGGAGAAAAACATGGTGATGTTGTTTTCATCATCGAAGAACCATCAATTTCGATAAACATCTGGGATAGCACGAAACAAAGGGATATTACTAATAAAGCAATTCCACAAGGAAATTATGTCGATTTTCTTATTGAAACAAATATGGATAGTGTCACCAAACGGGAAGGGTATAATGAAGAGGATGCACCATTTTCAATTTTCATAAAACTTGGAAAAGATGGAGATATTATTTCAGAACTACCGGGGAAGGACAATGCAATGATTTCTTTATTGCAACTCCCGGTTGATAAAAACAAGTGGTATTGGGTTGGATTAGATGAAGATCATACAAAAGCTGCCAAAGGAGATGGATGGAATACTGGTGATCTATCAGTATTACCCGGAGAATACTGGGTATGGGCTGAATCTAATCTGAATGGTATGATTGATAATTACCTAGCACCAGATGGATCGACATGGACTTCAAAAACCCAAAGTTCGGTTAAAAAGATAAAGATAACCGAGGAACCAGGCACTGTATCTAAACCAACACATACTGTGGGAAAACCAATATATGGCGGGCAAACAGACTAATTCCCGGTGAAAAAATTGACAATCACTTGGATTTTCTCCTCTTTTTGAGGATTATCTAGCATCAACGAATTCAAGTTCTGCAAAAGCAACCTCAAGAGATCTCCGTGCAAATTTCGGAAGCTGTGCTAAGTCACGTTCTGCTCCTTTCGAGATGAGTAACGTGAATTTACTCAAATGAATCTCCCAGATCTGCCATCACTTCTTTCAGTGTCTTGCATCTTCCAGCCCTGAAATCTTCTCTCGCTTCTGCAATCCTTTGAAGAGTCTCCTCGCTGAGCGGTTCATCATCAATGTCACAGGCAATTTCAAGAAGTTCAGCAATAACCCGGTCATCAGTCATATCAGAAGAGCCTCGGAATGCAATCAACTTTTCATATGTTGAATCGCTTAGGGATACCGTGACTGTCATACAAGTGTATTGTTTTTATGGAAAATATGCATTCCCGTGAGAGGTGAGCATGATACTCATAAATCTCAAATTCGAACAGGAATGAAAAGAGGCAGAGAAAATGGTTCAATCATGAATAAAAACCAGGATCATATGACATGAACAGGTATGTATGCATAAATTACGGGAGTTTATTATTTCTTACGGTAGACATTATCTGAACTCCTTTCTCAACATCAGGAATGATCACCCTGATTTATCAATATCCTGAATACCGGAAACAACATACCTCTATATATGAGTCAGTCAAACCCATCCTGGCGGGCAATTAAAACAAGTCTGGCCGGAATGGATGCTAATTCCCTCATATCTCTCATTCATGATCTCTATGCCCTGAATAAGGAGAACAAAGAGTATTTGCAGGGAAGAGTTGGGGGAGAAGCAGCATATGCCAGTCTTCGTGAGAATGCAGCCAAAAAGATCAGACATGAGTTCTTTCCTGAACGTGGATATGGAAAAGCCAGAATTGCTCCGGTTAAAAAGGCTATTCAGGGTTATAAGAAAGCGACCGGAGACCCCATTGGAACTGCTGATCTGACCCTCCAGTTTATCGAACAGTTTGTAAAACTTTGCCGGGAATATGGGGGTGAGGAACAGTCAAAATTAGATGCACTCAGTGTTGCGATGAAAGAATTGCTTAAAATTCTTGAGTCATGTCCTGCAATAATTGAGGTCTTGAATATTGAAGAGCGACTTGCCGCTGCAAAGAAAGATGCATCCTATTTTGGATTCGGTATTGAAGATAAAATATTTGATCTTATCGTTGATATCGAGGCTCTTGAGTAGAGAATAACCGGGGATCAGACATTCCTGAACGGAGTGCAATGTACGTAATTTTCGACCCACAAAATGTTAGGAAGAACCATGGAGAATACTTATACTGCTCATCTCCAGTAAAAGTCGAACGGGAAGGGTAGTATTCTGGTATTGGGTCATTCCCTATCCCATTCATCACGGAGAGATGCTGCCAGTTTATCCGGATGTGGGATGAACTCATGATAAACCCCATAATACTGTGAGATATCACACCGTATTTGCTTTTCAGAGAGTAACATACCTGTCCAAATTATATTTCCCTTTTTTTATTTATGACTATGTGCTTACTTCAATCCTGAAACTATTTCATGAATAGACCAGACTGCCAACTACATTATTATCACAAATCAACTATTTTTTTTCTAACTGGCACATATTGAAAATAGTCAAAAAGGACAGGTGTATCGATAACTCTCATACCTGTTCAATGGTTCTACGGGTATTTTGTGAGTATTCATCAATCTCATCTCATATTGGGCTATCTTTCAGCACCCCAAACAGTGATTCTATTTTATTACACTTTTCTTGATAAATGCTATCCATATATGTCTGTTCCATAGATTCCCATAAAGAAACAGGGATAATCACGCCGGTTTTCTTTCCATTCTCATCAAAAATATATTGAATATCAGCCTTCTTTTCCATAGGTGATTATCTTCGTATATCGTAATCA
The DNA here is from genome assembly GCF_000013445.1 of Methanospirillum hungatei JF-1. NCBI lineage: Archaea > Methanobacteriati > Methanobacteriota > Methanomicrobia > Methanomicrobiales > Methanospirillaceae > Methanospirillum > Methanospirillum hungatei. The sequence continues at coordinate 2,125,303 of NC_007796.1, forward strand.
CTTTCTCTATACACCTCAAGGAACGGTATTACTTATCATCCCTCACTCCTTCTCTCATCACCAACAACGCAGCCTTCTTTTTTGGCCAGTCCCGGTTCATCCCTCCAAACAAGAGGAGGAGTTCTGCCACCGGAATCACCCCAATCTCTCCGGTCCCGTGTAACATCATCCTGTTCTACCACCATCTCCGGGGATGAACGCCCTACCTTCTTTTACCTGCTAATAGGTAGAGAATCAATATGAATGGAAATGAAAACTTGATGAACCCTGAAGGATGATACAATAGTATGAGTGAGTCAATAGAAATTCCCTCCCCACTTATGGAAAAGATCATAAACCTGAAGATTAGGCCAGAAGAAACTCCGATAGATGTTATCTCTCGTGCCCTGGAAGTCCTGGAAGACGATGACTATATCGATGAAGAGACAGCAGTAGAGATAGAAAAGGGGATTGAAGAATACGACAGGGGAATCTTTACTACTGAAGAAAATATGGCGAAAAAGATCGGGCTTTGATGATGTTCTCCCTGGCATTTACCAAACATGCAGAGAGAACATTGGAGAAATTTGAACAAAAAATTAGTCAAAAAATCTATAAAAATCTATAAAAATCTTCAGAAAATAAAATCTAACCCATACAAATTTATTGAACCCCTGAATAGACCAAAAGGTGCAGAACCACTATATAAACTTCGGATAGGAGAATACCGGGCAATAATGGCTATAAGAAACAATGAAATGGTAATCCTGGTGGTGGATATTGGCCATCGTAAAATAATATACCGGAAATATCAGTGAGGATTACGAAAACCCCCACTCTTCGTGCCCTTGGTTTATTTCAATATATATGCCGGATTGTAAAAAATTAAGTGTTTTTCGCATTTCTTGAAACTATTCTACTATTTTTCGATAAATAACGCAGCCTTCTTCTTCGGCCAGTCCCGGATCATCCCTCTCACCTGCCTGGTTAGGACAACATACTCCTCACCCGATGCCCCGGTCACGATAACCCGGTTTCCTGACTCTGACAAGGAAAGACCATCCGGAGCAATCCCACCAAACAGAAGAAGAATATCGGCCATCGGTATCACCCCTATCTCCCCGGTTCCGTCCAGCATCATCCTGAATGTATCACCATCTCCGGGGATGAGCCGTCCTACCTTCTCGTACCTGACCGGGGGTGTTTCTTTGACTGATGTGACGGTAAACCCCATTATACGGTCCCTCCTGCATTATTCCGGTTACTGAACCGTTCACGATGATAACACCGCTCACACAGGCCGATCTTTGTCTCGTCATCGATCCAGGTAACCGGGTGCAGATGACAGAGATGACACCGTCCCAGGGATCGGTCGGTCTGTTTCATCGAGTGGAGCGGCAGAACTCCGGGAAGTGCCCGGTATGTCATAACCTCCCGTGATACTGCTGTACTGTAACACCGCTCACATATCAGCCGTCTTTTCTGTCCGGGTGGATTCTTTCCTCCTCCCTTCTCCCGGTATGTCACTCCTTTCCTGCCACAACAGTCACAGATCTGATCTGGTATTCTCTCAGCCAGGTGGAACATATCCGGATGAATATCCATAATACCAAATTTTTTCCCCTGTTTTTCTAACTCTCCCGGCACTCTTTCTGACCTATGCATGCTATGCACATCTATGCACCGGTTATGCACATCCTGATGCATAGATGTACTCAATGATTTATACTCTTTTTTCGGTACATCCGAACAAATCAGAGACTTCGATGGTATGTATGCATTATTCTCAGGTACACACAGAGAATAGTTCTCACTCGGTGAATCTTTGTATGCACTTTCCGGAGTGTGCATAGATGCTGATGAATCCACCATTTCATCGCTTTTATCTGAAACAGACTTATTTTTATCTGCCGTATCTATGCATTCCGGTGTGCATAGTTCGTGCATAGGTGTGCATAGATGCATAGCACCATCTGGATCATCACCTGGATCAGGATTTGGGGTGCCTTCAGCAGATTCATCCAGCCAGCACGTAACACCGGCAGACCAGATCTCATCCATCTCATAATCCCAGGTGTAGATACGTGCCCGCTGATACCCACCATCTTCCCTGGGTTCTGATCGATCATAGAAGGAGAGCGGAGGGCATTTCTCAAGCAGGCCATCATGATCCTCACGGTTTGGATTTCCGGACAGGATCCGTGATACCGTTGACTGGGACCGACAGATGAGCTTTTGCATCTGCTTTACGGTGAACTCTGTTTTCCCTGAGGCACGGATGGCATCAACCAGCATCTGTTCGGTGCTGGTCATTTTCGTCATCTGACCACCGCATGCTCCGTTGAGCTGAAGATAAATCTCCCGTGCCATGTCAAAATCCTGTTTCTCTGCCAGGATCTCTATCATGCCACCGATATCAACCCGCTCACGCTGGTACTGATACATGAGGGCGATTGATCTGACGAGATCGAGGAGCATAGTGGAATTTCGCCGATTTTGTGAGTTCGAGAACCGGATACTCCTGGCATAAGGAATTCTGACCGATACCGATGCAAGGTGATTCCAGAGAGCCCGGCAGATTCTCATCTCCCGTGAGATTGTGGTGAGGGGGTTTCCCGGTCGTGCTGCTTCCTCAAGTTCCCGGGCGAGGACCAGATCATCCTGTGCCTGGCTGTCATCGATCCAGACGGTGAGCATCCGATTCCAGACCTGATCGTCCCCGGTTCCTTCCTTTTTTGCTATCCACCACAGGCACCGTTCGGGTATCACTTTTGTCAGGCTATTCCGGTCCTTGTCAAGGGTCCGGTAGATGAACGGTTTTCGAAATGAGGTGGTGACTCCTTTGAGTGTCTCCTGCAGTGACTGGGAGAGTGAGACATCATCAAGGCAGATGACCGACCCTTTCCGGAGATCCTTCTGGTAGAAGAGTGCCTTGTCAGTGAGCCGTCCACCAAGGCAGTATTCCTGGGGGATAAGGTCCATCATGGTCTCAAATGCATGGGACTTTCCTTTTCCTGATTCACCGGTGACGAGGACATGCAGTCCCTTTGAGTTCTCTACGAGTCGGGATGCAAGAGACATGAGCAGACATTTTGCGACGATCTCGTCTCCTTCATGTGCCTGTGCAAAGGTATCAAGGATATACCGGATGGGATCTCCCTCATGGAGTATCCTGATGACGTCGTCCCGGACTTCCAAATCGTCATCGGGGAGAATGGGATCATTGGTATTCAATGCTGTCGGAGCTGGTGACGGAGGCTCATATGGCAGTAATCCGTCTCGTTCTGCTTTTGCCTGTGCCCGCTTTCGGTTCTGATCCTTTTTCCACAGTTCATAGTCGTGTTTCGGCTTTTTCGGTTCTTCAAACCGCTCTTTTAGTTCCTGCCACCGCTGGGAGTTTCCCCCGCAGGAGTTGTGATGACATCCGGCAAATATTGCCCCGTTTGGGAACTGGATTGCATATGCTCCGTCCTTGTGGGCAGTTGAGAACGGGCATTCGTCAAAGACAAAGAGCCGGCCTGCATGATAGGGCTTTTCGGTATAGGAGAGGCCATGGATGGTGAGCCATTGTGCAAGGTCGATGGACCCGGCGCCCGATGCCCATGAATGGGTTCTTCCGGCGATTCCTGTTATTCCAGGTATTGCGGGTATTCCTGACCGATGTTCGCTTGATCCCACTGGATCCGGTTTCTCGTATTGTGAGGCCAGGGTCATGAGGAAGGGGACCATGACTGGAGTGGTGTTTTCAGGAATGCTGATAATCTGTGCGATTCGGTGTGGCCGCTCCAGGGTATGATCCCCTTTTCTTGACCGTGTGCCGTAGAGTTTCCATATTCGGGCAGGGTTTGCAACCGATGTATCTATGGTTGAGTTCTCATCGGAGAATTTCTGATCCAGTGCAAGGAGACAGTCTTTGATGAGGGTTCCATTCTCCGGTGTAATCGGGAGATCTATCTGGTAGAGGAGATGTGCCCCGTTTCCTGAGTCTGCAGAGATGGGATCCGGCCAGCCCAGAGAGGTGAGATATTCCTTTACTTTCGCTGCTTTTGCGAGTGCTGCGGTATGCTCATCGTCTGATGAGGATATCCCGGCCGGACGGACCGGATCAATATCAATCGGAAGCCAGGATCGTCGGATGATATCTCCGTCTGCGGTCTGTGGTTCCCTCTGTCCTGCTTTCTTTATCCGGTTAGCACAGCGGGAGAGGAGGACAGGGTTTACCTGGTTTATGGTAACATAGATACCACTCATTCCCGGTGTACTGTCAAGGATTGCAGCATCTCTCGCCAGTTTGTCATGATCGGTGTAGTACCCGTAATGAGTTCTCTCTCCCAGTGCCCGGAGCTCGATGACTGACCCTTCCGGGAAGAGGAGGGAGAGGGCCAGTCTGATCTGGTCTTCCGGCTTCATTGCTCCTCCTCCGGCTCAGTCGTTGGTTGTTCATGTTCAGCTCTGACCTTCCAGACAAAGGAGGAGGGGTGTACTCCCCCGGTTTTGCTCCAGAAGGGGAACATCTCATTCATGGCAAGGGTGATGATCCGTCGCCGTCCGATTCTGCTCCGGCCAATGAGTCCGGGATACCGGTCAGGATGGTCTTCTATCTCGTCTTCTATCCGCTGCCGTGAGATGAGGGTGTCTCCGGACCGGAGAGCGGCGAGGGCTGCTCTTCTGATTTCAGGCTGATACCTGGCTTTCATACCCTGGCCTCCCTGATTGCTATTGCTCCGCCGGGAAGGATTGAATACCTGGACTTCCCACCTGGATGATAGAGCCAGAGTTCAGTTTTTCCAGGGACCATCCGGTCAAGGACAAGTGGAGAGGTCTTTGTTACGTCGTCATGACAGGTTCTTATATCCGGAGTTCTGGCTGTCCGGATGATGAGGCCCAGGACATGCTCCCGGTTCCAGGCAATGAGATCAAAGATTCGATCTTTGCCACAGCACCGGTCAATCAGGTATCCCCGTGATTTGAGTTCACTGATGGCAAACCATATGGCACATCGTCGTGCTTTTGTTTCAGACGACATGGGAGCCTCTGGTTTTCCATGAGGGAAATGATAATAATCGTATAAATCTATAGCTTAGAACTGCCCCTGCCCAAATCGTTATGCCGGCAAGCTGAATGATAGAGCGGGGGTATTCTGTTTTTAATCGTCTTCGTAGTCGCATGGTTTTCTCCATAATCGTGGTCTGGTTTTTATGTGCTTTTCCGGATGGAATACACGGTTACCGATCTGCCCGTTTATCAGGGTTTTTAGACGAAAGAAAGAATTGGCTGTTTGTGTTGTCATTCGTAAATACCTGAGTTGTTCCAGGTTCTCTGAGAGGGTTTGCACGTACTGATACATCCTGTTTTGCTTGGAGTCCTGGAGATACCGGGTGCAGCAGGAGAGGTATCCAGAAGAATGCCGGAGGAGGAGGATGCTCCCCCGGGGCGGCAACAGTGGTGCATTATTGAACGAGGATAACCAATCCTCCCATCATGGTTGCATGAGGGGGTATTTGAACTTCAGGTAAACAGGGTGAAAGTGAAAAGGGGGGTATGAACGGAGTGAGCAGCAGGGTAGATCCAGGTGATTGGAGAGCGAATTGAAGTGAATTTCACTTTCGCAAAAACGATTCCGATATTTAAGTATTACTGGCTCGGGTTTTGGAATAGTGAAACGGTGAGTTTATAAACGGGGGGACAGGGAGCGGGGCAGTATACCGCTATTCGTGTACTCGATCCCTCGTCAGAAAATCAAGAAACCAGTATTCTCTATCCACTACCGAACCAGGTGGAATTCATTATTTTTACTGATGAAAAGGCATATGACCGAGAAAAAGAAAGAGTATACCATAGACAGGGACGATATGATTCCGAAATTCCGGGTTGGGACTGATGATTTTAAAAAGTTACGCGACGAAGGAGGATATTTCGTTGACAAAACCCTCTTTATCAAAGAGATAATAGATGGGAACGAAGTAACCCTCATTCCACGTCCCCGGCGTTTTGGTAAGACCCTCAATATGACGATGCTGCGGTACTTCTTTGAACGATCAGAGGAGAGCCGGGCCTACCTTTTTGATTCCTGTGCTATTGCTGATTACCCTATGTATATGGAGCATCAGGGACAATATCCGGTAATTTTTTTAAGTTTAAAGGATCTTAAGCGTGATTCCTATGATCACTTTATCAAGGCAACGAAGGCGGAGATCGGGAGACTATACAGAGAATATTTGCCGATTAGCAAATCCTTACCTGAAGCAAGCAGGGACCGGTATCTTCGTATTTGTCGGGAGGAGTCACCAGATCATGAACTCTATAACAGTCTGAAAGAACTCATCTCTCACTGTTACTCTTTTTACAAAAAGCCGGTCATCGTCCTCATCGATGAATATGACACCCCCATGATAGAAGCTTTTTCCAAGGGGTACTATAATGAAATGTCGGATTTCATGCGATCATGGCTTGGAGCAGGATTAAAACCGGAGCAGGGTCAGGTTCTCTACCGTGCGGTCATCACCGGGATTCTCCGGATAGCCAAAGAGTCCATCTTTTCTGATCTCAACAATCTGGATGTCGCAAGCCCGCTTATGATCGGCCCCTATGCAGATAAGTTCGGGTTTACCGAACAGGAGGTTTCCACTATCCTGACCGCATTTGAGGTTGAAAATCATGCCGATATCATCAGGGACTGGTATAACGGGTATTCATTCGGTGGTCACACCATATACAACCCCTGGTCTCTCATCAGTTATATTCAGGCAATTCCAAACCCACCATCTCCGAAATGGCTGAATACTTCTTCGAACGCTCTCGTATATGAAGAACTTGCATCGGGGGGGCTCGAGATAAAACGGGATCTTGAGGTGTTGCTTTCCGGGGAGGAACTCAGATATCCTCTCAGTGAAAATATCACCTTTGGAGATATCGGGAAAAATCCGGCGAATATCTGGAGTTTACTCTATTATTCCGGGTATCTGAAGGCAGATGACCCAAAATTTGCAGAGTATGATCCAAATCTTTTAACGTATTCTCTTTCTATTCCAAACCGGGAGATTTTTCTTGCGTACCGGCAGTTTGTGAATAGGTTATTTGAAACCAGAACTATGAGTGCCGGGATAAAAGATTTTATCTCCTATTTTCTTGAAAATAAGATTCCTTCTGTCCTTGAGCAGACGCTTTCCGATCTTACCCTTGGCCTTGTGAGTATGTATGATGTCGCAAAGCTTCCTGAAGCTGTCTTTCATGCTTTCGTTCTTGGTCTACTCGCAAATCTTCGGAATGTGTATGAGATCAGATCCAATGTCGAAGCGGGATATGGCAGGGCCGACATCCTCATGATCCCAAAGACCGGGACATATTCAATCGGGTACATTATCGAATGTAAGAGTGTAAAAAAAGAGGGAGACGGAGAGAAAGCAGCAGCGGATGGTTTGGCTCAGATACGGGAGAAGGAGTATATGGCTGCTTTGGTGAATGCAGGGGTACCCCTAGAGAAGATAGTAAAACTTGCCGTTACGTTGCAGGGAAAGAGGGTAACGGTGAAAAAAGAGTAAATCCCAAAGGAACCGGAACAGAGTTACAAGTATTCGATATCTCCGCCACATTCAATGCCCCATGAAAAATTGGTTTTCTCTGGTCGAAAAAGATTTTCCCGTTTTTATGGGAAATTTGCGGGGTAATTTCATCCCCTTATCCCTTCATTTTATTTTGGATCTTCCCCTTCAATCGTATCATATCCCGGTCATTCTTATTCAGTGCTCATCCCGTATTCACGGACTCCAGTGCTTCGGAATACCTTGAGAGTTCGTAGAGGATATCAGCCCGAACCTTCCAGACCTCTGCATCATCAGGTGTCATGGTGATTATCAGATCAAATAATTCGAGAGATTCTTCATAGTCTCCCTGAGAGATCAACAGATCAGCAAGTCTCATATAGACCTCGGGATCTTCCAATCCGAGTTCTATTGAACGGAAATATGCCTCAATTGCCTTTTCTGATTCACCGATCATCTCGTAGCAATCCCCAAGATTATCCCAGATTGCAGGTTCTTCTGGATTTAATTCAATCTCCCTCCAGAACATATGCCTTTCCGAGAAAACAGGAGAAATGTGGGTTGTGAGGATGCTCCTTTGCACCAGAGGAGAGGATCTCTATTGCCTTTTTAATCTCTCCGATCTCTAGTGCAAAAATCCCCGGTAATATTTTCCTCCCTCCTGATTCTGCTCCTCTTTTGTGAGGGATGATAGAACTTTTTTGGCTTCCTCATATTTTCCATGCCTTGAAACCATCTCAACTGTTTCAATACCCCTTATTTCAGAGGTTTTGAGAAGAAAAATGATCCTATTACTACAGGCCTCGACTTCATCCCATATCCCCAGATTATGAAGGCAGATAAGCCTCTGCTCAAGAATTTTTATATTATCAGGATCTTTTTCAAGAACCATGTCAATACAAGTCATGAGATCAGATGGTGCGAGTATATGACTCAATGCTTCAAGGTATGAAGGAATATTCTGGCCGCTATTCCCTTTTAATCCGAAAACCTTCTCAAATGCGAAAACCGCAATTATTGACCATTTTTAGTTTTTTCAATCTGGTCAAACCATAAAAGAGGTTCTTCAAACGGGGTTATACCTTTCCAGAGCTACTATTGCTCTATGAAGACTCTTTGAATGCAACCGTGCGATGTGGGGATCCCAATATCTTGCAACAAAATTACATAATACCAGATTGTATCCCTTTCCAATCTTTGCTGACGTTCCTATCTCTGGGAGGATCTCCTCTTGAATTATTTTAGGAGCTGTTTTTTTTATCATTGTGAACAAAAACTTTTTCCCATCTTCTGTAGCATCGGCCCCATTTGGAATAGTATACTGGCAACGAAATTGTTTTGGAAAATTAACTATATCTGCGTATACCCAGGATTCTACTTCTGGTACTGCAATTCTGAAAATTAGATTTGGATTTTTATCTCCGGTCAGCCATGTCTGGATTTTTAATGGTGCACAAGGAGCGGTGTCAAGATCTGTGAGAATAAAATACGGCATTATTTTTGACGCTTCATGGAAATTATGAATCCTCTTTTTGATATAACCAAAGCCATTTCCCGGAAAAAAAGTGCCGGGATAAAATTTTTCCCCAAACATCGCCAAAATCCTCAGCATAACTGCTTTTTGCAGTTCATCTTCGTAAACAAGGTTTATTGATATCATTTTAATTAGACATGAAAGAACTCTTCGAGATACGCCTGTTTCATACTTTCAGGTGCAGTGTATTGAAGAATTATATCACTTATGGGAAAACCCGATTCTAACAATCCACGAATTTCTGTATTGCATGAGGCTAATACTGCCTCAGAACTTTCATTGCCTGGTTTTAGAATTATCACTTCTTCTGCACTGATACTCTTATCCCATATAAGATCGGCACTATGAGTACTGATAAAAACTTGTCTCTTTCTCCGTGTAGCTTTATCCAGTTCATACATAATTTTTGGAAGTTCACGAACTATTGCTGTATTTAGGGATAACTCAGGCTCTTCCAGTAGTAAAGGAGAATCTCTGGGTTCAAGGAGTGACCATAGTAAGCCAATTAATCGAAGTGTCCCATCAGAAAACTGTTCTTCCTGTTGTTTTCCGGCTCTGGGTCTCCAATGTTCATATCTGGCTTCCAAGTGAGGTATTCCAAATTTATCGGTTGTGAATGAGAGTTCTGTGAGATGAGGGACAAGAATTCTTAATCTTTTCTCGATATTTTTAAGACGTGAATTTCTCGTATTTTCCGGGGTTTTCGCGAGGAGTTCCAAAAAATTTCGGCCATACGGATCATCCGGTAGATTGGGGCCAGTAAAAGCCTGAGGATGACGGATTAGTTGCGGGACAATATGGAAATACCTGATATCACTTAAAAAGGATGCAAGCACTCTGAATTTTCCATTCGCTGATGTCTGCTCAAGATGAGTTTGAGACAGGAGGGTTTCATCTTTTAGGTCATCAACATCAGGTCTGGATAGAATAGTCTCTCCATTTTTTATGACGATCTCATAACTTACACAGGGATCATGCTTTCCATGAGGTTGTCTGTTAATTCCCAGACGATATATCCAGTTTACTGGTGTTTCACCTGGTTCTTCGATATGAACCTCTATTTCTATCTGTGAATTTGTTCTTGCTGCAAGGCATCGGAGTTTGGATATACCACCTCTCCGCTCCAAGGCATCAAAGAGACTTCCTCCTTGCTTGGATATATCATGAAGAAACCTGAATACATCTAAAAAATTAGATTTTCCTGATGCATTCGGACCTACAATGAACATCCGGGATTGAAATGAGATATCAACACTGGAGAAATTTTTCCAGTTTTTCAGTAATAGACGTTTAATCATCATGTTATAATCCCAATCCCTTCTTATACATAATTCATTCGAAAATTGATTAATCCTTTCGGCAGTGAAGGGGTTGAGGAAGGCTCTGTCATCACTTTTTAAAATATCTTGAACTTCATGATATAATCCCGCTCACCGAACTGAAAATGGAGGGCGAAATATTTCGGTGATATCTCGGTGCTCCAATTATTCCCGCCATTCATCATGTCCTAACGGTGCCTCGTTCAGTTCATCCCGGTACGTCTGCCACCGGGGCATATGATGCGTAAGAATTTCTCGAAACCGATCATTATGCCGTTTTTCAATCAGATGAGCCATCTCATGCAGGACGATATAATCAATACATCGTTCCGGTTTTTTGATCATCTCCAGATTTATTAGTATTCTTCCGGCCTTCGGGTTACAACTCCCCCATCTGGTCTTCATTTTCCGGACACCAAAGGCTTTGACCGTTACCCCAAGGTCCGTTTCCCATTTTTCTATACGAGCAGCAACTATCTTTTTGAGTTCATCACGATACCATTCGGTGAGGATCTTTTCTCTTCTTTCAGCGGTAGATCCCGGACGGACAAACAGGATCATCCCTTTCGACTTGTGGATCGATATCCCCTGTTTTCCTTTCTCTTCCTGAATTGAGAGAAGATATCGTTTTCCCAGGTAGTAATGACTCTCACGGGAGACATATTTATGATTTATACCGATTTCGTTGGGTGATTGAACTTATTTTTAAGGATTTAAAAGGGGATTACAAACTTGGAAAAATGTTTCTCAGAAATGAGCCAATGGCGTTTATTCACATTTATTCCATGTTACTACGGTTTATTATTAGCAGAGATCTGTTTGCCTGAATTATATCTACGTCTCGAAAAAATGATAAAGGAAAATTTACCCCGATGTTATGGTCAAAAGTATTTTAAGAGAAAGGATTAGAGTTTTTGAGTGTTTTGAATCAAAATTTATTTGGCAAAGGGAACATAAACAAACGATGGGATAAATTAGAGAGATCACTGCGGCACCTTGCAAAATGCCGCAACATAAACGAAACTCTCTCATTGAAATTTTCTGAAATTTTTTAGGTCTTTATCTTCGGATCGATGGTCTAAAGGAGGGTTATGTACTATTAGTTATCGTTAAAATATCAGAAAATACTCGTAATTCTCTCTTTTTTTCTAATGTCTCTTTAAAGTTTCAATAATTGTAGTTTAGACCACGATAATAAGAGATTTGCACGTCGGGGTTAAAGAAATGGATCAGAGAAGTGTCTCTAGATTCAGGATATAATATACAATGTATTACGAATTATTGAAAAATTATGCCTCAAGATCTGGATTAATCTACAAAGCTGTCTTGCATGGAGCTCTATTCTTCTTCGATCTGTTCTTGACTCATTTTTGAATGGAGTGATCAGTACGTGGGAGAAAAGGGATGAAGTATACATTTCACAATCTATATTTATAAGTAAATTCTAACGATTCTTTGATTGGACTTCATATATGAATACTGAGGCCCGGATGGAACTTCTCAAAGGGAAAATCGTTCGTGAGGATTTTTTAAAAGCAAGAGGGCTCGGGAATGAGATCCCCTTTTGGATATTTGATTACCCGCCGGAAGATGAACATTTTGTCAGATATTCGATACGGAAGATTCAGGAAAAACTGACTTCTCGCTCTATTCATTATATGGAGATAGATCTGTATGAATTATGTCTAGAGATCATTGAGAGCAAAATATCATCAGATAAGATCAATGAATTTGAGAAGAATAAAGGGTCGGATAAATTATTAAAAAAATTGCAGATTATTCTGAAACCAGAGAATTTAAAGAATGAGATTCAGCAGAGAGTTGTTTCAGAGGACGCTTTTGAGTTGATATTACTTACCGGGATAGGAAAAGCCTGGCCACTTATAAGGCTCCACTCTATTCTCAACAATCTTCAACCGGTTCTGGGAAATATTCCGTTATTAGCCTTTTACCCCGGTGAGTATACCAATTCGGAGTTGAGTCTTTTCAGGAAATTCAAAGATGCAAATTATTACCGGGCGTTTCGGATGATTGACGAAGGAACTGCATAAAGGGAGATGTAATATGGAGCCGAAGATTCAGGATTTATTTATCAATGATATTACACGAGAGATTAATGGTGTCATCAAGGTCGATCAGGAGGATGATCAGAATGTATTTACTGAACTTGATGAGTATGTGGTCACGAAGGAATCGCTCAAATACATTGATACCTTCTTTCAGCGGTATGCATCAGCTCTTGATTCTCCTACTGATAAGACCGGGGTCTGGATATCAGGTGATTTCGGATCCGGGAAGTCTCACTTTCTGAAGATTCTCTCATACCTTCTTGAGAACCGGAAGGTTTTCGGAAAGAGTGCACTTGAGTTTTTTCAGTCAAAGATCTCTGACTCTGATATTTTAACTACAATAGAGAAGTCTGTCAGGACCGGGACAAAGGATGTTATCCTCTTTAATATTGATTCAAAGTCAGGGGAGACGGGAGAGAGGATTGTCGATATCCTAATGCGGGTATTTAATGAGAAGAGAGGGTATTTTCCTGATGTCTTCTGGATTGCGGAGCTCGAAGAGAGGCTTGAAGAGAAGGGGCTGTATCAGAAGTTTAAGGATGCAATAGCAGAGATCTCAGGAGAACCCTGGGAAGAGGTCAGAACCCGGTATTCTTTTGAGCAGGATGTTATTATTGAAGCCCTGGATCGGTGTTTGTTTCAGAGTAAGGAGTCCTCTGAACGGATGTTTGAATCTGATGGGCAGAATTATATTCTCACGCCGGAGAAGTTTGCACAGAAGGTTAAAACCTATTGTGAGGCTCGGGGGAGAGATCATCAGGTGGTCTTCCTGATTGATGAGATTGGGCAGTATATCGGTGATAACAGCCAGCTGATGCTGAACCTGCAGACGGTAGCTGAGGAACTCGGGACAATCCTTAAGGGAAAGGCATGGATTATCGTTACATCACAGGCTGATATTGAGACTGCCTTAAAGGCGATGAAAGGAAAAGAGGTGAAACAGGACTTTTCCAAAATTCAGGCCAGGTTTGATACCCGTGTCAGTCTTTCCAGTGCAAATGTTGACGAGGTTATCAAGAAGAGGATACTGAAGAAGAAAGAGGAGTATACCGAGATGCTCTCTCTCTTTTATGAGGAGAAGAAGACCATATTAAAGAATCTTATCTCGTTCTCAGGGGGAGCGGAGATGAAGAATTACCGGGATGGTGATGATTTTACCTCGGTGTATCCGTTTGTTCCCTATCAGTTTATCGTCCTGCAGAAGGTGTTTGAGAAGATCCGGACGACCGGGTTTACCGGGAAACATCTGGCCAAGGGTGAGCGGTCCATGCTCAATGCATACAAGGAGGCAGCAGAGCGGTACGGGTCTTCTGATCTTGGAACTTTGGTGCCCTTTTATTCCTTTTATGATACGATAGAGAGTTTTCTTGATCCCATTATTAAGCGGACGATCACCCAGGCGGGGGATAATGAACATCTTGAGGAGTTTGACTGTCTCCTGCTCAAGACGCTCTTTATGATCCGCCATGTACAGGAGTTACCAAAAAATCTTGATAATATTATTGTCCTTTCATTGTCCAGCGTTGATGAGGATAAGTTACAGCTTCGGGAACGGGTTATTGCTTCTTTGAACCGGCTTGAACGGGAGACCCTTATTAGTAAGTCCGGTGATAACTTCTATTTCCTGACGAATGAGGAGCAGGAGATCAACAGGGAGATTAAACAGATTGATATTGACCGTCATCTGATTGTGCAGGAGATCTTTGATCAGGTGTTTACGTCCAATTCCATCTGTCAGAAGTCATATGGCGAGTATAAGTTCAATAAGTCGGTTGATGACAAGGTATCCTCCTCTTCTGATGCAGATCTGACGATCCGGTTTCTGACTCCGCTTGCTGATGAGTATGTCAGAGGGAGCGGTCAGCAGTCTCTTGGCGGGGAGAATTTGAGTAATATTGACTCGAAAGATACGCTTCTTTTTATCTTTCCGGAAGAGAGTGGATTTGTCGGGCAGATTCAGGGGTATCTTCAAATTGAGAAATTTCTAAAGCAGACCCGGTCGAACCGGAATGATGAGCTGATGAAGAAATATCTTATTGAGAAGCAGCAGGAAGCAGCGTCCCTGAAGGAATCGTCTATCTCTGCTATTCATGAGGGGGTGAAAGATGCCCGGGTTTTTGTTGATGGCATTGAGGTTTCCCTTTCGTCTGGAAGTCCGAAGGAACTGGTACGGGATGGATTTGAGCGACTCATCAAGGCTGTTTATCATAAATCCCATTATGTGAACCAAGAGTTTGCGTCTGATTCGGATGTTCTCCGGGTGCTGAAATCGGCTGATCTTACACAGTTCGGAGTGAGCACGTCTGAAGTGAATCATCTGGCTTTACAGGAGATGCATGACTACATCAGTGTGAAGGATGAGAAGAAGGTACCGGTGGTGATGAGTGAACTTATCTCTCATTTCTCCAGAAAGCCCTATGGCTGGAAGGTGATGACAATATCCGGTCTTCTTGCCATGCTCTACAAGGGTGATGATATCAGGCTCCGGTATCAGCGGGCGTATCTTGCTCATAATCCGGAGGATATTGCCAGATATATCACCAGAAAGGAGAATTTCGATAAGATTGTCATTGAACTGAAGAAGAAGACGTCTGCAGAGATTATTCAGAATGTGAAGGCATTGCTTCGTGATGTCTATGATATTTCTGCTCTTCCGGAAAAGGAGCAGGAGATCTCTGATCTCATCCGGTCTACCCTTGATGAGAAGAAAGGGGAACTCGCTGCTGATCTGGCCCGGTATTCTGAAGAGCCACGGTATCCTGGCAGGAAACGAATTGAGCCATATCTGACCATGATAAAAGAGATCCTCTCCATCTCTGATCCGACCGCATTTCTTGAGAAACTGTCAGAGGATAAGGATACTCTTGCAGATATGGCTCATGAGGCAGGTGTGGCGGTACAGTTCTTTGAAGGGAATCAGAAGGATATCTTCAAGAGGGTGCTTGATAAGATTGACGGGTATCACCGAAACTCCCAATTTTTAGATGATTCGGCACAGGAGAGCCTGCAGGAGTTGGACCGGATCATAAAGGCTGATAATCCTTATTCTGATATCAAAAAGCTTCCTCAACTGGAGAGTGTGATTGAGGGATCTCTCGCAGTATCACGTGAGCGGTTACAGGAAGAACTGAAGAATTCTGCTGATCAGTTCAAACAGAAGATAGATAGAAAGTTCAGTTATTCGGATGAGTACAAGGAGTCAATAGCACCTCTAGTCAGGGAGACGTTTGATGGTTCTGTAAGCCGGGCACTGAATTCGAACGATTGTTCTCATCTTAAGTTGGCGGCATCAAATCTCTCTAATCTCTATATCCGGGCCTGTAAAACTACGGAAGAGAAGATTAAAAAAATTATCGAGAACGAACCAGATATTAATCCGGTCCCGGTACGATCAAACCATGTCATCAATTCAACCGATTTCTTCAGGACTAATACTGTCATTGAGAATGAGGAGGATCTTGAGCGGTATCTGGCGGGTATCAGGGTGAAGCTTCGGGAGATACTCAAAGATAAGAACATCGAGGTGATCTGATCGTGGATAAGGCAAAGATACAACTTTTTTCTGATTCTCTCCGGAAGAACCTCCTTGAAGAGACGAAGAAGCGGGCTGCTCATTATGGGATTACGGGGAAAGCAATAGCAACGGTGGAGCAGGAGTTTGAGGATTCGATCATCATCGGCGGAGAGGTCTATCCCCGGAGTATTCGGGATCAGCGGGCGTATTTAGTCAAAGAAATCGAGAAGAAAGGGTACGACCGGGTGATGGAGGAGGTTACCTATACCTGGTTTAACCGGTTTGTTGCCATCCGGTTCATGGAGGTGAATGATTACCTGCCGGTTCGGGTCTTCTCCTCAACCTCATCCGGGAAGACTGATCCTGATATTCTGACAAAGGCTCTGGATCTCACCTTCCTGGATATCGATCGGGAGCATGTCCTGGATCTGAAGTCGGATGGCCGGCATGAGGAACTCTTTCGGTATCTCTTCCTTCGGCTGTGTAATTATCTGCATACAACGATGCCGTTTCTTTTTGAACCAATTCAGGATTATTCTGAGCTGCTCTTCCCTGACCGGCTGCTCCATACCGACTCCATGCTCAGAGATCTGAATACTATCATCCCCGAGGATGACTGGAGGGAGACGGAGATCATCGGCTGGATATACCAGGATTATATCGCCGAGAAGAAGGATGTCCTGATTAAAGCGAAGAAACAGTACACGGCAGACCAGATTCCGGCAGTGACCCAGCTCTTTACGCCCAAGTGGATTGTTCAGTATATGGTTGAGAACTCCCTTGGCCGGCTCTGGATGCTGAATCGCCCCCACTCACGGCTATATGAGCGGATGGAGTATTACATCCGGCCGGATGAGCAGGAGACCGATTTTCTGAAGATTTCATCTCCGGAAGAGCTGAAGGTCTGTGATCCTGCCTGTGGTTCAGGGCATATTCTTGTTTATGCCTTTGACCTGCTCTATGAGATCTACAAGGAAGAGGGGTACCTGGAGCAGGAGATCCCGGAGTTTATTCTGACCCATAATTTATATGGGATCGAGATAGACAAACGGGCGGGATCTCTTGCAGCATTCGCATTGGTGATGAAAGCGAGGAGGATGGATAAGAAGTTCTTTGATCACCCGGTTCAGCCTCATATCTGTGTTCTTGAGAATATCGAGCTGGATGAAGAGGATATTGATTCGTACATATCTGCCGTGGGGAGTAATCTCTTTCCGACCGGCCTGAAAGAGACTCTCATGCAGTTTACGGAGGCGGAGAACTTCGGATCGCTCATCCGGCCAATGGTCGGTGATGTAACGGATATCAGAAAAATTCTGGCGGAGAAGAATATGTCCTCAAATCTGCTCCTGTTTGATACGCATCAGAAAGTTCTGAAAGTTTTGGAACAGACTGAGTATTTACAGCCCAGATATCATGTGGTAATTGCAAACCCGCCGTATATGGGCAATAAAGGGATGAATAATCAGCTTCGTGATTATGCAAAAAAATTCTACCCGAATAGCAAATCAGATCTTTTTGCGATGTTTATCGAAAGAGGGTTTGATCTTCTTGTCCATCAGGGATATAGTGCAATGGTTACCATGCAAAGTTGGATGTTCTTGTCTTCATATGAAAAAATGAGGCAGAATATTCTTGACAATGCTACAATTATTTGCATGTCTCATATGGCGAATGGAGTGATGGGTATTGCATTTGGAACGGCTGCTACCGTATGGTGCAATGCATACATTAAGGACTATAAGGGTTACTTCTGTTATGTAGAGTATGAAAACATCGGTTCTGATGGAAAACCCATATCATTTCCACCATACAATGAGAGAAACAAAGGTGCAGGCCTTTCAATAACGGGGGCATAACCATCCTCTCACCACAAGATCTTCTCACCCAGCCGGAAGGAAAAACCCTTGAGTTCAAGAGGGATCTCTCCTCTCCAAAGAATATTCTCAAGACGATCGTAGCCTTTGCCAATACCGCAGGCGGCGGATTATTATCGGCGTAGAGGATACCACCCGGACGGTCACGGGTATTGCTGATCCATTCGGTGAGGAAGAGCGACTCTGCAGTCTGATTGCCGATTCAATCGTCCCCCGGCTTGTCCCTGATGTGGATCTCATCTCCATCGAAGATCAGACACTTCTCATGGTCCAGGTGTACCCGAGTGGACAACGGCCCCATTTCCTCAAAAAAGAAGGCCCGGTGGAAGGAGTGTATGTCAGGCTTGGGTCAACCAACCGGAAGGCTGACCGGGAACTCATTGCCGAACTGAATAGGTCCTGTTCAGGGATCTCGTTTGATGAGATGCCAATGCCCGAGCTCTCTCTAGATGCCCTTTTCCTGGATTTGAAACCCTTTAACAAAATTCATATTCTTTCCATACTGAATTAATATACCATGGATAATCGGCTGCCTCATCCACCTCTCCAGGAAGTGATTTTTGAATTAAAATGGAGATTGGATTCAATTCAGCCCGGGTTTTTGAAAGACCCACATTATCAAATTCTTATTGGCACCCTTTATGGAAAATTACGTGAATTAGGGTACTCATTTCATGAACCCCTTCAAACATCAAATATTCCAGATGAAATGGTTCCTTATATCGTTCAACATCGATTCAGACCATCTAAAGAACAATGGCCTCTTGTTCAGATAGGATCTGGAATTTTGACTCTTAATGACACGACTCATTATTCATGGCCTGATTTTTCCAAGCGGATCCGAGATCTGGTAGAAAATTTTTTTCGTGTCTATCCTGAACTTGATTCATTACAGATCTTAGAGATGAACCTTCGATATATCGATGCGGTTACTATACCTGAAGGAACTGACCCTAAAGAGTATCTAAAACAGTCTGTGGGGGCTGATATTGTAATGCCTGAAGCATTGTTTATTAATACCGGAGTAATGAACAGGCCGGTTGGATTTGATATATATCAGACATTTCCTCGGGAAGGAGATGGAACTTTGGTAATGATCCGATATATCTATGGGCATGGAACACCACCGGGCAAATTCACCTGGGAAACTACCGTTCACATTGAAGGAGAAACAGTTCCAAAAACGCCTGAGAAAATCATTCAATGGTGTAATCAGGCCCATGATCTTACGCATGACTGGTTTTTGAAAATGTGTTCAGATGAATTAATGGAGTCATTTAGATGACACCTGCAATAATTCACGAAACTTCAGTACATGACTATTATCCTCAACCCTGGAGAGAAAATAGTTCAGTTTTTTCGAAAATATCAATGCAAAGACCAAAAGCATTTGAAGGAAAGCGAGATGTACCAATAGAAATTACCTCGTTTTTTGGGTATTCTTCAATTACGTCAATAAAAGTTACTAGTGGCACTCATAGTACATCCTATATTCAATCCATCATTGATCGAGTGAAAACAGATTCCAAATCAACGATCATGTATTTCTTTCAGAAAAATCCTGAAATGATCAGTGGGGTTGATGAAGTAATTCGGAGAATTGATAGAATTTTCCCTGATAACACTCAATATTTCTTAGAGACAAGAATGGATCCTGATTCGGGAATTGATTACATCAGACTGTGTGTCAGGCTTTCACATTACCCTGATGATTTTTTTGATATTGCTTTTGAGATTGAGGAGTCTTGTTCTTATCTTTTTTCAGGAAGTAAAAGCAAATTTCTTCTAACTACTGACTTTATGCCTTCACAGTAATATGCAAACTCAATCCTCCTCATTTGACTGGGAAGAATATATTGAATTAGCGAAGCAATTACAACAAAATCCTATTCCAAATGCTCTATATCATACTGCTCTGTATCGGGCCATTGTAAGCAGAGCATACTATGGTGCATTTATGTATTCACGAAGGAGGGCTGAAAGAATCATAGGAGCTTTTTCAGGTGTTAATATCCACGAACAAGTGATTGATTATTATAGTAATTCTGAATCAAAAAATCACCGAAAAGCAGGAACCTTTCTAAAAGTATTGAAAGATAAACGGGTTGAATGCGACTATTTTGATCACCTTACGGAAGATCCAAAAAGGATGGCTGATATATCAATAAAACTCGCAGATACTATAATTAATCTCATTCTGTGACTGAAATGCACTTCCAAACCTCATACAGTCGGACCAGGATAAGAGATATGCATGAAGCAATCTTTAACTTCTTAGAAATAAAAAGGAAGGATGTCTGGAGTATTCCGCTCACGATGCTTCAGGAGGTCATCATCAATGCTCTTGTCCATGCAGATTATTCACAGATAGGAGTACCGATACGGTTGTCATTCTTTGATGACCGGATTGAGGTGGAAAATCCCGGCATTCTCCTCCCTGGTATGACGATTGAGGATGTGAAGTCCGGGGTGTCGAAGATCCGGAACCGGGTGATTGCCCGGGTGTTTCGGGAGTTAGATCTGATTGAACAGTGGGGGAGCGGGTTTCGCCGGATACTTCAAGAGGCTTCGGATTTGGAGCTTACCGAACCGGTGATCGAGGAGATCGGGATGCGGGTCCGGGTGAGAGTTTTTCTCTCTGAAGAACTGGTGATTCATACCGAGGGACTAAGTAGGGACCAAGTTGGGACCAAGTCGGGACTCAGTCCTTCCGGCAGGGACCAGGTTGATCTGAATGATGAGCAGCGAATGGTCTTGCAGAAATGCATTCAGGAGTCCGGAATTACAGACCTGATGGCGGTGGTACAGAGAACCAACCGGAGTACGTTCAGAGAAGCGGTGATCAATCCGTTGCTGGATAAGGAGCTGCTGGAGATGACGATACCAGATAAACCAAACAGCAGTAAGCAGAAGTACCGGATTACCCCGAAAGGAAAGGATCTTCTGGCAATTATATGAAAATAAAGGAAAAAAGTGTATGAATATTATTCCCTCTCATGAATTCATCACCCACCGGGTAGCGAATTCAATGTGTCATCAGGATTCCGGACTGATGGACAGGTATGTCTGGATGTCTGATAGTCTGACCTTCGATCATATCCTTTTTACTGAAAATAACTATGCAGATCGAAGATATTCGATACTACATGAACAAAAACAGATCTTTGCATCGGGGGATATACTGTATCTTCAACCTGAAAAACTGGGGCTGAATATCCTCATGGAGCGAAGGCTGATAGAAGAGGGAATATCATGAGAAATGACAGGATCAGGTCAGGGTTTGGATGTGTGTAAGAGGAAAAGATATGGTAGATACGAAGAGTAATAATCCGGTTCCGAATTTTTATCGGGCATCGGCAGAGGATTTTAAGAAGATTCCGGGAAGTCCTATTGCTTGGTACTGGCCTCCTTTAGAACTGAACATGGTAGTTTAAAAACTCACTCCAATTCCAAAGATGATCAGTAATACTTTCTAACATTGCTGGAGACTTGTGACTACTTTTTACTTCGATAAAATTATGCACAAATTGAAAGATATTTAGCGCTGAAATGAATCTATTGAGTTTTTTTGAAAAAGAGGCAGTTTTCCTTCCAAAACGGCTCAATCGTTGTCTGATTTTATTATTGTAGCCCTCAATGACTGAGGTAGAGATTGCTTTACTATCTGGATTTCCCATAATTTTCTCTCGAATGACATAAACAAGTTTATTCTTCTCTTTTACTTTGATCACCTGACCATAATCCAAGCATGGCTCACAATATAATTCAGGTAAACAAATGCTATATTGGACGTTTCCATCAGTAAAAATCGATATTTTGTTTTCTGGCGTTGGAAGTTCCATTCGGTTAAAAAATCGAACTAACATATCTGCACAAGTATCAATATTTCTTTTTCCAGATTCAAATGCTAAAAATAATCCAGAATCCCTTTTAAAACAAGTATAGGACCAACAATCACCTAATTCTTCAGAGTCAGTTGTTAGGAGATTCTTGTTTTTTTTTGAACAAACTCCCAAATTTCATCCATCTCACAATCCCCCGCGGAAATGTCATGAATAAAATAATCGTTGAGTTTTTCAGCATGTTCACCGATTAAGTGATAATATCGAGATATAGTGTCGCGATGGTGTCCGGTAACTCGAGATACTCCTCGAATTGAAGTTTTTTCAGTCGAGTGTTTCGCAATTATGAGAACAGCAGTTCGTGGTAAACGAGAATCATACAGAGGAGTATTTTTAGTTTCAATAAAAAAACGTCGACAGTGATGGCAATAGTACTGTTGATTGCCTGCAGAATTATGCCCATTTTTAGTAATATTCTTTCCATCTTCAATTTGAAAATAAGTACAATCCGGATTTTGACACGTAATCAATATAGGACCACGTTTTCCAACCATGAAAATAATTATATCTAAACTTATATTAATTTTTAGTACATAAAATTTAATACTTTATTTGCACTTAGTATTACCAGCTTGCTAACAGGGCACTACCTATTGCTTATTGGGTAACCGATAGAGTAAGAGAAATATTTACTCAATCCGTTCCATTATTTGATATTTCAAGCGTAGTCTGTGGTATGACAACAGGAGATAACAATATTTTCGTTCGAAATTGGTTTGAAGTTTGTGATAATAAATGCGGGTGGGGAATCTCTAACCCAGAGGAAGCAATTGTTTCTGGAAAAAAGTGGTTTCCATATAATAAGGGTGGAGAATTTCGTAAATGGTATGGAAATAATACGCATTTAGTAAATTGGGAGAATGATGGTTCAGAAATAGTAAAATCGGGTCGAGCATATCCAAGATCACGCCATCTATATTTTAAAGAGAATATTACCTGGACCTTTATTAGTTCCTCGAAATTTGGAGTTCGAATTTCAAATAAAGGATATATTTTTGATATGAGTGGATGTTGTGCATTTCCCAAAAAAAATAGTCAATATTTTCCGATTGTTGGTTTTTTATGCACAAAAATTACCTTTGATTTATTAATGACAATGAATCCTACATTAAATTTTCAAGTAGGAAATGTAGGTGTTTTACCTTGGTTAGAGGAAAAAATTAGCATTTTTAGTGATAAAATCACATCAACGGTGAAAAAAATCATTACTATCTCTCGTCAAGACTGGGACTCATACGAAACCTCCTGGGACTTCACCACCCTCCCCCTCATCTCCCCCGAATACCTCTCTCCGACCATCGAAGCCTCCTACCAGAAACTCCGCTCCCATTGGCAGGAGATGACCACCGAGATGAAAGAACTCGAAGAGGAGAACAATAAAATATTTATCGAAGCCTATGGCCTGCAGGACGAACTCACCCCTGACGTCCCCCTCTCCGAGATCACCCTCACCTGCAACCCCCATTACCGGTATGACGCCAGTAAACCGGAAGAGGAACTCGAAGCCCTCCTCCGAACCGATACCATCAAAGAGCTCATCTCCTATGCCGTCGGGTGCATGTTCGGGCGGTACTCACTGGACAAACCAGGCCTTATCCTCGCAAACCAGGGAGAGACCGTCGAGGATTACCTGAAACAGGTACCACACCCCACATTCAGACCTGACGATGACAACATCATCCCGGTCCTTGATGACGAATACTTCCCTGATGACATCGTAGGCAGATTCAAAAATTTCCTTAAGATCGTATTTGGAGAGAAGACCCTCTCCCAGAACCTTGATTACATCGCCCAGGCATTGACCGGAAAGAGCACACCCTCACCAGAGAAGGTCATCAGGGACTACTTCCTCAAGGACTTCTTTAAAGATCACGTCCAGCGATACAAGAAACGGCCCATATACTGGATGTTCTCATCCGGAAAGCAACAGGGATTCAATGCCCTCATCTACATGCACCGGTACAATAAGACGACGCTCGCAAAGATGAGGACCGATTACCTCCTTGAACTCGAAGCAAAACTGGATGCAGAACTCACCGCTTTGAGTGAGGACCCGGTGAAGAACAAAGCACGGATATCCAAGATCAAGAAGCAGATCGATGAGATGAAAACGTGGGATGAACTCCTCAACAACAAGGCACTTGCACTCATCGAGATAGACCTTGATGACGGCGTTGTTGTCAATTATGCAAAGTTTAAGGGACTGGTCCGGGCGATATGAACTCCCAGGAATCAGGAGAGAAAGACCGGGGAGAGGGAAATTATGGCTATTCTGAGTATTGAGAAGACAACCGCTGCAATCCTGGAGAAATTTAAAACCCTCTCTGAATTTGAGACCAGAAAGATCGTCTTCTGGTACGACGGGGAACAGACCGCCGGGGAAGAGGACCTGACCCATATCAGAGAGGCACTCGGAGAGCAGGGCATTCGGATGCATATCCTGAACGGGAATTATTTTGCCACCAAAAAACTCCTTGAACATGAAGATATCACATCATCCTACCTCATCTACTCAGCCCAGCCTGAACCAGACTATGAGAAGAACTGGCTATTAGACATCCAGCTCTACTCCGAACGGTTCGAAAACAGCCGGATATCAGATATCAAGGCAGAGATAGGAATCGAAGGATATGACCTTGATCCCTTCCTTGGAGCCAACCAGAAATTCTTCTCGAATAAGAGACGTGCCCTTGGATTTAAGAAGTTCTATGAACCAGCCTGGAGAGAAGAGGACTGCATCAGGGGAATACTCGCCGTTCTCTCGAATGCATCCGCCCCGGACGTCCGTGAGATAATAAAGTCGGTCCTGATGGGTTCCCTTCATGAAGATGAGAATACCCTCTGGGAACAGATAGCAAAGTTTGACCTCACCGAACGGTTCTGGGAGATAGTGCGGAAACAATTCGGGTATTACCAGGAGAGCCCGACCCTGAAAAAATTATTCCTAAGTCTTCTCATCACCCACATCGACCGGAATGCCACCCTCCCGCTCGGCCACCTGGAACAGTTCGTCAATGCAAAACGACAAGGAAATGAATGTGAGTTATTCATCTCCGGATGGATGCATCACGCCCGGGATTCAGCCCGATTTGACAGCTACTGCACCGACCTCCTGACGGAACAGGATAAAAAACTCGAGAAAGAACTGACCTCCATCGTGGATAATGAACGAATAGAAGGCTATCTGAATCCCGAAGCACCTGACATCTTTGACAAGAGCATCATCAGAAAGATAGTATCAACCCTCTCCGATGGCGGGCAGGACTATGACAAGTACCTCTCCTGGATCGAAGCACGAAAGACAAAACACTACTTCCATGAGTTTGAGGACATTTACGCTGCCCTGGTATCTGCAATAAACCTCATCCGGCTAGCAGAGCAGTGCGAAGAAGAGAAGATCCTCGCAGCTACCCCTCATGAACTCTTCCGGACCTATACTGACCGGTATTATCTCCTTGACTATCAGTACCGGAAATTCTACACCTCTTATGACAAAACCAGCGATAAAGACATCTTAAAAACCCATATCCGGGAGATTGTCGAGCGGCAGTACCTCCATATCACCCAGAAGATCCAGATGAAATGGAGTGACCTTATCACGGCACAAGACCGGACCAGCTGGGGAGTTGAACTCATAGAGCCCCAGGAACAGTTCTATACCGCCCATGTAGATAAGATCATCTCCAGAAATGACCGTGATAAAGTGGCGGTCATCATCTCCGATGCCATGCGGTACGAGGTAGCCGTTGAACTAAAAGAAAACCTCAATAAGAACACAAACGGCACCATTGAACTCACTTCTATGGCCGGATGTCTCCCTTCATATACCAAACTTGGGATGGCGGCACTCCTTCCTCATACCATACTTGAATTTCAAAAAGAACACATCCTCGTTGACGGAATGAACGCTGATGGCATTGAAAACCGGGAGAAAATTCTCACCAGGACCAAAGAGGAGTCGATTGCACTCCGGTTCAAAGAGCTCCGTGAGCTCAGAAGAGATCAAGCCAGGGAAAAAATCAGGGGAAAGCGGGTGATATATATCTACCACAATAAGATAGATGATACCGGAGATAACCAGCAATCCGAAGATGAAGTGTTCAAAGCCGCTGATGAAACAATCCAGGAGATTGAAGACATGGTAAACCGCCTGGTCAATTCCCTGAACATCAGTAACATCATCATCACGGCAGATCACGGATTTCTCTATACCCGTAATGCCCTTGAAGATATCGATGTCATTGATGTAGCCGGATTTGACAAAGATCAATTCATCTCCTCAAACAAGCGGTTCATCATCAGCAGTGAAAAGACCAACCTCATGAACACCCATCGCTTTCTCATGGATTATATCTCAGATGAACAAAAAACGCTCTATATCTACACACCCTATGCAGATCTCAGGTTTAAAATGGCCGGAGGCGGACGAAATTTCGTCCATGGCGGATTGTCCTTACAAGAGATAGCAATCCCGGTGCTCCTCTATAACCACAACAAATCCCTGTCAGACCTTGATAAAAAGGGTATTGAATATGGAAAGGTTGGCATCACCCTCATCGGACAGAGCAGGAAGATAACGAACAACCCATTCAAAATTACCCTGTTCCAGACCGAAAACGTAACCGAGAAACGAGGACACCTCAAATGCAGGATTGCCCTCTATGATAACTCCGGTGCCAGAGTCAGCGATGAAAAGGTCATTCTGGCCGACAGAACCACAGATGATCCAAACCAGAGAAAAATAAATATCACCCTGACCATGGACAGCAAAATTAAAAATGGTATATACATCCTGAAAGCCATAGATGAAGATGTGAAAGCAACATTCCGCGATGTCCTCGAGATACCCGTTGAAGTTGATATTTTGATACCCGATGATTTTTAAACGTGATGTGACATGACTGACCTGACACCCGAACCACTACCGGAACAGAGCGATGATCCTGATACAGATAGGAAGCTTAACACCTGGTTTCCCGGCAGGGTGGTCAGAAAAGACCTCACCATAAAACTCAAAGGGTCCAATAATGTCCCGGTCTATGTCCTTGAATACCTGCTTGGATCCTATTGTGCCACCGATGATGAATCACTCATAGAAGAAGGAGTCACAAAAGTAAAACGGATTCTGGCAGACAATTACGTCCGGCCTGATGAAGCTGAACTTATCAAATCCAGAATCAGGGAGACCGGGTATTACACCGTCATTGATAAAATAACCGTCCGGCTGAATGAAAAGAGGGATGTATATGAAGCAGAGTTCTCATCCCTTGGAATCAAGGAGATAGAGATTGAACCGGAAACAATCAGAAGATATGAGAAATTGCTCGGGGGTGGGATCTGGTGCATCGTAAAGATGGAATATATGTCCGAAGGATCGCGATCACCCTTTGTCATCGCAAGTCTCAAACCGATTCAGATCCCGAACATGGATATAAATGAACTCATCGACCGGAGGAAATACTTCACCAAAGATGAGTGGATCGATATACTACTCCGGACCGTCGGGATGGAACCGGACACCCTTGATTATACGGTAAAATGGCACCTGCTCCTGAGGCTTGTACCCCTGGTTGAAAATAATTACAACCTTTGTGAACTTGGGCCGAGAAGCACTGGCAAATCCCATGTATACAAAGAGATATCCCCAAATTCAATCCTCATCTCCGGAGGACAAACCACCGTCGCAAACCTCTTTTACAACCTAAGCTTACGACAGGTCGGACTTGTCGGGCTCTGGGATGTCGTTGCTTTTGATGAAGTAGCCGGAATCAGGTTCAAGGACAAGGATGGCATCCAGATACTCAAGGATTACATGGCATCCGGTTCATTTGCCCGGGGAAAAGACCAGATCAATGCAAATGCCTCAATCGTATTTGTCGGAAACGTCAATGAAAGTATCCAGTCCTTACTCAAGACCGCCCATCTCTTTGCTCCGTTCCCTGATGCAATGAACAATGACAGTGCCTTTTTTGACCGGATACATTACTATCTCCCCGGTTGGGAAGTTCCCAAATTCAGACCTGAACACTTCACCATGCGGTATGGATTCATCGTGGATTACCTGGCCGAATACCTCCGTGAGATGAGGAAACGTTCGTTTGGTGACACTATCTTCAAATACTTCAGATTTGGCAGTAACCTGAACCAGCGTGACACCATAGCCATCAAGAAAACCTGTTCCGGTCTTTTAAAACTCATCTACCCGGATGACAGTGCCACAAAAGAAGATGTTCGTGAGATACTGGAATATGCCCTTGTCGGACGGAGAAGGGTAAAAGAACAACTCAAAAAAATCGGGGGCATTGAGTTTTACGATGTCAACTTCTCTTATTTCGATAACGAAGAAGGGACCGAGCATTTCGTGACAGTCCCGGAGAGCGGAGGGAGTAAGTTAATCCCCGAAGGTATGACCAAACCAGGTCAGGTATATTCAGTAAGTCGAAATGAAGAGGGTAAAATAGGAGTATATAAGTTTGAGCTCCAGGTTATACCCGGCTCTGGAAAATATGAAAAATCGGGTCTTGGATCAAATATGAAAGCAAAGGAATCAGTCCAGACCGCTTTTCATTATTTCAAAGCCAATGCAAAGTCTGTAAGCCAGAGCATCTCCACCAAGGAACGGGATTATCAGCTCCATGTGCAGGATCTCATGGGTGTTGGGATATCAGATGAACTGGCTCTTCCGGCTTTCATCAGTCTCTGTTCCGGTGCTCTTGGAAAACCGGTCCATGAGTCGATTGTCATTCTTGGGACCTTCACCATCGGTGGCTCGGTGAGCACTATTGATAATCTATCCGATCTCCTTCAGATTGCTCTTGATGCCGGGGCAAAAAAAGTCCTGATACCGATCTCATCAGCAGGAAAGATCTCGGTTGTTCCCCCTGACCTCTTCAGCAAATTTCAGATATCATTCTATGAAGATCCAGTCGATGCGGTGTATAAATCGATTGTATTGTCGTAGGATAAAAGAAATATCAAGCCCTATTTATAGAAATCAGTCATTGGGGTTAGGTTCTTTGAAATATCATTATCTCCCATACCCCTCCGGCACATCCTCAAACTCACCCCAGGTAAACCAATCACTTCCCCCCACTATATCAGACCACCAAAGAGCCAGGAAATACTTCATGAAAAAACATTTGATTCATACGCGGGAGGTAAACCCGCCCGACTCATCATGAACATACGGGAACCCAGGATAACTTACTTTTTTAATGCTGAACCCCTGATCGTAAACGAACCACCGTGAAGATTGATCCATTTCGGCTCAACAACACCAATATGCTGGCCACACGTACAATAAACGTCATTTCCTCTCCTGATGGTATAATCAGAGGAAATCCGCGAATGCCAGTGGTGCAGGAGTCTGCCTTTTCCAATCTTCTGGTATCGGAATAGTTTTCTTCCGCAGGCAGCACAATAAACCGTAATAATTCGTACCCATGTAAGACAGCTTTGTAGATTAATCCAGATCTTGAGGCATAATTTTTCAATAATTCTTATTACACTGTATGTCTTATCATGAAGATAGAGATACTTCTCTGATCCATTTCTTTAACCCAGACGCGCAAATGTCTCACAATAGTGGTCTAAACTACAATCATTGAAACTTCAAAGAGGCGATAGAAAAAAAAGAGAGAATTACGAGTATTTTCCGGTTTTTTAACGATAACTAATAGTACATAACCCTCCTTCAGACTATCGATCCGAAGATAAAGACCTACAAAATTTCAGAAAATTTCAATGAGAGAGTTTCTTTTATGTTGCGGCTTTTTGCAAGGTGCCGCAGTGATTTTTCTAATTTAACCCATCGTTTGTTTACGTTCCCTTTGCCAAATAAATTTTGATTCAAAACACTCAAAAACTCCAATCCTTTCTCTGAAAATACTTTTGACCATAACATCGGGGTATATTTTCCTTTATCATTTTTTCGAGACGTAGATACAATCCAGGAAAACAGATCTCTGCTAATAATAAACCGTAGTAACATGGAATAAATGTGAATAAACGCCATTGGCTCATTTCCGAGAAACATTTTTCCAAGGTCGTAATCCCCTTTTAATTCCTTAAAAATAAGTTCAATCACCCAACGAAATCGGTATAAATCATAAATATCATCAGCCGAAAATAACTCTTTACTGATATTTGTGATATAGAGGTGCCATTTTTCAGTAAGAGGATTCCAGGTACAAATTACCCTGAATTCTTGAAAAATTGGAGTTTTAATTTTGTTAATCCGCTTGTCTCCAACATGAAATGAACAAATGAGATCATAAACTCCTTTTTTTGGCATTAGATCTAAAAAATCGTAGCCATTAATGCTTTTAAAACGAATATGATCAACAATTGATGTTATTTCAGAAGGTCCTGAATTGATTGAAACAACCTTAAAAACAGCATTGCTTTTTATTCTACTAACAAAAAAACCTCCATATTGTTGAATTTTAGAGAAAATTTTTAGAGAATAGTATCCCAGGTCGTTTATTAGGAGAATATTCTCTATTTCAGGTCCAATTTTTAACATCTTAGAGTCATGAACCCTTTCTGTTGTTATAATTGCATTTTTTACTGAATTAGAAACAACACTATAAATTGCATGGATCTTTAATCCAGCAGATTCATCGCGAGAACGTGCTGCAGGATGCAATTCATAGAGTTTTTTACTAATTCGAATAATACTGCTGTCTTGAACTAAAATATCTTTGAAACCCCCTACAATTCCCTTTAAATGAGCAGGAGACTGATGAACCATTTGATCTATATAATGTTCCATCAGTGATTTCAGAAAATCTACTAATTTTAAATTAAACCGCTTCCTGAAACTTTGGTTACGAATTGAGGTTAGTATCTTTGGATTATCATCAAGGTCAATATAATGACGATGGATCTCGTCTAATGTGGGTTTCATATGACTGCTGACTCCAAAAATGAGGGTAAATATCAAAAGAACAGGATCGAGTTTCCTTTTTCTCTGCATAAATCCTGTTTCCCGAGCTGTCTTTTCAATAAAATCAAAGGTAAATTTTTGAAATACCCAAGATTTTAGGTTTTTTAGACACTTAGAAGAAGGCTTCTTCATATTCTTTAGGTCGCCCGACGGTGCTCACCGTAGGGCGGCGCCGAAAATATATAAAGGTATCGATTTGTATTTGAAAATGTATTCTTGATAAGTAACACTGATTTTGGCTCTGTTAGGTATCAGGCCATAAAGCTGTCATGCATGAATTCGTACCAAGAATATTGCTGTAGAGATGTATTAGTGATAGTGTGTTATTGATTGATGAGGGTAAAAAATCCTCAAATGTTTATTGATAGTTTCAAAAATATTAAAAAAACCTGATTTGTTGGAAGGGGGTTTTCGTTATTTTCTATAAGAAAGCACCGAATAGACTCGGGATTATGAGAGGGGACGGGAATTTGCTTTTGGATCTGAAAAGAAGATTTGGAATATCGCTGATTGGTTTATTTTTTCATCGATTACGTGTACTGTATCTCCAGGGATTGATTTTAACATCCTTGTCACCTTTCAGTAAGGAATCGAAATTATATGGTTCAAAAAAATTTTCTTT
This sequence comes from Methanospirillum hungatei JF-1, assembly GCF_000013445.1. Classification (NCBI taxonomy): domain Archaea; kingdom Methanobacteriati; phylum Methanobacteriota; class Methanomicrobia; order Methanomicrobiales; family Methanospirillaceae; genus Methanospirillum; species Methanospirillum hungatei. Next base: position 2,156,607 of record NC_007796.1, read on the forward strand.
GAAGATACATTCAATAAAAAAGTGGATCTTGTCATTGAAGATGGCAAAAAAACCAGGATAAGATTGAATCATACGGGAAAGGGTATTTGCATGAGAGATTTGGTCCTGTAGAGGGATTTCAGGCTCTCCATTTCCAGGATCTATTTATAAACTGAATCTCTATGTTCAAACGTATGAAGGATCAGATGATCGTGAGTATATTCATATAATATCCTAAATGGAGGGACCCTAACACTCCTCATCCCAGCAAGCTCATATTGTAAGGGTTTACCAACGTCTGGATTTTCGATGATCTTCTCAACAATTTTTTATTTTTACCTGTAACCCCTTATCCCGGATCTTTTTAAGACACCTTTTGAATTCTTCAGTGTATTCTATCTGCATGTTATTCCCAGATACTATCGAGATCATCCGGACTGGAAATGGAATGGGTCCTTCCGGCAAGAACGTCTTCTCTTGAACGCTGAATCTGCTCCATTAAATCCGGCGTATTAAGAATTTCAATCGTTTCAATAACCTCTTCAAATTCTGATTGTAATCGTTTCAGTCTTGAAAATGCCTCTGAACTGATTATGACGGGTCCTGGTGTGGTTTCGTCCATATTCTTTCCTAGTTACTGAATTGATCAATTGGGAATTTATAGGTAATATTGAACCAGATCACTGCCCGCATCGCGAAGATCAAAACTGATGCTCTCCCTATATTCATTTTTCAAAAAGCCAGCAGAGATAAGAATTTTTCTCACTCGTGGACATCAATGAATGACATATAAGCATCCGGGCACCATCATCCGGAGCATTTGACACACCCATTGCAAACATTCTTGCAAATGAAGCCCTTGAAACAGCCATAAGGGGAACCGCCTCCCACGACAGTTCAGAGGATGGATTCAGGATCACCCTCAAGTGCCATGCAGCATCCGGGGCCTGGTCAATAACCCCTTTGAGCTCGTTCGCCTCAGCGAGCTTTCCGATGATCTGATTGATCTTATCCCCTATCTCCGGATTTCCCTTAAGAGCAACCATGTCGGAGAAACTCCCACCAGAAGGAACTTCGATTAATGCCTTCTTATCTCCGGCATATTTATCCGACACATACTTGACGAAGAGGAGGACGAGCACATAATCTTTGTATTGGGATGCATCCATACCTCCCCGGAGTTCATCGCAACTCTTCCACAGTGAGTTATAAAGTTCTGATTTTTAACCATTGAGGAAAATTTCAAGTTCCACCATAATAAATATCCTATATGGAAGTCGGGAAGGTAGCAGATAATGGACACATCTTCATCCCTTTACCATTAAGAAAAAAATATAATCTTAATGATGGGGACACGATACTCCTGGAAGAACGTGAAAATGGCCTTTTGCTCATACCCTGCTCGAAACTATCTGTGCTCATGGGTGCATATAATGAAGACGGACTATTGGACGATCTGGAAAAATTAAGAAAACAGGAACGTTCTTTGGTATGAATTATCTTTTTGATACACATGCACTCATCACCTTATTTCACAACGAACCAGGTCATGAAATAGTTCAATCGATCTTTGAGGAGATAGAGAATGGAAAGGCAGATGGTTTTATTTCAACCGTTACACTAACCGAATTGAAGTACCTCTATTTTAAAAGATTTGGAGAAGATGAGTCAGAAAAACGTTTACATCCTATCCTCACTTCTAATCTTACAATAATTCCGGTAACAATTTCAATTGCCCTGTCGGCTGGATCCATCAAAAAAGCAGGTATTTCGCTAGCAGATGCCATTATTGCGTCAACTGCCCGGGAAATTCAGGCTGTAGTTGTAACTGGTGACACACATTTCTCTGAAATGGGAATTGAGATGAAAAAATACATGTGAAGCCTAGTCATAAACCGATATATAATAATAGGTAAATACGATTCATCAGGTCCAAGGGATATCATCGTTATGGCGTTCAAAACCAGAACCTTGAAAGACCAGTTTGTTGACGTCAACAAAATGTTTTTAAATCCTGTATTTTGTATTTTACCTGTTTCAAGGCTTATTTCACACTTTCCACTCTCAGATAGTGACACCATTTAGTATATGGTTGTTCTCCTCTCTCATACCACAACCCCCATCCACTTCAGATGCCCCTTGGTGGTATTGTCCTTCTCCTGCAGGTAGATGGTAAGAGCATTCGGATCCGCATTCGCCCCTTTCAGAATAAGCGATCCGGACCCTCCTGTCGGATCATAGATGGTCTGACCCCGTTTCGTCTCCGAAGTAATCCCGATGACCTTTGCCATGATCCGGGAGATCTCCGAGGGCGTGAAGAAGTTCCCTTTACTCTTCCCCGAATCTTTAGAAAAGTTGCTGATCAGGTATTCATAGGCATCACCAGGGGGATCGTCACATTCCGCCCGGTTGGAAATGAAATCAAGATCAGGGTTCTCGTATATCGCGATGAGTTTTGTGAACCGGTCTACCTTCTCCTTCCCTCTCCCCAGTTTGTCATCAAAGTTAAAATCAGACTTGTCATCCCATACGACTTCAATCATTCAGGTCAGTCCAAAGCTCCTTAAAACCTCCTGATTGAACATTCCCTGATGCAACATTGGATAAAGCTTCTTTAGCTCGTAATGCCAGGGCATTTCGTTTCCTGTCCCGTATCCTGCTCTGGACAACTGAAATAAGGTACTCCTGGTCATCCATTCCAGGTTCATCTATTTCATCAAGAATAACATCACGTGCTGGCATATACCTCTATGAGATCGACTTTACTATAGATGTTACGTACGGGATATAAAGCATACCTGACCCACTTGAAATCACGGGGATCTTATTACGACGAATCGGTTAAAAATGAAACTTAGGGTTTTTTTCAACATGTCCTTAGCCATTAAGCCCTAAAGAAAACCCTGCCCAACCGAAAGGCTTAGCCATTGTGAGATCGGAATTTTCCAGACAGATCGTGATTCCTGTCATCAATACCCTCTGATAACCTGGAACAACCCAAAAGCTCTGAACTCTTCATATACCTTTGATATTTTCACACCAGCGTTTTACAAACCCAACCAAACCTGATTCAGACCATCCTATTCCCATTTTTTCACCTCAATTTTTAACCACCTCTATCCTGCCATCGACCTTGTATGGTCACACCCGTGACAGGAGAAAAACAATGGCAGATTTTGTCGCAAAGTCAACCGTGAAATCAGCCGAACGGATTCTCGCAACACCGTTCGCAAACAAGGAAGCAATGAACACCATCATCGGGACCATCCTTTCCGATAACCCCTGGGGATGTACCCCATACCTGTCCGGAGGAGAAAACCTCCCGGCAGTCCAGAAGAGTGCAGAAAACTACACAGGGACCGTCATATACGAAAACAATGACGGAAAACAGGTCGGACGGATCAGTATCCGGGCACCATCATCCGCAGCCTTTGACACAACCATCGCAAACATCCTTGCAAACGAGGCCCTGGAAACAGCCATAGGAGGAACCGCTTCCCATGACAGTTCAGAAGATGGGTTTAGTGTCACCCTCAAGTGCCATGCAGCATCCGGGGAACTCTACAATGTCGCCTTCAAGCGGGATAAGGTAACCGTCTCCAGTTTTGAAGCGGACAGCATCCTTTCCACCATCGAGACATGGGCAGATACGGTGCCGGCTCTGGCATAATCCCCCCATTATTTTGTGGTGATGACATGAACCGGGGATGTGCGATTGGATGTATTCTGCTGCTCATAGCCGGATTCGTGGGTGCAGACTCGATATCATCAACCATCATGTGTGACGGGGCATCATGGGTCTCATCTTCTGTCATCGGACAGGGGCAGACCTATGCAGCACACCTCTTTACTACCAGTATTGCTTCGATTATAAGAGAGTTACAGGTAAATAACGGGAAGGTAGAGACCGTCACCGTTGCTGATTCGTCTGGTCCTATGGGAATTGATGAGTACTCCGGGCAGGAAGCAAATCAGACCCCGAAAAAGAGCGGATGTGTATTTGAGATTTCTGAAAATCGGACCAGAATCGAGGATGAGATCAGGTATACCGGGCTTATGAAGTCCGGCCTGTATACATCATCGAGGGATCTTACCTCATCAGAGACATCAGCAACAACGATGGTCAACGGGACCGGGTTGATTCTTGCCCGTGCATCGTCACAGGACCAGAGCAATGAGACCTTCTATACCAGTGATGTTGCAGGCAGGCTGAATATGACCGAACGGATTGTATTCAGAGATGATGAGTGAGTATTGACCTGATTGTTGCAGGAATATCCATTGGGATCGGTCTTGTAAACGCCGGGGCTGTTGCTGGGATGTACCTACACATGGTACGCCCCGGAATATGGTGTGTACCATCCGGGCAGGAGAGGACGGGGAGGTACGGATCGATGATCTGTATTTAAACCGGGTGAAACCCTTATTTCCGTCCCTTTTTTTATTCCTGAAGAGAAGTCAACAACAAAACAACCATTATGATTCTTGGATTGGGGGATTGATTATCTCCAAAAAATCTACTCTGGAAAAATCTGAATCGTTTGTCACAATCTTTCCAAGCCCATACTGTTTACATGAAGCTGCAATAAGAGCATCATGAGGCATTAAATGATAGGTATTCATAATCTGAAAGATATAACTCCCTGAATGTGATGGTAGATTGATAAAAATTGAGAAGAGATCTTGTAAATCATCAGAATCTATGCTGATATAAGGTAATTTTTCTCGTATTCTTTTTGATGATAACTGAGTTTGAGCCCTTAGAAAACCCAGAATCACTTCTGAGTAAACAATATCATTGATATATCCCTGGATAATACCCATTTCAACTTTTTCAATATATTCTGAAGCAAGGGAGTAATTACCAGTGAGATGATAGAGGAAAATATTTGAATCAAAAAAGGCTTTCATCTTCTATCTCATCAATAATCTTTTCAATCGAGTTTGAGGACATTATTCCTTTCGTTTTTCTCGTAATAGTGCCCTGAATGATTATCGTTGCCTTTGTTTTATCTGCGAGATCGGGTTTTTTTAGTGGTTTAAAAACTCCGTCCTCATATATCGCTTCAATAATTTCTCCCATAAAGCATCAGGTGAATTTTTACATATTAATATACGTATCAAAGATATACAAGTTTCATTGTAGGTACAGGCCAGATTTCAGGACATAGTCAACTGTGAAATCAGCCGAACGGATTCTTGCAACGCCGTTCGCAAACAAGGCAGCAATGAACACCATCATCGGGACCATCCTTTCCGATAACCCCTGGGGATGCACACCATACCTGTCAGGAGGGGAGAACCATCCGGCAGTCCAGAAGAGTGCGGAAAACTACACCGGGACCGTCATATACGAAAACAATGACGGGAAACAGGTCGGACGGATCAGTATCCGGGCACCGTCATCCGCAGCCTTTGACACCATCATCGCAGACATCCTTGCAAATGAAGCACTGGAAACCGCCATAGGGGGAACTGCTTCCCATGACAGTTCAGAGGATGGGTTTAGTGTCACCCTCAAGTGCCATGCAGCATCCGGAGAACTGTACAATGTCGCCTTCAGGCGGGACAAGGTAACGGTATCCAGTTTTGAAGCGGACAGCATCCTTTCCACCATCGAGACATGGGCAGATACAGTGCCGGCTCTGGCATAATCCCCCCATTATTGTGTGGTGAAGACATGAACCGGGGATGTGCGATTGGATGTATTCTGCTGCTCATCGCCGGATTAGCCGGTGCAGACTCGATATCATCAACCATCATGTGTGACGGGGCATCATGGGTCTCATCTTCGGTCATCGGACAGGGGCAGACCTATGCAGCACACCTCTTTACTACCAGTATTGCTTCGATTATAAGAGAGTTGCAGGTAAATGACGGGAAGGTAGAGGCCGTCACCGTTGCTGATTCGTCTGGTCCTATGGGAATTGATGAGTACTCCGGGCAGGAAGCAAATCAGACCCCGAAAAAGAGCGGATGTGTATTTGAGATTTCTGAAAATCGGACCAGAATCGAGGATGAGATCAGGTATACCGGGCTTATGAAGTCCGGCCTGTATACATCATCGAGGGATCTTACCTCATCAGAGACATCAGCAACAACGATGGTCAACGGGACCGGGTTGATTCTTGCCCGTGCATCGTCACAGGACCAGAGCAATGAGACCTTCTATACCAGTGATGTTGCAGGCAGGCTGAATATGACCGAACGGATTGTATTCAGAGATGATGAGTGAGTATTGACCTGATTGTTGCAGGAATATCCATTGGGATCGGTCTTGTAAACACCGGGGCTGTTGCTGGGATGTACCTACACATGGTACGCCCCGGAATATGGTGTGTACCGTCCGGGCAGGAGAGAACGGGGAGGTACGGATCGATGATCCGTTTTGAACCGGCAAAACCCTTTTTTTGCTCGATCATCATCTTCGGTCAAGATTCGTACCGGAGGGGAACGGGGGAGGCCGGACCAGTTCGGTACGGAAGAATGACTCTGCAGCCTCATCGTGGATGAGATCATCTCAAAGCCATTATACTTATCAATCTCATTCTGTGACTGGATTAACCCCCTCACCTCTCATGACACGAACGATCGCATACATCCATTGCTATACTCCAAGAGTCTGCTGCCCGTACCTGAACACCTGCTGCTCCTCACATATAAAGAGCGGAGTCTGCGACAGGGCGTACCGGGGAGACGTCTGCACCCACTGAACCGGCCCGATAAATGGCTGAAGAGTCCGGATAACATAATTCACCCTCACCGACAGAAGAACTGCGGCCCCCCTCTTTCGGGAATAATTCTTACAGACCTCTCCAAAGGCTCTAATCCGATCAGGATCATCCATAAACCATTCATCACAGTACTCAATGAGGAGCAGAGAACCTTTCGCCCCTGAAATATATGCCATCAGGTCATCAAACCCCAAAACCAGTACATATGAGATATGCCGGTCAGGGTGTTCCTTCAGTAATCTGGTCCCTGAGTTCCCGTGCAGGTATACGACCGATCTGAATGCCCCTGCTGCATCCGGAAGCGCTGCCTGAATAACGTCTCGGGGAGCGATGTAGACGGAAAATTCCCACGGGGCAAGCGTTGTCAGATAGGATGGCAGCGATATCATACTCTGATGGTCGGCATGATGACCATATAAACTTCAGGGGTGCAGGGTGAAAGTGAAAATGTTTCTGAAATACCCATAAAAACGTTTAGAAAGAAAAAAAAGATGAAATTGTCAGATATCTCCCATGGCCAGGGAGATGCCCTTTCTGATATGTTCAAGACCCTCTTCATGCCTGCCTGTCTTCCGGAGGGTCATTCCCTTATTATACCATGCCTCAGCATTGTGGGGATCGCACTCAAGAGCGGATTCATAACACCTGATCGCCTCAGAATAATTCCCCATCAGGTCCAGAACATTCGCTTTTGAATGTAATGCCCGAACATTTGCCGGATCTTCCTTAATAACCTTGTCATACAGGTTCAGGGCAAGCTGATAATCCCCTGCCATCTTACAGTTCTGTGCATCACGAAGAGCACACTCGATATTTGGATTCAGTTTCGTAAACGTCCTTTCTTGTGATACGATAGCATCTATTGCCATTGTCAATCCCTCTTCTCCTGGTTCCATGACCACTGTCCCAAAAAAGTGCCAGCCACACATCTGGCCTGGTACCCTCCTGTTCTCCTGGAGTTCTCTCTCCCAGGGTCCTGCAGGAGAGCAGGATGGTATCCATATTTCTGGGATGAATGACCATGGAACTCGCGATACGTTAAGAATTTGCCAATCAATTGCGCAAAACAGATCTGCACATCACCGTTGCATTCAGTAATGCCATGCAATACCATGGCAAGGGAACAGAAGCACTATAGGGGATATGGTAAAGCATACGAGAAGGACGAAGAAAAACGGGAGATTTGGAGACACATAAGGAACACCCAATCATAGCGTAGGCATATGGTCTCAAAAACCCTGACCTCCATATATCAAACTATATATCACCGAAGGATGTATAGGGTACTCTGTCTGATATGCCTGAAAAGCCAATCCGGGTGCTCCATGTTGATGATCAGCGTCTGTGGAGATCAACAGTTTCAGATTATCTCACCCTTTTTGGAGATTATGAGATAACCTCTGCAGAATCCGGAGAACAGGCCCTTGACTTACTGCGCACGAACCCTTTTGATATCATCATATCAGATTATCAGATGCCGGAGATGAATGGCATTGAATTTTTGCACCTGGTTCGAAAGCGTGGAACATCAACACCCTTCATCTTTCTCAGCGGAATCAGGCAGGAAGATATCGAAGGGGATGCAAAAGAGTCTGGTGCCGATTTTTACGTGATGAAGACCGGTGATCCATCCATTGTCTTTTCAGTTCTGAGTGAAAAGATACATCAGGCCATTACCCGGTATACAACCGTTCAGGCTGTCATGAATACCCAGATGGAAGATTCCGTGCCATCTTCATTTCTCTGAATAACACCCTCCTATGAGGAGAAGGTGATTGATATACTCTGCCGGGAAGTACCACGGACACAGGAAAAACTCCCGATCCTTGGATTCGGGTGTATGCGATTTGTTGAAAAGAATGGTTCCATCGATGAGGAACGGTCAAAAGCCCTGCTTCGGTATGCAATAGACAAAGGCATCACTCATCTTGACACCGCCTGGATCTACCATCACGGACAGTCGGAATCATTTCTTGGCAGGGCCCTTGCAGACGGGTACCGGGAGAAGGTAACCATTTCAACAAAACTTCCACATTGGCTGGTAAAATCCAGGGAGGATATGGATTTCTTTTTAAATACACAGCTAAACCGGCTCAATACGAATTATATCGACTATTATCTCATCCATTCCATAGGACGGGAGAGCTGGGACCGGATGAAGGCATGTGGGGTTTTGGAGTTCCTTGATACGGCAAAAGCAGATGGACGGATCAAACATACCGGATTTTCATTCCATGAAGATACAAAGACCTTTAAAGAGATCGTGGATGCATACCCCTGGGATTGCTGTCTGATTCAGTACAATATCATCGATGAGTTCAGTCAGGCAGGGCGGGAGGGCCTGACATATGCAGCACAAAAGGGCCTGGCAGTCTTTATCATGGAACCCCTGCGTGGCGGAAAACTTGCAAGGAGTCCCCCCGGTGAGATCGCACATATATGGGAACAGGCTCCGGTAAAGCGGACTATGGCAGAATGGGCGCTCCGGTGGCTCTGGGATCAGCCTGAAATCACCATGGTCCTGTCGGGGATGAATGATTTTGCACAGGTGGATGAGAACTGCCGGACTGCAGAGACCGCGTATCCGGGAAGTCTGACTGCAGAGGAGCAAAGTGTCATCAGGAGGGTCAGCGATACCTGGCATTCGCTGATGAAAGTGCCCTGCACCGGATGTCAGTACTGCATGCCCTGTCCGTTTGGGGTAAATATTCCCTCCTGCTTTGAGATGTACAACAATCTCTTCATGTTCGGGGATACCTGGCGAACTAATGCCGTGTATGCTGCCCGTCTGGGTGGGGTTATGAGCGGATATTCGGTTGCATCTGCCTGTGTCGGGTGCGGGGCATGTCTTTCTGCCTGTCCCCAGGGGATTCATATCCCGGAGAGACTCAAAGAGGTATCAGACCGGCTTGAAGGTCCGTTCTTTCAGGTGCTTGTCCTGGGAGCGAAGATTGCCCTTCCCATCATGCGACGGTTCGCATTCCTGAAAAACAGTAAATGGATGAATTGTTGATGTCCTGAAAACGATTAAATGTAAACTTTTTTTAAGTCTTATCTGACAAGAATATCATGGTCCGATGCTTCAAAAACCATGAGATAAACCTGACATACTCCTCAGTAGGGTCCGGAGGGCGGGGAGCAATCATGTTTCAGAGAATTCCTAACAATATACGCAGGTGTGTATAAGAATATAAAGGATTATACCCAAGTAGGTACTTGTTGATAGCATATTCGTTCAGGGGGGCCGGCCGGCAGACCCTGCTGAATTACCAAGTGATTTCATAAGATGAGAGAAAATGCCGGGTTTTTCGGTGGGGATGGAGCGCTTCGGAAGGAGTATGTCCATACCGGTTTCATGCAGACAGGTGGTTTAGATGGTTCTGGCAGCAACACAAACGGCAGGGGTAACAACAAATGAGCATGGAAACGAGGAGGTTCAGGTCGTCGAGTTCATCATTGGTGACGACAAGTTTGCAGTCAACCTCTTTGATGTCAAGGAGATTGTCGAAGCATCCAAGATAACACCACTCCCTCATGCACCGGCATACATCAGGGGAATTATCGACCTCAGAGGGGAGATCACAACTATTGTGGACCTTCGCCAGCTCCTGAAGATTACAAAAGGAAAATCCGGAGATACCGAAGACCTCCGGTTCATTGTTCTTGATGAGTCGGTAACTGACGGAAAGACCGGGGTTGTAGTGGATGAAGTCACCTCGGTTCTGACCGTGAATGTGGCCGATATCGATCAGACCTCTCATGGGGCCGGTGAAGACTCTCATATCCTCGGTGTCATTAAGAAGGATGTTGGTGAGAAAGGAGAGAGTAAGAAAGAACTGGTCATCTGGATTGACATGAGCGGGCTTATCAGGGAAGCGGGGGGAATTTCCCAATCCTGATTTAGATACTGATTCAGATTTTCTCCGGAATTTTCAACTTTTTTAACAGAGTATCCGTAGCAAGTGCCCCGGTTGAGAACGCGGCCTGCAGGTTGTACCCGCCGCAGTCTCCGTCAATATCAAGAACCTCGCCGATACAGTACAGACCCGGTAGGATTCGGGACTCCATGCTCTCTTTTCTCACCTCATCAAGGGACACTCCTCCCCGTGAGACCATCGCTTCATTCTCTCCGCCCGGTTTCATCTCCTGAACCGGGTATTCAAGTAGCATTGGTATCAGCCGGTTTCTCATCTCCTTAGGAAATTGCGCACAGGTCATATCAGGGGGAACTTCTGCCAGTTCCATGATCAATCTCACAAACCGGTCTGGAAGCGGAATGCTGGTTAGGATGGTCTTTACCTGTTTCACCCCGCCTGATGAGAAACGGGAAATCAGGCCCTCCCTGGCGGAATTGATATTCGTATACTGAATGAATGAGACCCTGAGCTCATCCCCGGCCCTGAAATATCTGGACATATCAAGGATTCCAGGCCCGGAAAATCCCGTGTGAGTGATAAGAAGATCTCCTCGTGCTTCATGAACCTTCTTCTTCTCCCGGTACAGAGTGAGCGGTACCTGAGAGAAGGATATACCGGAAAGGTCCCGGAAGGGAAAATTCTGAGTATGGATCGGTGTCAGGGCAGGACCTGGTTCTGCAATCGTATGCCCGAGAGCCTGTGCAAGGGTATAGCCGTCACCGGTGGATCCCGTTACAGGATAGGTATATCCCCCGGTTGCGAGCACAACTCCGGTACTATGATAGGTATCTGTCCGGGTGGTAACCGTAAATCCGGAGATGTCATGACTGATGGTATGCACCGGCTCGCTGGTATGGATGATGACACCGGCCTCATTCGCTTCTTTGAGCAGGACATTGAGGATATCCCGGGCCTTTCCTGATTCAGGAAAATACTTACCATTCCCGTCATCACGAAACGGCACTCCCCGGTCCTGGAAAAAGCTGATGAGCTTGACATTTGAGAAGTGCATCAGGGCAGGTCTGATAAATCTCCCATGATCCCCGTAATGGGATGTGAATTCAGATATCGGTCCGGTATGGGTAAGGTTACATTGACCTGAACCGGATAGGAGAAGTTTTCTCCCGCAGGTTGGCATCTTTTCGAGGAGAAGGGTCTTGCACCCCCCTTTTCCTAAAAGGAGAGAGCAGAAAAGTCCTGCCGGCCCTCCCCCGATGACGATGACGGCATACTGATTCATGCACGTATCCTGGAGATAAAGGGGATTATATCAGGAGCGGTGAACCACGGCATCCCGGAAACAGGGTTCAGGATTATATCTCCCCGAATTTGAAGTTATCAAAGGCGACATGGACCGGCTGTTCTTTGATAAATCCCTGTTCTGCCAGGCGGGATACAAAGAACCCGATATCCCCGTGGGTAAGGGATGTGTCAGAAATGGCCCTGACCATCTTCCCGTTGATATAGAGGCTCAGCGTATTTCCTTCAGCCTTGATCCCGAGCCGGTTGGTTTCATACCCCTTATTCAGAATATAGGTCTCGGTCAGGGGAATCATCTCATACACCTTTCCGTCCATGTGTTTCCTGACCGTGAACCAGCCACGGCCATTGATTCCGAATGAGTAGTAGTTCCCGTTATCAAACCGGAAGATCATCCCGTACTGACCGGTGAGCGGGCCTGAATCAAGCCGCGTTTCTACCTCTGCAACGAAATCTGTGACATCCTTTCCGAGAAGGGCACGGTCGGAGAGGTCCTCTCCCTTCTGGATCATGTGATACTCTCCCCCGGAGTAATACTTCAGGAACGTATCACTTTCATACGATCCCCACCCGCTCTCTTTATCTGAAAAGTTGTCAAACTGGGTGTATCCGGTCCCTGACTGAACATCTGGTGTCGGCTTTGGAGTCTCGATTATTTCCCTGGTTACTTCAGGCGTAATCTCCGGAACCTGGACTGATGTCTGGTCAGGAGGGGTGGATGGCAGAAAGAACACCGCCAGGATAAGGATGATTCCCACACCGATTATCCCTGCAAGAAAAGCCATATCCCGGTTTGCCGGTAGCGGAATCTGCATCCGTTTTCTTCCGGCAGGCTCTTCGAACTCTGCATCAGGCTCCAGTACCGGTCCTTTCAGTGGTTTTGCTTTTGGTTGTGGCTTTTCTGGGATGATATCATCTGAGAAGAGATCATCATACGGAGATATCGGTTCTACGTGTGGTGCGGGTTTATCATCTATTGGCATGGCACAATATGCACAGGTCCGGGCATCCGGTCTGTTCTCTTTTCCACATGACGGGCAGGAAACCTTCTTCATTCTCTCACTCCGATAATGCCCGGTGTTACGGCATTCTGCATAAATGGCAGGTCAATGGTTCTTCCCTTTCCTATTGCGAGGTGGGCTGCTGCAAGATCGGTAATAGACAGCCCGGTTGAGTCAAAAACCGTGACTGTGCCAGGGGAGGGTTTTGGGATCGACCCGGTCAGCACCTTCCCAAGCGTTCCGGTTATCTGCGAGGGGGTATATATCCCCTCACTGATTGGCACATTCACCTCTCCGGAATGGATGGCCTGGTCCATGTCATCCACGAACACATCCGCTCTTTTTAGTATTGCGGGATCAAGTTCCTGTTTTCCTGGAGCATCGGCCCCCATGGCATTGATATGAGCCCCGTCAGAGATCCACTCATCCAGAATGATCGGGATTTTCGAAGGGGTTACGGTCAGAAGGACATCGGCCCCTGCAGCGGTTTCAATATCGGTGGGTCGTATAGGGAGATGAGAATACCGCTGTGCAAACTTCTCTGCATGAGAGGCTGACCTGGACCATACCAGCACTTCTTCCGGTTCAAAGACATGGGAGAGGGCCAGAAGACCGGAATCAGCCTGCCTGCCTGATCCAATAATCCCAAGGGTCCCGGATGTTTTGTGAGCCAGAGCCCTGGTTGCAACAGCTGCAGAAGCTCCGGTCCGAAGGTCAGTGAGTGTGGTTGCATTCAGAACTGCAACAGGCATTCCGGTCGGGGGGTCCAGAAGTATCGTGACCGCCATCACGGTTGGCAGACCTGCCTTCCTGTTTTCGGGGTGGACATTCACAATCTTTACCCCGGCTGTCTGAAGGGATGGAATATATGATGGCATTGTTCTGAAATCACCCCCCGGAAGATTTACATAGACCTTCGGGGGCATAATGCTCCTTCCCGCACCGTGATCAATAAATGCAGATTCAACTGCAGCTATCAGATCACTCATCTCTATCACCTCTTCTGGCGCCGGATAGTACTGCATATTAATTATTTCTCCTCTTTCTGCCCTTTTTATCCGGAGTACCCGGATATTTTCCGGTTATGTCAGGCCTGCATATATGGACCAGGATTTCCTTCTTAGTATGCTTCCTATGATTGGTTATCTTTTCTCCAGCATCAGTCTAATGAGTGGAATGGCAACATCGGATTCAACATGAGTATCTGAAAAGTATGCCACATTGCTCAGAACAACAACGCCAATCCCCTCGTCCTTTACAAATGCAATATCAGCCATGAACCGGTTGGTCTCTCCGGCCTTCAGATGGGTCTGGGGAATGCCTTCGGTCTCAAACGTGTCCCAGAAGAGCGACTGCCAGAGATCAACCTCTTCAGTAGATCGGATGGTTCGTGGATCATGTGACAAATTGACGGCTTTTCTGAGCTCTTCAGGTACATCCAGAAACCCGAGCTGCAGGGCAAGGTAAGCTGCCATGTCATCCGCATCAGAGATGATTCCCGCTGCTGGCGTCCAGAACTCATTGTACCTGATGATCATCCCTTCGTCATGGTCCGGGGCATACCCACGGTATCCAACTGCAGAACGCTCCAAAAGCTCAGGGTTCCACCCTGCAGCGGTGCTTTTCATCCCAAGCGGGGTGAGGATACGCTCATTCACGAGCTCCGGATAGGTTCTGTTCTGGACCCGTGCAACGATATCTCCTGCAATGGCCGTCCCTGCGTTTGAATACTCCCAGTCATCACCTGGAGATCGCGTCAGAGTCAGGTTTGAGAGCCATGCATATACCAGATCTGCCGGTATCTCCTCATATCCCCTGAAGGTTGATTCAGCCTGAGTTTCGATTGGGTCGCTCTCCTTCTGGTACCGGTAAAAATCATCAGGCACATTGGGAAGTGCTGATGTGTGGGTAGCGAGATCGGAGAGGGTAATCTCCCTGCCCTGCCATGAGGGGACGGTCACCCCCTCCGGAACATAGGTCTGTATGGGGAGAGACAGGTTTATCACACCCCGAAGCTCTGCATCGGCGAGCAATAGCCCGGTAAAGGTCTTTGAAACCGATCCAACCTCGAAAGTGGTTCGGTTGTCAGGAGCCTGACCCGTCGCACGATTAGCCATCCCAAAGGTGTAAAGGGCAGAACCGTTCCGATCCTCCAGGATAATAACAAGGCTTGGATATGTTCCATTATCAACAAGCGGCTCTGCAATCGAGGCAACCTCCTCAGCGGAGAGCGTGGAAAATTTTCCTGGAGCAGTCATCCGCCACTCTTCCGGACTCATGAGCCCTGCCACCGGAAGGCAGACCAAAAGGAGGACGAAAAAGATGGGAAAGACCATCCTTCCGAAGCCATATTCGTTTTGTATCATGCGATCTTCTCCTTTTTCCAGACGATATACGAATAGACTACAAGATATATGGTTCCTATGATGACCGGAAGAAGGATGAAGAGGTACGCATACTCCGGTACCAGGATCCCAAGCAGGCAGAGGAGGGCGATGATAAGAAAGACGCGAAATCCGCGTTCATGAGTTTCCTTCCATACGGTCTCGCTCTCCATGGTCCAGGGAGTCCGAATCCCGGCAAACCAGTTTGGCTTTACCCGACGGATAAAACATGCAATTCCCCCCATAAGGATGGCGAAAAGGGCCGATATAACCTGGTTCATTGGAACTTCAATTCTCAGGGCCCAGAGAATGGTGATGAGGAAGAGCAGAAAGAAGAATATATTGAGCAGCAGGATAAGTGCGTCATATGCTCCCTGGAATTCCTGGTAGGCTTCCCATTTGGGATCATATCTGGGAAGAATAATCATCAAGAGGGTTATCCCTGCCATAAGAGCTGGAATGAGGAGGGCCCCTGGGAATACCGGCATTGTCCCGTCCACCTGACCCTGAATATTCAAGTGGGTAGGAATTTCGTCCGGAAGGATGGGGTAAACCATGTATGCTATCCCAAAGGTCAGGAGAATGAGGATTATTGAGAGTACCCGAAGCAGCTGCATACTATTAGTTCAGCGTTCGGGCATTAGGTTCTTTTCTGCTCTCGTACCGGTCCCTGAAGAGAACATAGAGGTGCTCATCAAGGAATTGTCCATGTTTCCATATTGCTTTGGTATGTACTGCTTCGTGTTCAAATCCGCATTTTTCAAGCACCCTCATGGACGACAGATTTGTATGAAATACACCTGCCTGAATCCTGATAATATCCGTGGTTGCAAAGACTACCGGCACACATGCCCTGACTGCATCGGTCACGACCCCTCTTCCCTGATACTTTTGTGACAGCCAGTATCCAATCTCTGCTGTCCTTCTGTAAACATCCGAAAGCGGGTGAATACCGATTCCCCCGACAGCCTCCCCATCAACCTCAATTGCGAGCAGGATAGCGATTTGTTCATTCTGTGCCATTGCGATGAACCGGTCTGCATCATCTCTGGAATAGGGGGATGGAAATCCGTCCCGCATCCATCGTGCAATATCCGGATTATTTGCATGAATAGAAAGCGAGGGGGCATCACTGACCGACCAGGTCCGCAGGATACAGGATGGTGTACTGATATGCATGATGGTATCTCCATTCGCATGCAGAGGCCCTGGGCTTGCGTTCAAAACAGCGCTCTGCGGATTACTACACAGAAGTTTTTCTTCTTCGCTCTCAAATATTGAACGATGAACAAACCGGAACAACCGGTTGGGAGATCTCCATGAATTTTAATTTGATACCGAGTAAATTTCATTTCTCTGCCAGATACTGGTGTCTGTTCTGCATTGTTGGAGGAATTCTGCTCGCAGGTTACAATCCGGTATCCGGCGCAGAGGCCCCTGATATTACCAGTCTTTCCCCTGATACTGTGCATGCAGGATTCTCCCACCTGGTCACCCTGACCGGACAGGGTTTTTCAGAGGACATGACCATTCGTTTTGCAAAGGATGATTCTGTCCTGAATGTAACGGACGTGAAAAACCTCTCCGATACATCCGTAACCTTCCGGGTCATTGTCCCGGCTGATGCAAATCCCGGGCTGTATCAGATGATCCTTCAGTCACCATCACTGGGAGAGCACCGGTATAACCAGGTATTTCATGTCCAGCCTCCGGCAGCACCGGAGATTGTGAATATTTCACCCTCCTCTGCAATGGCAGGATCATCAGTTCCACTCCAGATAACCGGGAGATATTTCCGCTCCGGCTGTACAGTCCACATTAACCAGGATACAAGACAGATACCGCTTACCAATCTGTCAGTAAGGTATGACCAGATATCCGGAGAACTCATCCTTCCGACAGATGCCAGACCCGGCTCCTGGAACCTCTCAATAACCAACGCAGACGGGCAGGAAGCCGTCAGGTCAGAAGGATTTACCGTTATTGCTCTCCCAAAGCCTCAGATCCTTGCCATCACGCCTGACCAGGGTGACATGGATGTCCCGGTGCAGGTAGCGGTAACCGGCAGCAATTTCCTGAAAGGAGCTACCTTTTCCTTATCAAGAAATGATCTCATCGTGCAGGGAATAGACCCCGTTGTTGATTCACCTGGTCGTATCATCGGTACGGTGAAGGTTCCTGCCAGGTATCATGAGGGCCTGTGGGACCTTACCGTTACGAATCCTGATGGACAGTCTGCCAGAAAGACCAATGCCTATCTGAGTGGAGAGCCATATGCTCCCTTTAACCTGCAGATAACTCCGGTCTGGGGAATCCAGGGCACAGACCGTCAGGTTACCATCAGAGGGATGTCATTCCTTGAAGGGGATCGGGTCACGTTGCAGCGGGGGGAAAAGACCATATCTGCAAAGAATATCACCATCGTTTCACCAACCCAGATCACCTGTACCATCCCCATTCCGGAGAATGCTGAGCAGGGGGTCTGGGACGTGGTTGTAACCAGCCGGTATAACAAGAGTGATATTCTCAAAGGCGGTTTCTCCATCTATACGAAAACATCCCTTCTCCTGTCCGGTATAGAGCCGGCTGCCGGGGAACAGGGGCAGTATCTTACCGCAACCATAGGGGGGAATAACCTTGCAAACGGGTCGTCCGTCATGCTGACCGCAAGCGGAGAGGACCAGATTCAAAGCGAATCAACTGCACTTGTCCGTCCTGATGAGCTGAAGGCCTGGTTCCATATCCCGTCAGATGCCATGCCGGATCTGTATGATCTGACGGTCATATTTCCGTCTGGTCAGAAGCTGGTAAAAACCGGAGCTTTCAGGATTCTCTATAATAACACCCCGGTCATCGAGTCAATTGAGCCTGACCGGGCTCAGGTTGGAACTGAGGATCTGAAGATCACCGTAACAGGTAAAAATTTCGGGGATGGAGAGTATCTGAACCTGAATCTTACCCATAATGCCACGACGATACCGGTATCTGGTGCAGTGTCATACAAAGGAACCCGGATCACCGGATATCTGACCATTCCAAACGGAACCTGGGCCGGCTGGTATGATCTGGATGTTACCAGGGATGCAGGTCGGGGAAGAAGTGCAACAAAATCAGAGATGTTCAGAGTCCTGTAGGGGAGTATCACTGGTGGCTCAGATGATCCCCGTCTTTTTTCTGTTCAGGCTGGATCGAATATCGTAATACATGCAGTGATATCCGGCCCCTATGTCTTAACCGGGAATCAGGACAGGCTCTGCTCCGGATGAGAAAACCGGTACATCCCTTTCGGGACGAGTATCTCAAATAAAGCACCCTTCTGATACTCCCCGGTCTCCCTGATAGTGATGTGGGTAATGGATAATATCTCCCTCGCAAGGAACATGCCAAGGCCGGAGTTCTTTCCATACCCTTTCTCAAAGATCAAGGTTTTCTCATCAGGTGAAACTCCCATTCCATCGTCAGCATACCTGATCACCAGGGTGTCATCCTGGATGTCATATGTACAGCAGATCCTGGTAATACCTTCACCATGCCGGATTGAGTTATCCATAAGATTATAAAAGACCTTTCTGATGAGCGGGTCTGCGTAGACCTGGATTCCGTCAAGGGAGATAGAGAGAGAGATGTCTTTTATGATCAACTCTTTTGAAACATTCAGGATGATATCAGATATCTCATTCCACTCCGGCTTATTCAGCCCGATATCCTGGTAGGTCCGGGTGAATTCAATCTGCTTTTTAATTGCGTTAATTGCTCCTTTTCCCATCTTCACATACTCTGAAGACTCCGGATCATGCTCCACTGCTTCGGCGATGAGCATCATAAGGCCCTGAAGCATAGTGATTTTATTCAGAATATCATGGCGGGTGATACTGGAGAGAAGGTTTAGTTTTTTAACCGCCTCTTTAACCGCTTCTTCTGCCCGATGACGTTCAGTCACATCAATCAGTGTCTCAACAGCACCGATTATCTCACCCTGGTCATTTTTATACGGGGCAGCAAGAATGTACAGCCAGATGCCGTTCTCTTTCATCTCCGGATAATACCGGGTCATCTCATATGCCCCATCGATGAGGTCAGACGGATGACAACTGTCACCATACAGTTCATTCAGAATCTGAAAGTTCCGGTCAAGAAGAGCATCTACAAGAAGGGGTCGTTCAGTCGGGAAAAATGCTTTCCAATGGTTTTTCGTCCCGATCATCTCTGATGCAGGAATCCCTGAAAACTTCTCAAGGGCCCGGTTCCAGGAGATGACCGTGTGATTTTGATCGATAACGAACTGGAATGCCGGAGAACTCTGAAGAATTGCAGAAAGTCGCGCTTCACTCTCCCGGTATGCCTGTTCAGATATTGCCAGTTTTTCGTTCTCTTCATCCTTTCTCCGGTTAATGGTGATAAATGAGAGGAAGATGGCAACAATGAGCAATGTCCCGACCAGAGGAGGAACGCCGGCATACAGGGTGATCAATGTCCAGTTTCTCGCGTCGATATCAATCCCGAAAACGCCGATAATAGTACCAGTCTTGGGATCCTGAATCGGTAACAAGCCGCTGATCCAGGTTCCCCACCGGTCGGTTGTGGGGCCTACTATCCCGGCCTTTCCTGTGGTAAATAACTCACGAACCTGGTCAGAAACCTCCGTATAATCCTGTCCTGGCGGGGAGTACCCGTCGGTTCCGGGTGATTCGGAGTCAACATAAAAAAACACACCCCCGTCATCCCGCTGCCCCATGATATATACAAACCTGCTGAGCGGTTCTGCAGCCTTGATACTGACCATCTTCTCTTTCATCGAGATATACGCGGGGTTGGTAAGATCGGCATCTGAACCATGAAAGTTCCTGATAGTGTCAAGGTCAATTCCTGCTGCGGCAAGTCTGGTTTCTGTGAGGACCTGTTCCCGAAGCTGGGCATCCTTGTGGTACATGAAGACCAGAGTCATGCATCCGCCGATTCCTATGATAACTGCAAGTATGATGATGACTCGCAGATCAATCCGGGATATCATGATGCCACCAGGTATGTATGATACTTCACGTAGGATGATATATATCTGCATGTCCTAAGAAAACACATGGATTGTGGTCTGTACATCATTACTGATGAGATTCTGGCTCCTGGCTGCTCACATATACAGATTGCGAAAGAATCTCTCTCCGGCGGTGCAAAAATCATCCAGCTCCGCGATAAGCGAAGAAATGCAGCAGAACTCTATGCAATTGCGCAGGAGATCCGATCGTTGTGCACTCAGCATCATGCCCGGTTCATCGTGAATGATAGACTGGACATTGCGCTTGCAGTACAGGCGGATGGCGTCCACCTTGGTCAGGATGATCTCCCCCTCTCTGCCGCCCGGTTACTGGCTCCCCGGCCCTTCATCATCGGGGTATCGGTGGGGACCGTTGAGGAAGCAGTCCTGGCTGAAAAAGGAGGGGCCGATTATCTTGGGGTAGGCCCGGTATATCCGACCGGAACAAAGGCAGATGCCGGACCGGCCGTGGGCCCGGGCCTGATTCGGAGTATCAGGGAACGGGTAGCCATTCCCATCATTGCCATCGGCGGTATCAATCTTACAAATGCAGGCGACGTCCTTGCTGCCGGTGCTGACGGGATTGCAGTCATTTCTGCGGTGATTTGTAGCCCGGATATCGCCGCCGCTTCCAGAAAATTTGCAGACCTCATGATACATTCATAAACTCCCCCCGATCTCTCCATACAGTCTGGTGCACAAAACGTAGAAATAGTTCAAACGAGACGCAATATGGATATGACGCTTGATGAAATCACCATTAGCAGGGCAATCGTAACCGACCACCTCAACACCCTCATTGAGTACATGGAGATGGATGTTGCCGTGATCGGGGCCGGTCCGTCCGGTCTTGTCTGTGCTGCCCTCATCGCAGAAAAGGGGTTAAAAGTAGGCCTGATTGAGAAGAAATTATCCATCGGTGGCGGGATGTGGGGAGGAGGAATGATGTTTCCCCGTATTGTGGTCCAGCAGGAGGCAAAAAGGCTCCTTGACCGGTTTGGTATCAGATCATCAGAATTCGCTCCAGGGTACTACACGGCCAGATCAGTGGAAGCTGTCACCAAACTCGCCGCTGCAGCATCGGATGCAGGGGTTGAATTTTTCAATCTGACGACGGTTGAGGATGTCATGATCAAGGGAGATGGAACTCTGTCAGGTCTGGTGATCAACTGGCAGCCGGTGGAAGCGACCGGACTTCATGTGGATCCGCTCACCATTGGGTGTAAAATGACTGTTGATGCGACAGGTCATGATGCGGTAATAGCCCGGCAGGTGTCGAAAAAGTGTGGAAAACCTGATATTAAGGGAGAAGGGACCATGTGGGCAGATAATGCGGAGTCTGCCGTGGTCGCTCATACCAAAGAGATATTTCCCGGTCTTTTCGTATGTGGGATGGCGGCAAACGCGGTCTTTGGCGGTCACCGGATGGGTCCGGTCTTTGGCGGAATGCTCCTCTCCGGTGAGGCAGCAGCAGAGCAGATCCTCAAAAGGTTCTGATATTTCATTTTTTTTCAAATGGATTTAACGAATCAAATATACAGTCTATCTCAACCACATATGGCTTGATGTCTAGAACCGGGGATCCATCCAGAGCCTCTAGGCCGGTTACCGTGATGATCCCCTTTTCTATCTCTTCTATCCTTCCGATTGAGAGTGCAATCGGGTTTGGCCGTGCAGGTGACCGGATGGTAAACACAGGCCGGGGTTCATCCCAGTCTGGCCGTTTTGCAAAGAGGATATCCCGTTCTGCCCGATCCATCCAGTATAACACCCAGATATGGGATATCCCCTCCATGGTTCCAAGACCGGGGACGAACTGAGGATAGATCTCGATTTTCATCGGTTCAGAGCAGGATCGCCCCTGCCGTGGTGCTGATCCCCGGCTGGTAAATGGTGAATGGATAACGCCGATTGGTTCCAGTTCTATCATGGTTTTCTCTCCTGTACCTCTGTGCATCGATCCATGATTACCCGAACGGGTTCAGTACGAGTATCATCCCGTTCAGGAGGGTTGCAAATACGGTCCAGCACAGGTAGGGAACCAGAAGCCAGACTGCCGTTCGCGATACCTGTCTGAAATGATGTATGGTCAGGAGTATCAGGAGGATAAGAGCTAATATGACGACAAAGCCCCCGGCTACTGACTGCATTCCGAAGAAGACAACCGACCAGAGCAGATTGACGCCAAGCTGGAGAAGAAACCAGACCGTTGCAGTCTTCACGGTTCGTTTTTCAAACCCGTGTTTGAGAACAAGCCACCATGCCAGTCCCATCAGAATGTACAGAATGGTCCAGGCAGGTCCAAACACCCAGTTCGGGGGGCTGAACCAGGGTTTTTGCAACGTCAGGTACCAGCCAGTTATATGTGCCATGGTAAAGGAGGAACCGATGAATCCGATGATGAGAGGAAGAGCAATACAGAAGATAAAGAGGAGAGCCATGACTATCGGGCGGAATTTCATGATAGTATGGTATCGGTCTTTTATATGTTGAATATGGCGGTCGGGAAACCAAAGATTCCGATACCTACTTAAACTCTCATAGCATGTATTACTGTCACTGGCAGGATTCAGAGGAATTTTTGTCACACCGACTAGTGCGAACGTATTGCCCTAAAATTTGTATAATAACCCTGACAGGTTTTTCGTGATGTTTTTGCACTTTTTACCGGAGATGGTCAGATAACAGAATTAGATCTACAACCAGATATTGCATCGAATTCACAAACACCTGGAGAAGCAGATAGTGAAACCATCAGGGTCCGTCTGCCCAATAGCAGGAAAGGAGAACAGTTTGCCTATGCTGAACTGATGCTGGGCTCATTTCATATACGGGTGCGGTGTTCTGATGGCGTGACCAGGCTTGGCAGAATCAAAGGGAAGATGAAACGCCGTGCCTGGATTCGTGAAGGCGATGTCATTATCATTACACCCTGGTCATTCCAGGATGAAAAGTGCGATATCTCATACCGGTATACCCCTCCTCAGCGTGACTGGTTGAGACGGAACAAGTATATCTAATATTCTCTTCCGATTTCTTTTTCACTCTCATTTTTGCATCGTCCGGTATTATCAGCCGGGAGAGAGCAAAGGTATTTAATCTTATAAAAAAAGGGTAAAGTATGTCTCCACGGGTTATTGATCCAGCTCCTGCCCGGAGATACCGGGAGAAGCAAGGCAGAATAAGTAAGGACCGGGCGCGTTATCTGGAGACGCTCCGTCATCATCCCATGGCAACGCCCTATCCGCATCCTGCACGAAAAGCCTGGAGGAAACGTTCCGAACCAGGGCCATGGCATACTACTCACAGTCATCCCCATCAGGAAGAACTCGGCCCTCACACCAACCAGCCTGGCCCGATCCGGTTTCCGGTGGCCATTATCCTGAAGGGAAAAAGAGCGTAAGACCAAAGGGCATCATTTTTTTCGGTTCTGAAAGGAACGTTCCGGACAGGTCCATGACTGACAATCTTTTTCAGGATATCCAATCAGCGGGGATAAGAATTGCTCCCCATGTGATCAGGACGCCGCTCATCTATTCATCCACATTCTCCCGGATAACGAATGCCCATGTGTATCTTAAACTTGAAACGCTGCAGAAGGCCGGATCGTTTAAGATTCGGGGCGCTATGAACAAGATCCTCATTCATGCGAACAAGGCAGGACC
Organism: Methanospirillum hungatei JF-1; assembly: GCF_000013445.1. Taxonomy (NCBI): domain Archaea; kingdom Methanobacteriati; phylum Methanobacteriota; class Methanomicrobia; order Methanomicrobiales; family Methanospirillaceae; genus Methanospirillum; species Methanospirillum hungatei. Next base: position 2,180,579 of record NC_007796.1, read on the forward strand.
AGCGGGAGTGGTCACGGCATCAGCCGGTAATCATGCCCAGGGCGTGTCTGTTGCTGCCCAGATAGCCGGCATTCCTGCAACCGTCATTATGCCGTTCTGGTCTTCCCTTTCAAAACAGGAGGCATCACGAGGATATGGGGCTGATGTTCACCTGTTCGGAAAAACCCTTGAAGAGTCGATGCAGCGGGCGAGGGAACTGGCAGATGAAGGGATGCTATATGTCCACCCGTTTGATGATCCGGAGATTATTGCAGGTCAGGGAACGATAGGGCTTGAGATCTGCGACGCTCTTCCTTCACCTGATATCGTCGTAGTGCCGGTCGGTGGGGGGGGTCTGATCTCCGGCATCAGTGTGGCGGTAAAAAACAAAGTGCCGTCATGCCGGATTATCGGGGTTCAGGTGCAGGCATGTCCCTCAGCATATCAGGCAAAATATGGGGGAGGTGAGGTGAGTGAAACAACCGGATGGACCCTCGCAGATGGAATCCGGGTAACCAGAACCGGTACACACAGTCTTCCATACATTCGTGATATGGTTGATCAGATCGTCCTTGTTGATGATGGGGAGATCTCGGATGCCATGCTGTGGCTCCTTGAGCGAAAGAAGATTGTTGCCGAAGGAGCCGGAACGACCCCTCTTGCAGCACTCCTGTCTCAGAAATTTTCATTCTCTCCCGGCAGCACCATCGTTCTTGTCATCAGTGGAGGAAATATCGACAGCCATCAGCTGTCCAGGGTGATCAGGCAGGCCCTTGCCAGACGGGGCAGACTGATGCGGCTTAGTCTTGTTATTGAGGATCAACCCGGCTCCCTTGCAGAAGTGCTGGCTATCATCGCACGGGAAGGAGGGAACATCCTGAAGATCAGCCATAGTGAGTGGGATATTGAACTCCCGGTTCATGAAAAGAGAATATGGATAGAGATAGAAACCCGGGGGCCTTCACACATTGCAGCGATAGAAAAAGTCCTGTCGAATGTGGGCATTCAAACATCCGGTTTTTCTGATGAGATGACTGGAAAATAATATTTCAAGCCTTTTCAGGCTGATATTGCCATCCGAATCGCCAGCAGGATAAGCATTCCGATAAAAAGTACCTGTAACTTCTTCTCTGACATGGTGCTCCCTGTCTTCACCCCAAACCTGACAGCAGGAATTGAGGTAAGGACCAGGACCAGGACAAACAGGAGGTTTACATACCCGATAGAGAAGGGAAAAAGACCGGTCACTCCCCATCCAAGAACGATATAGGAGACCACCGTTCCTGACGCAATAAGGACCATGGCGGTAAGCGAGATACCTATGGATTTGTGGATATTCATTCCCAGAATTGATGTCAGTACCGGTGTCAGAATTACGCCGCCACCAATCCCAAAGAGCCCGGATGCAACTCCCACACCAATGCCGAGGATGAGGAGGATGAAATCAGTCTCCCTGACGGCATATGCACACAGATATCTGCATTGTTTGATGATCATCCACACAGCCATGAAGATCAAAAAGCCGGAGAATGCAAGGATATGAACCTGACTAGGAATGAGAACCGAGAGGGTGCTTCCTGCCATCGACCCGAGTATTCCTCCGAAGCCCAGAATGAGGGCCGGCCACCAGGTGATCTGTTTCCCGCTGAAATTTTTTATCGCTCCTGCGACTGCAGTCGGCAGAATAACGGCGGCAGAGGTGGCCACAGCAATAGCCATGGCATTATCATCATACCCAAGGTCATTTAAGAGAAAAAACATGACCGGGACCATCACGACCCCTCCCCCGATACCAAAAAGACCGGCGAGAAATCCGGCGACAAGGCCACAGAGCAGAAGTATGATAATAATTACGATGAAGAATTCCATGCCATGTCAGATGAGTTCTTCACAATTCTGGTATTTTCTCATATCATATCCACGTTCAACATGAGCACGGATTCGGGCGAGGAGAACGGTTTCGTGAAAAGGCTTGGTGATATAATCGGTCCCGCCTGCCTCAAGGCCGGTTTCAATATTCGTATCCTCGTCTTTTGCCGAGAGAAAAATTACCGGGACAGATTTGATGGCGTCCATCATCCAAAGCCGTCTGCAGACCTCAAACCCATCCATCCCGGGCATCATGATATCGAGTAAAATGATATCAGGCGGCCGCTCCTGTGCCATCTCCAGGGCATGGGGGCCGTCGGTTGAAGTCATAACCTGAGAGCCTGACCGGTGGAGAACCTCTGCAATTATATAGAGATTATTCTTATTGTCATCAACAATGAGAACGAGCACATCTTCGTTTCTGATATATTCCATATTCTCTGTTGCTGCCTGGTTGCGCCTGAATAAAATACACACGCCTCTCTGTATGGGAATGAACCGCTAGATCCACCAGGGATCCCTGTTCTCATATCCAGATCCCCGGATGACTATTTAATGGATTCTATCTGATCATCTTTTTAGGAAATATAGAAAGATTGAGTAAAAAAGAAAACTGCACAAGATTTCACTCTCTATGTTGTTTATCAGGGTGTAATTTTCAAAAATCCATGTAATGCATGGGTGTTCAGATATCCACCTCTCTCCCCAGGTAACAGGAGATTTTATCTTGTTCAATGTGAAATATGCACGCTGATATGGCTGTAGATCCGGATGAGAGCCGGTTCGATGAGGGGATATCGCTTATTAAAGCGGGAAAGATAGAAGAAGCGATTGATATCTTTTCTGAACTGGTAGAGAAGGATGATCGGAATCATAAAGCCTGGAATGCGTATGGGGTGGCTTTATCCCAGACAATCCATAAAGAGAGTGCAATTCATTGTTTTGAAAATGCCCTGCAGTTGGATCCTGATAACAAAATCTATCAGCGAAATCTGAACAGAACAAAAAATCCCCCTTCAAAGAAAACTATCAGAAAAAAGGCTGAACTGACACCTCATAAGTCCGGGAAAAGATGGATAGCCCCTGCTGTTCTCCTCCTTCTGGCGGGAGTGGCAGTATTAATCGTATCCGGTCTGGTGCCGGGAGTCTCGGTCTCAGATCAGGTACGCAGTCTTATTCCTGGATCAGGGCCGGTTGAGGAGGTCCCGGTCATTACACCAGAACCGGTCATCACTCCTGAAGTCACACCCGAACCAACTCCTGAACCGACACCGGTTCCTACACCCCTGCCTGAACCTGAAACCCTGTTCCATTTCATTGATGTCAGTCAGGGTGATGCAGCCCTGATACAGAGCGAAGGCAAAAACATGCTCATTGATGCCGGTCCGAAGAGCTCAGGTCCGCGCCTTGTTGAGTATCTGAAACGTCAGAATGTGACCTCCCTGGATTACGTTGTCGCGTCTCACCCGTTTGATGATCATATCGGCGGGATGGTTGATGTTCTCAAGGCCTTTGAAGTCAGGACGTATGTGGATAACGGAATGACACATACATCTGACCTGTACAAAGACGTCATAAATGCCGTAATATCAGATCAGGCGGTCAGGATGATCGTCACTGCAGGTATGAATATTCCCTTTACCAATACGACAAAAGTGGATATTATCGGGCCGCACCGTCTGACCGGTCACCAGGATACAGACTCGCTGGTCCTCCGGGTCACCATGAATAATGTCTCCGTCATCTTTCCCGGTGATTCATCAGAAGTTCGAGGGCCTGCAACCATACTAAAACTCCCTGACCATGGATCAGATGCAGGAATCGGTCCTATTATGAATACCAGACCTGAAGCGGTTGTCATCTCGCTGGCATCGGGCAATCCGTTCGGATATCCCCGGTCTGCAACCCTTACTGAGATTATGAAACAGGGTGCACAGGTATTCAGAACGGATGTAAATGGGACCATCGTTATCAGGACCAATGGCGAAAACTGGACCGCAAAAACGGTACGCTGATCTGCATCCTCATTATCGGAGAAAAGACGGGAGGTCTTCCTCTTCCCGCCTTATTCTATCCGGTATTTTCCTTCAGGGATCCTCATGATGAATTGTGCTCCCTTTCCTTCGGTTCCGGTCTCCTCAATGGTAATCCCGGTTATTGCAAGGATCTCCCGTGCAAGAAACAGACCAAGGCCCGTATTCTTCCCTACTTCCCTCGAAAAAATATGCTTTTTCATGGACGGCGGAATTCCTACCCCGTCATCCTCGATGATCCAGCTCAGACTATGATCCGGATTTCTGCTCCAGGAACTGGTAATCCTGGTGACTGTTCCTCCATGTCTGATAGCATTCTCCATCAGATTATAGATAACTTTTAAGAGAAGCGGATCTGCAAGGACGACTAATCGTGTATCGGTATCAAATTCTATGGATACCTGCCGTGTATTCACCAGTGCTGCAGAATTCTTCAGGACTGCCCTGATATCATGCCAGACTGGTTCTTTTGAGCCCAGATCCTGATAATCGCGGGTAAATTCAATATGGTGCCGGATTGATCGTGCTGCAACCTGCGATTTCTGAATAAATATCCGTGCCTCCTCTATACTGGTCTCTGTTGCGGCAAATTCCAGGTACCCGGTCAGAGCTGTCAGAACATTGAGAATATCGTGCCTGGTAATGGAAGAGAGCATGTTCAGTTTTTTATTCGCCGTAACCAGTGCATCCTCAATCCGTTTTTTCTCAGTAATATCATGAATGATTGAATAGAGGACCTGTGCCTGGTCAAGGACGATCGGCCCGCTGTGAACTTCCACCTCTCTGATCTCTCCTGATGCAAGCCGGTGCCTGAAATAAAAGAAATTGCGTTCTTCTTTTCTCGCCCGCTCCATCTCCTGAAAAATTTCATCCCTGCTAAGACAGTTAATCCTGGTAATGTCCATATGGGTCAGTTCCTCATGGGTATATCCATAATAGGAGCATGCTGCAGGATTTGCATCAAGTATCGCTCCGGTATCAGGGCTGATAATCAGCATAACCGAGTGGTTATTTGAAAAGATGCTTCTGTACCGTTCTTCACTTGATTTCAACGCCATTTCCGATTTTTTCTGTTCAGTCAGGTCCTGTATCTGCACCAGATAGCCGCCGGTAATATCAGGATATGACAGGGAAATAGGCGTTATCTGGACATGGATGTCAATCTGACCGGTCTTTGTGGTTTTGTACAGCGTATGCTGTTGTACCAGATCAAAATCGAAGCTGGTTGAATATTCCACACGTTCTCCTGTCTTTAATTGTTTGAGAGCACCTTCTGGAACATTTGGGTCCTGGAAGAGATCAAACATGGCGATCTCTTTCTGATGTACTACACCAAAGAGATCAAGACAGGCTTTATTGACCTGGAGTAATTTTCCATCGGAGTTAAATAGTTCTATGGCAATCGGTGACTGGGTAAAGATCTCATGAAAGATGATCTCTGCCTGTTTGGATCTGATAAGGGGTATCAGTTTTTCAGAAAGCTGGTAAAATAAATCCTTTGGGGAGTCTGTCTTTACGAAATACAGGTCCGCCCCGCTGTTCAGGGCATCAATAATTACCTGGTCATTTCCCTTCCCGGTGAGGATGACAAAGGGAATTTTATTTCCTTTACTTCGAAGTGACCTGAGAAATGTAAGGCCATCTGTTACCGGCATATCAAAATCAGAGATGATGGCATCATAGTGGTACTTTTTTAAGAGCCGCTTTGATTTTTTTACCGATTCTGACGTAGTCACTTTAAATGGTCCGGTTTTTTCAAGAAACGTTTTTGCGATTGAGCAGATCTCAGGATCATCATCAACAAAGAGCAGAGAAAAAATCATACCTGGCACCCCTCGTTCATGGTATCATACTGGATGGTAAAGTATGAAACCTTATCTTCTTAGCAGACGATGATTCAAGCTGTGAATGATATGACCAGGCATATCGGATGGGTATTTGTTACATGTTTCATTCTTCTAATCTGGTGTAATGCATCAGCTGAACCGATTTCCGGATGGCATCCCTCAGCCCGCGATTACTTTACTGTACCAGGATCAGGACAGGTAGAAAACGGAGGAGCCGTCCCGATTATCCCAATGCCGGTAGAGAATCGTACGACGCAACGTGAGAATATTTCTGCGTCTTCGGTTGGATATGCATCGGAGGGGGTGAATATCTCTGCACCAGCACGAGAAGCACGAATCCTGGTCAGGTATAATACCTCTGAAGTGTCCGCCCTTGCAGATGTGGAGATTGAAGGGGTTGCTCTCACGGAGGACCTGAGCTCCAGTCTGTCTGGTCTTGTGCTGTATTCAACCAGGGGAAAGAGCGAGGAAGAAGCAATAACTGCTCTGTCTGCCCTCCCCGGGGTTCTCTATGCCGAACCGGATTATATCGTATCCATTGACCGGACTCCGGATGATCCTGAACTCTGGCGGCAGTGGGGGATTGCAAATACCGGTCAGGTCTACCGGGAGAATACCCCTGCCGGAAAGGCCGGTGCAGATGGAAACGTGCTCAATGCCTGGAATATGACCACCAGTTCAGGGGATGTTATCGTTGCGGTCCTTGATACCGGGATCGACTATAATCATCCTGACCTGAAATCTAATATGTGGACCGGCTCTTCAGGAGAACACGGGTTTAATGTCATAACCCAGACACAGGATCCGATGGATGACAACGGGCATGGAACCCATTGTGCGGGGATCATTGGTGCTGTCGGCAATAACGGGGTGGGGGGATCTGGTATCGCCTGGCAGACAAAACTGATGGCCATCAAGGCAATCGGAGCGGATGGAAAGGCATACACGTCAGATATCATCAAGGGAATCGAATATGCAACCAAGGCCGGTGCAGATATCATCAGTTGTTCTTTTGGTGGATCTGATAGTTCTCAAGGGTTATATGATGCAATAGCAGAATCTCCTGCTCTCTTTGTATGTGCAGCAGGAAACCAGGGTAAAAACAATGATCAGACACCTCATTACCCTTCATCATTCCAGCTTCCCAATATTATCGGTGTTGCTGCGACCACCTCATCCGACACGCTTGTTTCGACCTCAAATTACGGGACCACGGTTCATCTTGCCGCTCCCGGAGAGGATTTGTACAGTACAGCCCTTTCTGTGCCAGGTGGGGGACAATACCGGTACATGACCGGGACCTCACAGGCGACCGCGTTCGTGGCCGGGATGGCATCCCTTGTGAAGAGCCTTGACAGCAGTCTCTCGAATGAGGAGATCCGATCGCTCATGATATCTCATTCAGATGCCGTCCCTGCATTACAGGGGAAAGTCGCCGCACAGGGACGGGTGAACCTTGGTGCTACCCTCGAAAGCCTTTCGGGTGAGGACGCAATTCCCCTGCACCAGGGATGGAACTTTGTATCGGTGCCACGGCCACTCGCACCAGGGAAAGACACGGCGCAGATATTTGGCCAGGTGAGCTCAGGTGGCCATTCTGTCCTTGAATATCTGCATGGAACCGGTTGGAAGACCCTGAAGGCTTCAGACCCAATCTCCATCATGACCGGATACTGGGTGTATTCCACAAAGGATGATTCAGTTCCGCTGCAGTATGCACCATCCCCCGGTATTATCAGAAAACAGATACAGAGTGGCTGGAACACCTGGAGCCTTCCGTTGAAAGAAGCAGAGAAGGCAAAGACAGCACTCTCCCCGATTCAGAGCATCTGGAAATATGTGGTCGGGTATGACGCACCCCTTCAGCAGTATGAAAGCCCCATCCTGAATGGCGGTTCAGGAGATCAGAGTGATGAACGGCTTGTGAAACCTCATCAGGGGTACTGGCTCTATAGTGCAGGGGAAGGGGAGATTACCGGATAATATCTCTAATCCGGGTAATTTCTGATAATTAACTCGTTAATATCTCCTCTTTTTTCACCAACGCTGTTGATAAACCGTTTTGCAAGTACCCGTTCAATCAGAAAATCTTTGTACAGATCATCAAAGAAATGGTCGGCTGGGTCCTCATTTCTCGGATCAGAATTTGAGAGCATCACCTTTGCACCAGTGTTAGCCACCGCCCCATAAAAATCGCGAAGCCTGAGCTGGTCCTGCTCTGAAAACCCTTCCTGTGAGTAACTGGTGAAGGATGAGGTCTTATTTAATGGGCGATAGGGGGGATCAAGATATACAAAAGAACTTCTGTCAACATACTCAAGACAGGTGGTAAAGTCGCCCTGTATGATGGTTGTATGGGTGAGGAGGTTGGAAGCCATCAGGAGGTTTTTTTCCTGAACGATATTGGGATTTTTATACTTCCCGAATGGAACGTTGAACTCTCCTTTTGAGTTCAGCCTGAAAAGTCCGTTAAAGCAGGTTCTATTCAGAAAGAGTAACTGCGATGCCCGTTGTATGGTATGATCCCCGTATGTGTTGTAATCAAAAGAGGGTTTTTCCCGGTTCAGATCATCACGGACCTGGTAAAAGAGATTGAGCCTCTCGGCCTCAGTTCGGGTATCATATGCATCCTGCAGTTCCTGAAGGAGCCTGATGAGGGTCTTGACATCCTGTTTTACAACCTTCCAGGTCAGGATCAACTCGCTATTGACATCACAGATGACCGCTTCTTTGATCGGATAGAGCTGGACTATATAAAAAAAGACCGCCCCTCCGCCAACAAACGGCTCAACATACCGAACGAGATCACCAGTCTCCAGAGTTTTAGGAAACCGCGGATCAAATTCATACAGGAGCTGACTCTTTCCCCCCGCCCATTTAAAAAACGGTTTTGCATATTCCTCATCGCCTTTAGTCCGTCGCCCACGTATTGACTTTATCAGATTCTGTCTGCCTTTTTTCATGAACCCTGTAGTATGTGGATCTGATAGGACATAATTCGGACGGGTTATAACTATTCAATTCATATGTATAACAAATGAAGAATTTTTTTTGTCTGCTTCTGGGCCTGGTGGTAGGCGGCCTGATTCTGGCCATGCCCGGAGATCTCTTCATATCATGGGAAATTCAGGCGACGGCGGCTGTAACCACACTTATGGTCATCTGGTGGATAACAGAGGCAATGCCAATACCTGCAACCGCACTCGTCCCGCTCGTCGGGTTTCCCCTGCTCGGTGTTCTTACTCCGGCCGAAGCATCGGCGCCCTATGCAGATAAGACCATCTTCCTCTTTCTTGGCGGGTTTATCATTGCGGCAGCCATGCAGAAGTGGAACCTGCATCGAAGGATCGCCCTTACTATAATTCTTCTCACCGGAACAAGTCCGAAACAGATCATCCTGGGCTTTATGATCGCAACCGCCTTCATCTCACTCTGGATCTCGAACACGGCGACTGCGATGATGATGATCCCGATTGCGGTGGCTATCATCGGCACTGTCGGGATGGATGTATTCAAAGAGAAGGAAAAAGATGAAGGGGTTTCTGACTTTGCAAAGGCCCTGGTCATCTCTATCGCCTATGCAGCATCGATTGGTGGTCTTGGAACCATCATCGGTTCACCACCAAACGGGATCTTCCTTGCCCAGCTCAAGACCCTGTTTCCTGATGCCCCGACCATAGGATTTGTTGACTGGATGCTCTTTGGTATCCCGCTGGTTGCCATCTTCATCCCCCTCACCTGGTTCTGGCTTGTGTACGGACCGTTCAGGCACCTGCCTGCAAAACTTCCCCAGAGTCGTGAGATCATAACCGAAGAGCTGAAGAAATTAGGACGGATAACCACTGGTGAGCGGTGGACGTTGATCGTCTTTGTCATGACAGCTCTGATGTGGATCTTTTCAGCAACGAAAAAGATCGGTGATATCACCATACCAGGTCTTGATATCCTCTTCCCCGGTATTGATGACTCAACCATCGCTATGTTTGGAGCGATCCTTCTCTTCATCCTGCCAGTGAGCATCAAAAACCGGCAGTATACCATGGACTGGGAGTCTGCCGCCAGGATCCCCTGGGGTATTCTCCTCCTCTTTGGTGGGGGTATCTGCCTCTCAAAGGGCTTTATCAAATCAGGCCTTGCTGATGAACTGGTAAAACACCTGACTGGTCTTTCTATTCTCAATATCCTGGTCATCATATTCCTGGTGGCGGTTCTGGTATCGTTCCTGACCGAAGTAACATCCAATACCGCCATTGCCTCGGTTATGATGCCCATCCTTGCTGTCACATCCGTCAGTCTGATGATAAACCCGATTATTCTCATGCTCACCGCAGCCCTGACTGCATCGTTGGCATTTATGCTGCCGGTTGCAACCCCGCCCAATGCCGTGGCCTATGGAACCGGGTACCTGGAGATGCGGGATATGATGCGGACCGGTTTTATCCTGAATATGATTGGGGTTGTTCTGGTTACCCTGTTTATGTATACGGTGGTACTCTGGGCTCTTGGGATCACCTTTGAGCTACCTTCCTGGGCAGTTGCCCCCTAAAAACCCGATTTTTTTCTTGAAAATAATAAATAAGCGCCACATTGATCTCGTTTTAGAGATATGGATCAATTTCATAAGAAACTACTTAAAAACCGGGGCACGAGGTACTGAGAGGCTCACAGGGAATCCGGTCATATGAGTACTGGTGAAGCTATCCGTATGAAGGATTCATCTGTGACCATCTCACTCATACAATAGTGTTGTCCCGGGTGTATAATGGAGGTATCGTTGACGTATCGTATTTTTTCAGCAACTGTGATTCTGCTTTTGGTGGTGTCCGGAATTGCATATGCAGACCGGCTCCCGTCACAGGTTCCTGAAAACCAGAAGATTAGTATCTCCACGATCATCGATGTGGTCGGATTCGTGTCTGACAAGTCCTACATGTCATGGACCATCGATGATTCAGAGACACCGGTAACGACGAAACAATTGAATAGTGGGACCGGATCCACGCCGACCGTTTTGACCGATGAGCAGGTGCGGGCACTTGCTGCTGCAAAGTCAACCATAGCAGGACTTACCTACTCGGTCGGTGCAGGAAATCAGCTCTATTCACTTACCGTACCCGATTATCTGCTGAGTGATCTGGCATTGCCCAATATCGCCCCGACCGATCCCTGGTGGGGGAAGACCTGGCAGTCCATTCTGAATACACTTGATTCATCGTCGTATTCACAGACCCAGGATACGGAATATGGCAGTATCCATGACAGTAAGCTCAATCCGGGTGAATCGATTGCTATTGTGACATTCTCAGACAGCATCATGACCAATGGCGGCCATCTCATGCTGAACAAGGATCTCGGCTTTGACTCACAGAACAAGGGGAAGGGCCTCTCAAACCTGGAGGTTGAGAAGGTACTTACTTATGAGAGCATTGACGGTTCATTCCTTGTCGGAAGTGAGGAATGGAGTCTTGATGTTGCCGGCAATTATGCAAATACTGATGATTCTATCAGGTGTGTCTTTGCATCGGCCAAGGAGAGTGTTATTCCGGCATTCTGTAATGTGGTAAAGGCGAAGAGCGAACTTATCAACTTCAACAGCGGGCAGGTCTCTACCAAAGGCAGCCTCCGTGCTGTTGCAGCGACAAGTGATGTTCCGGCTGGTCTCTTCTATCAGATTGCAGTCACTCCGATTCCAGGTTCAGGCTCTGGATTTGCAGAGGGAACTGTAAAGACTGAGTTCGCCGGCTCTATCATGGAAGCCCGTGGCAAGTCTGACTCTCCATCTGCAACGAACCAGTGGTCTGACAAGACGTCTGTATCCGGTGGTATCAAGAACTTCCAAAAGACGTTCGGGTACGAGTCTGGTGTTACTATCTAATCCTGAAACCCTCAGGATTTGCTTTTTTTAAATGAACCTGTATTCCAGGTATTATTCTTCGAATAATCTATAATCTCATAACGCAAAACTCCCCATGGTTTATATGTCTAGGGGTTATGTGTGGATCTTTTTGTTGATACTTTGTATCATGGCAACAGGAGGATATGCGGAAGAACAACAGGTGCCGTTTGTTTCGGCCCCTTCTCTCTCGATAACGTCAGCGTCCGGGACTGATGATCCGGTCCCCGTAGCAACAAATGAATTGAACCCGGCTGCAGGAAACCCGGTAATTCAGGCGACTAATAAGATTGTACAGGGAGATATCGTATTTATTGGTGAAGGATCTCTGGATGTTACAAGCGCGCTAAATACCGCCGGGTATATTGCCTGGTGGCAGAGCGGAAATCTCAATCCGGCAGCTCCTGACGCTGTGATCCCGGTACCAGATCCCTACAATTTCCGTCTTGATCCTGCTGATTTTGTTCAGAAAACCGGTGACTGGTACCAGTGGGTGGATAACCAGAAAGGAGACCTGGCCTTCAGGGTGGCGGATCCGTCTCTGTATCTGGAGATCTGGGATGCCTCAACAAATACAGATGTGACCGGAAAGACCATTCCCATGGGTAATCTTGGAACATTCTGTATTGATTCCAACCTGTATTCCATCATGAACAGGACCGGATATCTTCCTGGAGACAGTAGTATTAAGATCACGGTGACCAGCCCGTCAGGTGATTCCCTTACCTATCTGGTCGGATTGAACGGGGCGGAGCATCCACTTACCCATCTGCAGGTTGATCTTCCCAGATGGTACTGGATTGGTCAGGGGACGGATCACTCTGTTCCGTCTCATGAAGACGGGTGGAATACCTCTGTTTCCTACCCGAACGGCACTCGTATCTACCAGCCTGGGATCTATACCGTCCGTGCTGAATGTAATGTCAATGGGATGAAGAATAATTACAAGGCTCCTGACGGGTCTGATTATGTGAATAAAACCGTCTCGATGACCCACACGGTGAACCTTGTCGATGATGCGGTTGATATCCGTGCAAGCCCTGAGCTGGTTGTGCCGGGTGAGTCTTTTGCGACGATCATCACCGGTCTCCCTCATAATGAGTATTATCTCTGGATGAAAGGGACCGGGACCATGACCGGACAGCCAGGGGATCAGCCACCGGTGATTGCACTCATGCAGGATAATGTAGTACATGATGCACCTTCGGGGCCCTATCTCATCGGTGATTATGTATTTTCTGACGGAGGAGGCAAAACCATCAGGAATGATGTCCCTCGCGATCCCACCTGGAACGGAACACAGTTCTATGGCATGGTCAAACTTGATGCGACCGGAACCAGAACCGTTTACTGGAATACGAGTGCGGCAACAAAACCAGGTTCCTATACCCCGGCGGTTGAAAAAAGAACCCTTTCCGGGTATGTCAGTGATACCTGTATGCTCTCGGTGGATACCGGTAATGTAAGTTCATTAAATCTGTTATCCGGATGGAATTTTATCTCAACGCCGAAAACCCTGTCACCCGGCCATAATACGATGGCAATCTTCTCCGGGATCAACTCATCAGGGCATTCCATATTTACCTATGATAGCACTACGTCCTCATGGGTTACTATGAAATCAGAAGACCCGTTCTCACCATTAACCGGGTTCTGGCTCTATTCTGTCCAACCGACGACGATACCACTTATATCTGACAATGCAACCGTTGTTCCCCGGACTCTGGTAAAGGGGTGGAACAGTATCGGCATCACCGCTCCGGACAGAATTGCTGCCACAGTTTTGCAGCCGCTCGGGGAGGCCTGGTCATATCTCATCGGGTATGATGCACAGGTTCAGCAGTACAGAAATCCGCTGGTTCTCGGAGATCCAGCAGTAAACACCACAACGCTGTATACAAAAGAGGGATATTGGATATATGTAAAAGAGAACCTGACCTTCTCAGGGTGATGGGTTATCGGTTTAATTTTATTTTATTTCCTTTCAGTCTGACAATCTCTAATTTTTTCAGATCTTCCACGACCTGCTTTACATACTCTGGTGATATGTTGAAAAACAGTACTGTTCTCGTTCCTTCGAGCTGCTTCTCCTGGATCTCCTGAACAGCTCTGATGAGGTCCTCTACTGTCTCTGCCTTTGTCCTACTTAAGATATGGACGATATGCTCAACAATCTCCTGTTTCACATAAATGGCCTGAAGAATGATTGCAATACTCTCGTTTGATATATCACTGTTTTCAAGTTCGTCATGAAACTGTTCCACATCAATTTTGAAAATTAATTCCGGACCTGCATGCACATTATATTCCAAATCTGCATTCATCAGCTGAACAAGGGTAATATTGAATGACTCCAGCTCCTCCTCACTCGGTATAATTCCGGAAGTTGGTTGGAATGTGTAGAAAAGCTCTTCTGCGGGGATAATCTTCCGAATGATCATTTTTTTATCTTGAATGGAAATGAGCTCATTATCCAGGAGCACTTTATTCCTCATAATTGCAGCAATCGTTGGATTTACACCCACCTCATCCTTGTTAGCCAGCTCAGCATCGTGATCATACACAACATCGCCTTCTTTCAGCTCTTCAAGGGTTTTTATAGCATTATCCCGATCGAGGGTAAGGATGGCGAGAATTTTCTCGACTGCTTCAAGGTCCTCTTTTATATCCTCGATTGCCTCATTTTCATACTGATCATCCGGGGTATCCTGGTTCTCCTCCTGGACTTTTCTCATCTCATTCTCCAGGTCCTGGGTCAATTCTTCCCTGCAGTGAACAAGATAGGAATGAATATTGTCAAATGTTCCTTTCACCCTGATTGAAAAGCGTGACGATGAAACCGGTTCGATTCTCGTTGAAATGTCACTTTTTCGTAAAAATTTCGTAAGTCTTTCTGCGTCTTCAAGATTTTCGCATGTAAAAGTATGGCCTAACACCATACCATATGTGTCTGCTCTATGAGGTGATAAGCAGGATCTATTGCAGGTTTCCCACTGCTCATATCCCATCCCCGATGGCTTTTAGGGAGGACAGGTTCATGAGATATCCTGTCTAACTCTGTTCCTCATGTATAGTCAGACCGAAAAATCGGTCCTTCTCCTTATATCATCACTGGCATCATTTCTGGTTCCCTATACCGTATCTTCATTAAATGTCGCTTTGCCAGCAATTGGTTCATCATTTGGCCTCGATGCTGTAACCCTTGGATGGGTCACTACAGCATATCTCCTCATTGCTGCAGTATTCATGCTCCCGTTTGGGAAACTTGCGGATATATATGGAAGAAAACGGGTTTTCATCATTGGTACTATTCTCTTTGCTATCGGATCGCTTCTTGCAGCGATATCATGGTCAGGATCGGTGATCATCATCGCACGGATGATCCAGGGGCTTGGCGGTGCAATGGTCTTCTCTACTTCCATGGCGATTGTAACCGTTGTTTTCCCTCCTGGTGAACGGGGGAGGGCGATTGGTATTATTACCGCAACGGTATATGCAGGCCTCTCACTTGGGCCGGTCCTCGGTGGGTTTCTGACGCAGATGTATGGATGGCCCTCAATATTTATTGTTAATGTCCCCCTTGCTCTGATTGTTGTCGTGCTGACCATTCTCTTCCTGCATGATGAATGGAAGGATCTGAAAAGCGGGTTTGACTCTGGGGGTGCTGTCCTCTATGGATGTATGCTCATGGGGATTATGTATGGCCTGACCGTTCTTCCTTCCCCGGCCAGTATTCTCTGGATAGGGGGCGGGGTGGCAGGAGGGTATCTCTTCTTCAGGTGGGAACAAAAACAGGAACGGCCACTTATCAGGCTGTCAACGTTCAGAACGAACCGGACCTTTCTCTGCTCCAATGTGGCTGCCATGATCAATTATGCGGTTGTATTTGCCGTGGGATTTCTCGTGAGCCTGTCACTTCAATACACACGTGGCTTTGATCCGGCTACAACCGGTATGATCCTGTTGGCACAGCCCCTGGTCCAGACGGTCGTCTCTCCTCTGGCCGGAAAAGCATCGGATTCAGTTGAACCTGCCATCATAGCAACGCTGGGTATGGCTGCCACGACCATCGGACTTGGAGTGCTGCTGATTGTGCTGCCGTCCGGTTCTGTTCTTTGGATTCTCGCCGGTCTTGTCATCCTAGGTCTTGGATACGGACTCTTCTCTTCACCGAATACGAATGCAATAATGAGTTCTGTTGAGGTAACCGATCTGGGAATGGCATCAGGGATGGTCTCAACCATGCGGACAGTCGGGCAGCTCATCAGCCTTGCCATCGCGATGATGGTCTTTTCGGTCGTGATCGGAACGGTAGAGATAACTCCTGATGTCTACCACCAGCTGGAACAGAGCACATCAATAATCTTTATCATATGTATCGGGCTTGGAATTCTGGGAATATTCACGTCATATGTCAGAGGAACGGTCAGGAACCATGAGAGTGAAGAGTAATTCCGGTTCTATGGGTTATAATACCCATTCATGCCCGTGTTTTTTCAGATATTCCCGTCGTTCCCTGTAGTCCGGCATCATTCTCTCTACGGTATTCCAGAAACGGGGTGAATGGTCAGGGTGAATTTTGTGGGCCAGTTCATGAAGAACCACATATTCAATGATCCGTTGTGGTGCCATACAGAGCCGGAGGTTTAAGATGATACTCTTTGATGTGCATGCTCCCCACTTTGTCTTCTGATCCCGGGTTTTTATCTGGGGAATGGGCACGTTGAGCAGGGCACCATACCGGGTGAAATACGGGAGTGCAAACAGAGAGAGCTGCTCTGCAAAGAACGCAGAAACAACCTGTTTTACTGCCATTTTTGAGTTATAATCGGTGAAATCTGCCGGAACGGTAATGAGTAATTCATCCCCCTGTCGCGAATAGGACAATTCATATCCCCGCTTGATTCTGATGGTGATTGATTCATCCAGAAAAGGGAAGACCTCTCCGTCCTCATAGGTCCGTTTCAGAGGAAGGGGCCGGACGCTTCCGATGGTATGGGTATACACCCACTCTGCATTCTGGGTCATAAATGCATGAATGTGAGTCACGGATCCATGGGGTGGGGATACAACACAGACTTCACGGTCCCGGTTTACCTTGATTGTGGTCCGTTTCGCACGGGGGTTTCGTTTTATCGTATAGGGTATGGTATGCCCCTCCCAGGTGACATGCCCGGCATCTCCCCCCGCTGTGTTTGCAGACCCCCCCTGCAGAATGCTCCCTTGTTGGATCTCCGGCACCTGAACTCCGATTTTTGGTGCAATCCATGACTTCCTGCTCTCCACAAAGGCAGTAATGGTATCAGTTGGTGCATTGTAAGGGGCAGAGACTTCAATGGTTCCATTCCCATGCACCTTCAGAGTGATCCGTTTGTTCCGGGTGCTGCGGGAGATCTGATACGGGATGGGTTTTTCATTGATTTGTACTGTATGCTCTTCCCTGGAAGGGGGACAGTCCGGGCGGGTGCAATAGTATTCCCGGTATATCCACTCTTTTTCAGAGGTGAGAAACCGTTTTATGTCTTCTTCTGTGGCATTCCCGGGGTTTTCAACCTCGACTCTCCCATCAGGGTATATTGACAGATAGAGGGTTTTTCTCCGTGGATTGAGGACAACGGAGTAAGGGATATCATATCCCCTGATATGGATCGTTCCGCCGGTGAATGATGGGGTAGGTTTTTGTGTGCCGGCAGGTTTTGTACCCTTCCAGGTGAGATAGTTTTGGACGCCTTTTCGGAGTTCCTCTTTGGATAACCCGTATGGGGCCTGTATGATAATACGGGTATCAGAAACCGGGCTGTACTGGATCTCGTTCTGGTCTTTTCGATATGATACCAGAACCTGAATGGCTTTTCCATTCATCTGCAATAGTATCTTTTCAATGGAGATCTCCGGATCAAATGTGCTCTGCATAGCTGGTGTCAGTGTTTTCGATGATAGAGGTGGTCAGTCAGAAGACATAATCATGGTCAATTGTGTGCAGGAAAGCATGCCGACAGGTGAGCGCATGTCCAGTGGAAAGAAAGGGATATATATATGAATGTGAATGAAGCATATCGACGTGAAATCATCTCAATTTTGATGCGTGCATGCTTTTTGGAAGAACTTGATCTGTTCGCTAGGGACGATGTCAGGTAGATGGTTTGGTATGTGGGTGTCCGGTAGATGTCCGGTGGAAAGCCTCTCATGACAGGATGCAAAAGGGGATCAGAAAAACCAGTAAACTTCCGGTTCACCCGCAGGACTTTCGGTGTTCTCCTGCAACTCTTCATGAGGATATCCGATAGCAACGCCGGCGACGGCATACTTTCCGGCTGGCAGATGGATGAGGGAGAAAAATTCGGATCTTCTGGAAAGGTATGAGATACCGGGTATCAGATGAACTCCAAGATGATGGAATGTGGCAGAGATCCAGAGGTGTGAGACTGCAAATGCCAGGGATTCCTGTTCGACTGGCGGGAATCTTCGCTCCTCGGTGATGATAATGATGATTGGTGCGGATTTGAAACTGGATATTCCCGTTGTTTCGAAATTTTTGAGCATCTGAATATAATTTCCCGGTCCTTCCGGGGTATACGCACGCCATCCGAAGAAAGAGATGAGTTCATCACGGGTGGTTTCGATTGCCCTTTTGAGCACCTCTTCCAGGTTATCACATGAAGGAGTTCCGGTCCTGAAGACAAAGAATCTGCGGAGATTCGGAACTACTGGTTCAGGATACGGGTAGGGAGCCTGAAAGCCGGCATGGATCACCTGATGGAGTACCGGATCTGATGGAACTCTGGCTGAAAAAACATATACCGGTTTACAGAGGATATGGGGGTGCTCACTGCTTTTCATTGGTACATCATCGTAGGGTATCATTCTGCGTCTTTCTTCTGTCGTAGAACGTATGGTGATGCATTGAGCCAATCTGTTTTACGGATATTTATATATGGCCCTTAGATCATTATCACATCATTGATGTACCATGACTAGGATGGATGGCACTATTATTGAACAACTTTGTCCAAAGATGCTGGATGAAGTTCCTGTAGCGGTTCTCCTTATTGAAAACGGTATGTTTGTGTACTGCAACAGGGTTGCAGTCGATATGTTCCATGCAACCACACGTTATTATTGGTAACGGAGAAGTCGTGATAGATACACTCTTGCCCAGATGAATGCAAGTGTCCCACCTAGGATGTCACCGGCAACAATACCCCACCAGATTCCGTGTTCTCCATACCCCAGAACTATTCCGAACAGGTAGGCAAATACTGCGATAAAGAGAAGGTTTCTGAATATATTCAGGGCAAGTGAGGTCATTCCTTTCCCAACTCCCTGAAAGAGGGACCCTGACATGATACCCGGTGGGACGAAGGGGTAAAAGAAACACATCGTTGCAAGGAATGCTGCAATGGATGGTGCAAGATGGATACTCTCCGGTGAATAGGTGAATATTGTTGCTATCTGGTTTGAAAAAAGCCAGGTGATGACGGAGAGGCTTATCGCTACCATGAGCCCCGTTTTTACCGAGTAGTTGAGAATAACAGGCAGTTTCTCATATCTTCTGCCACCAAACGCCGCTCCGGCCACTGATATGACTGATGTGCCGATTGCAGCGAGGGGTATGATGGCAAATATGACGACCCGCCATCCTGCAGCATATACGGCAACCGCATCTGTTCCGGCAACATGAACGAGCAGGCCATTAATGATGATTGCCAGAAGTGACATCAGGAAAAATTCAAGGCTGGCAGGAATTCCTACGCTGAGGATATCCCACATGGTCTGTCTCTGATATATAAATGATCTCCGGGAGACTGATATATACGTGTCCTTCTTTCCAAAAAACCAGTATACGAGGATAATTGCCACAAATACCTGTGATATGACCATCCCCCAGGCAGCTCCTGCAATACCCATTCCTGCGGTGTAAATGAGCAGGGGATCGAGGACCATGTTCATGAGGGCCGATACTGCCATGAGGTACATCGCCCGTTTTGTATCTCCCTCGGCACGCAGGATTGAAGACCCCACACTCGTGAGCAGAAGCAGGATTGTACTCCCAAATACTACTCTTCCGTATTCCCCACAGAGCCCTGCTGTCTTTCCTGCTCCGAACAATAGTGCTATGTCCGTGGTCCAGATGACCAGCGGTATCGTAACTAGGGCAGATATGATGACTGTCAGGATGATTGCATGAAAAGCAGCGTTGTTCGCTCCCTGAAGATCTCCTGCTCCTATCTTCCGTGCGATTGCAGAGGTTGTTCCTGCCCCAAGACCATTTCCAAGACCGATAAGTACCAGAAAGAGCGGGGAGATAAATCCGACTGCCGCCAGTGCATCTGATCCAAGCCCTGCAACCCATATGGCATTGACGATGTTATAGGTTGAATAGAGCAGCATAGCGATGATCAGCGGTCCTGATAATTTTCGAATCGCTTTCTCCGGTTCACCCAGAAGAAGTGATACTCCGACAGTCTCCTCCTTTTTCATCGCTGGTAGGTTTATCTCATGTATATCTGTATTCGGCTTCAATTCTCTCCCTCAAGTGCCCGAATTGTTTGTATGCTTGACGATGCAACCTGCCTGAGTAATACTTGCAGGTGCTCTTTCTCCTCTTTTGTGAGCTGACAACTGACTGCCTGTTCCCATTCCTGGTCAATAGCCATGATCTCAGGGGCTATCTGGTATCCTTTCCTGGTGAGTGAAAGGCGGAATGCACGGCGGTTATCCGGGTCAACACGCCGTGAGATGTACTCTGCATCCTCCATTTTTTTTACCGTCCGGGCGATGGTGCCTTTATCAAGGTGAAAGTACTTGGCCATGGTATCCTGGGTAATGTCAGGATGTTTGATCAGGCACATAAAAACCGGGTACTGACCTGCTGATAATTTAAACGGCTTTAATCGTTCATTTAGAAAGATAACCCGTGCTCTGTTGATGATGGATAACAGTGGTCCGGGTGGAAGTGATGATGGAAGTGGTGAATCAGACACGTGTACAGGTGTTCATTGGTGCCATATAATGTTGCTTATGCAACAGTTGTGTATGCAATAAAAAGGAAGTGTTATTTTTTCCGTTAAATATTCAGTCCGATCTTGATCTCTTCATGATCAGGGATTGATATGTTCCCTTCAGTTGAAGCGATAGTGATAGACTTTCCTGACTTCGATTCTCCATAATCCTTACTGATATCAACAGTGATGGTAAGGATATTCCCGTCTACCTTTATGTCAACATTCTTTATATGATATGATAGGCATGAGAATATTTGGAGTTTTTCTCTCCCGGATATTCTCTCGTGTATCTGGTTATTCAGTAAATGTCAGTTTGAATATCTCACTGTCAAAGATTTTCGTTCCGGGTCCTGCATCTGCGGCTTCTGAAACCGGCGCAAAGATCTGGAACCTGAGTGTATGTTCTCCTTTTTTCCGGTATTTGAGTGGAATGTCGAAGAAGTTTGTTTCCTTTCCATCATTGCTCAGCCATTCATGCACCAGTGAGATCTCCTCTTCATCAACAAAAATTTTGGTAATTACTTTCTGGCGTTGTTTTGCATCATGTCGGATCTGGTAAAAAAACCGGGAATCACTGACCGGGGTGGTGAGGGATTTTTGAGGATCTACATCTCCTGCCTTTGTTGTCCAGAATCCATGAATTCCTATCTCCATATGAGGTCACCAGTTATCTGTTTGCTTATAGGCTGATAATACCATTGGATATTCATGCAGGGAATATGCCGTCTGATTTGAAAAAAATCCCACCCTATAATGACTATGTGTAGAGAATGTGTTTTCCTGTCATCACCAGATTACCGGTATTGAATTGCTTCTTAAATGTCTGACATAAAGAGAATTATAAATAGAGTCTTGGATAATAGATGTCTGCCTGAAAACGTATAGGAATCATCCGATGAAGCACATTTCATGGTTTGATTTTCGATCAATCAAACAAAAAATCCTGTTTTTTGGTGGATTCGCCTTACTCCTTGTAGCAGCATGTATTATTGGGTATGCAGCGTTTGCTCTGAATTCAGAAGCGATGAATGCTGCTCATGATGAGATGAACAGCATAGCAGAACGTGAGGCAGCATATATCGGGAAAGTTCTGGAAGAGCCGTATTTTACTGCCTCAAGTACTGCATCAGGTCTTGCAGGGATACGGGAGAAGAACTCTCATTTTGCCAGGACCGATGTGATCTCCTTATTGGAGGGCATATTAAAGGATCACCCGCTTTATAATGGCATATATACCATCTGGGAACCTGGCGTATTTGACGGGCTGGATGAGCAGTATAAACTCCGGGAAGGATATGACAAGACCGGCAGACTTCGGATCTACTGGTACCGGGATGCAGACGGAACTCTTGTCAGGAAAATGTATGATGAAACAACAAAGGATCCCGGATCATACTATGATATCCCAAAAAAGACCGGCAAGGGTGAGCTCATAGAACCCTACCTTGAAACCATGCAGAATCCACCGGTTCTCATGGCCTCGGTGTCATTACCGGCGATGATGAATAACACGTTTGCCGGTATCGTGGCGATAGACATCGCTCTGACTGATATTGAAAAGATTGCCGATTCTCTCGACCTGTACTCAGGGACCGGGAAGATGGTGGTGCTCAGTCATGAAGGGCTGATTGCAGGAGCCTCCGGCGATCAGGATGTAGCAGGAAGACCCTTCTCTGAAATTGCTGCTTCGCTTGGTCTTCCACAGGAGATCATCCTTGATGCCGTTTCATCAGGTGAGAAGAGAACCTTCTCATACAATGGATTCATTGGATCGATAAGCCCGGTGATTGTTGGTGAAGCCCCAACCCCCTGGAGTGTTGTGGTCTATGCCCCGGCAGATGTAGTGACGAGAAAGGCGACTGAACAGACGATCATACTCATTATAATCGGTATCGTGTTCTCCATATTCGGTCTCTTCCTGCTCTTCCTTGTTGCCCGGTCCATATCCCGACCTATTGAAGAGATTACGTCTGTCGCTCATGATCTCTCCCTGGGAGATATCAGCACCCAGGTGACGATACAGCAAAATGACGAAGTAGGAAGGCTTGCCGATGCGTTCAGGATCCTTACGAAGAACCTGAAGAACAATGCAGAGTCTGCTGAACGTATCGCTGCAGGTGATCTGAAATTCAAAATTGAAGCGGCCAGCGAGAAGGATGTGCTGGGTAATTCAATGATCCGGATGAAAGAGACATTATCTGGTGTTACGGCTACCATGAACCATCTGGCAGGAAAGGCAGCATCAGGTGATCTCTCGGTCAGAGGGGATGCTGATTCATTTTCCGGAGAATTTGCACTTATTATCAGGGGAGTGAATGCAACGCTTGATGCAGTTATCGCTCCCCTGCATGAGGCAATGCGTCTTGCCAGGCAGTATGCGGATAATGACTTTTCAGCCAGGTTTGATCCCACCGTGCAGACAACCGGTGATTTCGTCTCATTCAGGGACGCGATGAATAGTATTGGTATTCAGGTGACAAAGACCATTCAGAACATACAAAACAGGATGGTTGAACTGACTGCAAGCACTGAAGAGGCACAGGCATCGGCAGATGAGGTTGCCCGGGGTTCATCTGTCGTCGCTGAACATGCAGAATCGGTTTCGGTCAGGGCTGACCAGGGAAGCGAAGCCACGAGCCATATTCTCCATGCCATGGAAGATCTCTCTGTTGCGGTGTCAGATGTTGCAATACGGAGTGAATCGGTCTCAAAGCTCACTGAAAAAGGGAATGATATCAGTAAACAGGGTCAGAAACTTGCATCTGCAGCCAGTCAGGGGATGGAAGGGATACGAAACGCAACCGGCGACCTGAACCGGATAATCCTCTCCATCCAGGAGCAGATGACCCAGATAAATAATGTCATTGCAATCATCACCGGAATTTCTGATGAGACAAATCTGCTTGCACTCAATGCGGCAATTGAGGCTGCACGTGCCGGGGATGCAGGGAGAGGATTTGCGGTTGTGGCTGATGAGGTTAAGGATCTTGCCATGGAGAGCCATGCTTCAGCCGAGAAGATAGAAGAGATGATCAGAAACCTCCAAAAGGAGTCTTCCAGGGCATCTGATCTCATGAGCAGGGCTCATTCCCAGGTTGAACTGGGGTATGAGGCAGTTGGTCAGAGCCTTACGTTATTTGGAGATATTGCCGGTATGCTGGAACAGATCGCCCGCGATGTAAGCGACGTTGCTGCGTCATCTGAAGAAGAAGCAGCGTCAGTTTCTGAAATTACAAGAAATATTGAGCATGTTGCCTCACTTATCAAAGAGACCGCAGACAGTGCAGTATCCAGTGCTGCAGTATCACAAGAGACCTCGGCTGCAGTAGCTCAGATACGAAAAGTTGTTGAACATGTGAACAGCGTTGTTGCTTCCCTGCAAAAGGAGATCGATCAGTTCACCATCTGATCCATACCGCCCCTTTATTGCGGATGATAGGAAAACGTAACTGCTATCAAAAAATGAAAATTTTTCTTTTTTCCTCACACGTTCGCTCTCATCTCATACTGGTACTTTTCATTGTTCTGAGTGGGATTGGAATTTGTGGAGTCAATGCTGATCCATCATATGATACTGCTCTTTCTCTGATTCCTGAAGAACTGGAATGGATCTCTGCTCATCCTGTTATCAGGATCTGCCCTGACCCCCATTATCCCCCGTTTGAAATGCTCACGTCTGATGGCGGGTATCAGGGAATATCTGCCGATCTCCTCAGGATCATCGCCGAACGTGCCGGACTTACCCTTGAGGTCGTGCCATGTGAGAACTGGAGCCAGTGTATAGAGAAAATTCGGAATCGAGAGGTCGATATCCTTGGTGCTGTGTTTATTTCAGACCTTCGCTCAGGGTATCTCTCTTATACTGATCCCTTTTACTCGTCTCCACTTGAGATCATCACCAAAAACACCGCCCCTTCCGATCTAACGCTGGCCGATCTCTCCGGAAAGTCAGTTGCAGTCGTGGATGGATATACATCACATCTCCTCCTGGTGACACATTATCCAGATATTCATACCGTTGTTGTTCCTGATGTCCCATCCGGACTTGAAAAGGTCGTGTTCGGCTCTGCTGATGCGTTTCTTGGTGATCTGGCAACCGCAGCCTATCATACGGAAAAGTCAGGGTTTACCAATCTCCAGATATCAGGGGAGGGTTCTTTTGCGAATAATACCCTGCAGAGCCTTGCCTTTGGGATTCGAAGTGATCAACCGGTTCTTGTATCAATACTCAATAAAGGGCTGCATACTCTCTCTGATGCAGAAAAGAAACGCATATTCTCCACCTGGATACCTGCATCACTCGTCCCGCCCCTGATAAGCCGGGAGATTCTCATTGCAGCAGGGGGGATCATTGCCTTTTTCTGCATCATCATCGTTGGGTTTTATGTCTGGAACAGGTCTCTTCAGATGGCGGTCGACGAGAAGACCAGGCAGCTTGTGGCAGAGCTCGATGAGCGGAAAAAGATTCAGAATGAACTCCAGAATAAAAATGATGAACTATCCGCGGCATATGAAGAGATTACCGCGACGCAGTATGAACTAAAGCAACAGTATCTGCAGCTGATGCAGAACCAGGAGGAACTCAGGCAGCAGGAACGTACGTTAAGGCAGATCCGGTTCTCTATTGATCAGAGCCATGATATGATGTTCTGGCTTGATATGACAGGTAAAATTCGTGATGTCAGCGGAAGTGTCCACTCTGTTCTTGGATATTCACATGAGGATCTTGAATCTTTGGATATTTCGGCGATAGATCCAAAATTTACGATAGATTCAGGACTTGAAGTCTCCGGATTGGAACACCCTGTCCCGGTCAGATATGAGACAGAATTTATAACAAAAAGCGGAAAATCGCTCATGGTTGAAGTATCGCTTATCTCCTATGAATATGCTGACGAGACCATGATTCTATTATCAGCCCGTGATATCAGTGAACGGAAGATGATGGAAGACCTGAAGAAAAAGGCATTCACGCAGATTGATAAAAATATCGAGCAGTTTGCAATCTTAAACGATCAGATACGAAATCCGCTCACGCTCCTCATGATTTACGCAGAAGAGATGGGTACAAAGGACGAAGCAAAAATCATGGAACAGATATCCAGGATTGATCAGCTGGTTGATAAACTGGATAAGGGGCTTTTAGAATCAGAAAAGGTCCGGGGGTTTCTCCGGAGATATTATGAACACACATCTGATACCCGGGAACCACTTGAGGATACCTGGTAAGTATTCTATAGGGGTTCCTTTTTAGACGTATGAATTAACCCGGTTATTTAGAGCAAAGCTCCATCTCTTGTCACTGGTTTGGATTATCACGGTTTCATCCTCTTTTTTCACGATGATGCTCCCTGCATGGACTGCCTGATGATGGGGGGCACAGAGGGTGAGCATGTTCTCTGCCAGGTCTTTTCCCTGCCTGGATAATGGGATTATATGATGAACTTCAACCGGTCCTGTCGTCTCTTCACCCATGGCAGAACAGATCTGGCAGCAGTTTCCATGGAGGTTCTTTACAAGATATGCCAGATATCGGTTCCTTTTCGTCTGCATCGGAAGAATTCTCCGTTCCTCCTCCTGAATCAGAGAATGAATATCTCTTCCTGCCTTTTGCGCTTTCATGAATACGTGATGGTATCGTCGCTCTGAGGGTGGTTTTGTGATCGTTCCTGCGGCCTGTATGAGGACATCCCGCTCCTGCCCATAAGGGTTTACTTCCTCTTCATTTTCAGGAAATACATCCAGTAATCTTAGAATAAGTAGGGGATCTCCGTTCTCTATCCGGTCCCTGATAGTGGGTTTATTCAGAATTGCATCGAGCACTTGGCGGCTATTGACCGGAATGAGCCCGAATCGTTCCCACCATTCAAGAATGATCCCCAGTTCCACCTGGTCAGAAATCAGAAATTTCAGCCTCCCCCGCTTATTTAAGACCATGTTTGCCAGGGCATCTGCAGCATTCAGGTTGATCAGGTTTTGCAGATCCGGGTTACTCTTGAAGAATATCTGGATGATCATGGCAATCCATCCAAAATCAGGTGAATATGGTCCTTCGGCCCGATGAAAGAGGTATTCAAGATAGGCAATGGAGGAGGATGGAACACCCAGTACCAGATCATCTGATTTGGCATGTCCTGCGGTGCATCTCTGAATCGCGGTCCGGATATCAGAACCGGTTATGAATTTGCCAATTCGGATCTTCTCTGTGAGGCTGTCAAAACATGGAATGCAGTCACGCCAATGCACCGGTTTCATCTCTTCTCTGTGATGTTTGTTTTTACTCACCGCCAAAGTGAAAGGTTGTCCCGACTGTACTGAATACGAAGGCGTGTGGCATTGCCTGGGCCATGGAGACCTGGGCCTCCCACCCGGTACAATGAACAGGTATGATGCATGCAGGCTTTATCTCCTGCAGGGCCAAGATGGTGTCTGGAATGATATTTTTGAAATACGGACCTGATAGGTGGAAACCCCCCATGATTGCGTAAACAGTATCAATGCCGGTTATCTTTTGTGCATACCTGACCGAATTGATTATTCCTGCATGGGCACAACCTGATATGACAATAAGACCCCTCTCTTTGAGGTGAATGATAAGTGCCTGATCATCACGGAAAACGTCTTTTACAAATGAATCTCCCTCCCTTGCTTCAAGAACCGGAGAACCCTGCTCAAACGGAGTTATTCGTTCAATCTCTCCGGTAAGCAGAATCTTCTGATTCGCAATCAGTGAGGGTTCTGTAGACAGGGAGAGTATGCCGCCGGCGTGGGTGACTTTATCGGCAGTCATTGAAGGAAGCGTGGTATACGTGCCATCAGGCCTCTTCTTTCTCCTCATG
Source organism: Methanospirillum hungatei JF-1 (assembly GCF_000013445.1). NCBI lineage: Archaea > Methanobacteriati > Methanobacteriota > Methanomicrobia > Methanomicrobiales > Methanospirillaceae > Methanospirillum > Methanospirillum hungatei. Next base: position 2,208,044 of record NC_007796.1, read on the forward strand.
GAAAATGCTGCCGGATGGAGATGAACCGGAATACGACAGGATGACTGACGAAGAACGTGGAAAAGAGCACCGATATGATCGAAATGTCCATGACTGATGACCACTTCACTGATCTCATCCAGATCAATCCCTAATGTTTTCGCGTTCTCTATGAAGGCCGTTTCTGTAGTCCCGGCATCCATAAGGATAGTATGGATCTTCTCCCCGGATCGTACCCTGATCAGAAATGATAACCCATGTTCGGCAAAAAGGGTCTTTCCATCAGAGAGTAATGGCCGGCGAATAAGAGAATTCTGCTCCACCATGAGGAGATCAGTGTAATTATCGACCAGGACGGTTACATCCACACGGTCAACCGGACGTAATAGATATGTCATAGAATCACAAATTTTGTCTAATTATCTCTCATATGGAAAAATAAGTCCTTCTTTTGTACTCTGACAGTGCAGTCAGAGGTTGGTATGCAGACATCGCAGGACGCTGAAAAAATATTTATACTATTGTGACAATAATACAGATTGTAACCTGCCTGTAGGAATTATCAGAGATCTGGCAGGATTTTGTGGATGGATGCATGAGGTGAAAATAGGTCTGATCTTCTCATCAGTCTCCATCCATTCATATTTTTTCTTTTCTGATCTGAATATCCTCTGATTACGGAAGACTATCATTAAATATAGTTTAATATCATACTATCTGCATTAATCCAGAAAGTTTGACGTAACCTATAAAGTGGATATCAAGTACAGGTTTTGGAATAGCCAATGGTTCATATTGATTATTTCATAACCTTTTGTCAGGCACTCTCATCATCTGAACAGATTCACCTGTCATAAACATGTCATAATATCATGACCTCTGGAATGTGTGTCGATACAAATGTCTCATATTACATTAGGAAATCAGAACAAGTACCGCTTTTTTGATTGTCTCCATAAAAAGGAACCGGCATGTTCAAACCTTTTGACTGGCTGGCGTACCAGATAACGAGACATCCGGGTGTTGTCGCCGGAGTCGCCCTGGCTGCTTTTATCGTTGCACTGTATGGCACAACCCTGATTACCATGCAGACCGGCAATGAAGCCTATCTTGACAAAAATACTCCCCGTGGCGCATTGCTGGCACACTATGCAGATACCTACGGTTCAGATGCCATTATGGTCATCATCGAGTCTGATGATGTTACGAAAGTAGATAATCTCTGGTATATTGACAATCTCTTAAACCATATCCAGAATCAGCAGTCGGTTGAGCGGACATCCAGTATTGTGGCACTCTTAAAACAGGGCAACAACGGGGTTCTTCCCCGGTCATCTGCAGAGGTTAAAAGGATAATTCAAAATGCTCCTGCAGAGATTGTCAGCCGGAACCTTCCCTCGAATATGATGACACTGGGCGTTATCACCCTTGTCCCCGGCCTGTCTGAGGATCGACAAAAGCAGGTTTTGTCAAATATTGAGACCATTGTAAAGACATCCCGTCCTCCCCCGGGAGTATCTGTCACCTTATCCGGAGAACAGGCCTTTAACCAGGAGATGGGAAGGGAGATGGGATCATCCATGGGGATTTTAATCATGGCGGCGATGATTCTCATGGTGATAGCCGTCCTGGCTCTCTTTTCCCATGTCAGGTATGCACTCCTCCCGGTTGTCATCGTTGCAGCAGGCCTTGTACTGACCTTTGGTCTGATGGGGCTTACGGGAACCCAGATCAGCATGGTGGTTATTGGTGCATTTCCTGTCTTGATTGGAATCGGTATTGACTATGCCATCCAGATTCATTCAAGGCTTGATGAGGAGATCTATAAAACTTCGCTTCCTGAAGCGGTTACTACCACCATTACAAAGACCAGCCCTTCGGTCATGGTAGCGATGCTGGCAACATCCACCGGTTTTATTGCCATGATATTCGGCCCGATACCAATGGTCGGGGATTTTGGTATCACCTGCACATTCGGGGTGATGTCCTGCTATATCGCAGCACTGATCCTTGTTCCGGTCTTTGCCATGCTGATTCAGTATCGTGGGAAGAGGCAGACGAAAGATCCTGCCCACGATCATGATAGCACCAAGGGCACCGGACAGACGACAACAGCCTATGAGGGGAATGCCAAAGAATCCCTGATAGAGAAGTACGACAGGATTTTGGGAAATACCGCATTAAAGATTGCACAGCGCCCGGTTCCGGTATTATTATTTGTATTCATTATTGCAGCAATCGGATTTACTCTTGATAACGAAGTTCCCATCAGTGCAGATCAAAAGACGTTTGTGCCCCCTGACATGCCTGCATTATTAGACATGAACAAGGTAACACGGACGATGGGGGCGACGACCACCATTCCCATCATTGTATCAGCTGATGATGTCCTGCATCCCGAAAATCTTGCCTGGATTCAAAATTTCGGTGCATATGTTGTAAGAAAAAATGACAAAGTCACTGATGCAGACAGCATTGCTTCCCTCATCGCAGAGTATAATAATGGCACCCTGCCGAAAACCAGATTTGAAACGACACAGATTCTCTCTGCCATACCTGATCAGTATAAGAAGCGGTATCTGAATGGGAACACTGAAGCGGTAATTGAATTCTCAACACGGGATATGGAGATTAAACAGGCGAGAGACCTGATAAAAATCATCAGAAAGGACATGAATTTTTATCCATCCCCCCCAGGGCTGACCATCAGGGTCACCGGTTCTCTTGAGATGTTCAGCACTCTCATGGATGATATCGACCGGTCAAAAACGTTCATGACCATCCTTGGATTTGTCTTCATCTTCGGATATTTACTACTGGTATACCGTCGCCTGAAGGCGGCAGTTCCCCTCATCCCCATAATCGTTATTGTTGGGTGGAACGGGGCTATCATGTATCTTATTGGCCTGGATTATACGCCCCTGACCGCGGTCCTTGGATCGATGACGATTGGTGTTGCTTCAGAATATACTATCCTCATCATGGAACGATGTGATGAAGAGCTGGCACGGGGCCTGCCCCTCTTTGATGCCATACAGGTAAGTGTTCAGAAGATAGGAACAGCAATCACCGTATCCGGCCTGACAACGGTGTTTGGTTTTGCTGCCCTGATGTTATCTGAGTTCAATATTGTAGCAAATTTTGGAATAACCACAGTAATCACGGTGGTCTTCTCACTCACCGGAGCGATATTTATCATGCCAGCGGTAATCTCACTGGTATATCAGTTCCAAGGGCAGAAGGTATAGCCATATGCAGCTCCGGTGATTTCCAGTCCATTTTTTTTCGGGTATCCGTTTTTTTATATCCTCTGACTGGCAGTGGATTCAAATCATTACTATTATCGTCTCATATGCCATGTTCTAATTAGGCATATGATGATCTCTGTCCTCTATGTAGATGACGAGTCTGACTTTTTATTCCTTGGGAAAAATTTTCTGAATAAGGAACCTGACATTACCGTAGATACGGTTACCTCAGCCCAGGAAGCCTTAACAATCCTGAAAACCCGTACGTATGATGCCATCATATCCGACTATCAGATGCCGGTTATGGATGGTATCCAGTTTCTTCAGAAAGTTCGTTCCCTCTATGGCCGGATACCCTTTCTTCTCTTCACCGGGAAGGGCCGTGAGGAGGTGGTCATTACTGCATTAAATTCCGGTGTTGACTTTTATATCCAGAAAGGGGGCGACGCCTTCTCACAGTTTGCCGAACTTGCCCATAAGATCCGTCAGGCAGTGGAGAGAAAACGGGCCGAGGATCGTCTTATTGAGAGTGACAGGCGGTTTAGAAAGACGCTTCAGACCATGAAACTCATCGCCTTTCAGTTGGATAGTGATGGAAAGGTGCTGTTCTGTAATGATCATCTGCTTCATCTGACCGGCTGGAGAAGAGAAGAGTTCATGGGCAGGGATTTTTTTGAGATGGCCGTTCCCGAAGATCTCAGATCCCTAAAGAAACATTCCTTTCAGGAGGCCTTGAAAAAAGGTACCATCTCTCAGCATGAGGAGATGAAGCTCCTCCTCCGGAATGGTGAAATCCGGGACATTGACGTGATGAACACGGACCTCAGGGATGAACACGGGGGTCTTATCGGCTATATGTGTATCGGGGACGATATCACCGACCAAAAAATTGCACAAAAAGAAGTGGAAGCCTGGCGTAACCGGTACAAAATGGTTACGACATCATCCGGCCTTGTTGTCTATGATTATGACATGAAACAGGATCAGATCATCATGAGTGAGAATGTCAGTGATGTCTTTGGATATGCATATAATGAGATCAGTCATGGATTTGAACAGTGGCTTGAACTTGTCCACCCGGATGATCGAAAGGCAGCCCTTGATGCGTTTTATTCAGTGCATACAAACTCCGGGGGAGACGTTGTCAGGTACCGGTTCAGACATGCTGATGGTCATTATGTCTGGGTAGAGGATAGGGTTTCAGTGCCTGATATCATTGATTCGTACCGGCTTATGGGCATTATGGCTGACATCACCAGGCAGCAGGAAGCAGAGGAGGCACTGCGGCTCAGTGAGGCACAACTCAAAACAGCGAATACTAAACTCAGTCTTCTCAGCTCCATTACCAGACATGATATCACAAATTCACTCAGTGCAATGCAGGGGTACCTCTCTCTTATGGAGGAGTGCGAACCCCATGAAATTCCCGAATTTACAAAAAAACTGCGGGATATAAGCGTGTCAATAGAGTCTCAAATAGCCTTTTCACGGGAATATGAAAAGGTCGGGGTATCAGAGCCTGACTGGTTTTGCGTATCTGATATCCTGAAAAACTTACCGTTCGAGTATATTCGCCTGAACTGTGAAGTTCCTTCCAATCTCCGGATCTATGTTGATCCCATGATTCCGAAGGTCTTTTATAATCTCCTCATCAATGCAAAGAACCATGGAAAACACGTCTCTACCATCACTGTTTCATGCAGGAATAATGATTCTTCCCTCATTCTCTCATGGGAGGATGACGGCATTGGTATTCCTCATGAAGAAAAGGATCTGATCTTTACCTATGGATATGGAAAGAATACCGGGTACGGATTATATCTTATATCTGAAATACTGAAGATTACTTCAATTACCATCTACGAAACTGGCATACCCGGGAAAGGTGCACGATTTGAGATAGTGGTTCCTTTCGGAGGATACCGGTTTTCTTCATGATGAACTGAAAGCAGGATAGCGGGTATTTCCTTATATTCTCCTCTATCTTGCATGATTCCTGATTTCTCTGATTTTTCCATCAGACCCATCAATCCAATAGTTTATGCTGATTGGAATCAAAGTTTGTTGATCCAACTGATAGTATAGACTATCCAGAGAAGGTGTTATGAGCAGGTCAGGAAATAAAGAGTTCCAATATGGTCAATATTCGTTGTCGTACCATATTATGCTCATCTTCCTGGTCATAGGGATCATTTGTACAAGCATCATCTTCGCCTATCTCTATCATGTTGAATCTGATTCAATAGAGTCTGAATTTTTACTTTCCCAACGATATGGGGAGGAAGCCCTTACTCATGCGATCCAGCTGGCAGATCAGAGCCTCTCTTTTTATGATAATGCATATAATCAACCTCTTCGTCTGGCGCTGCTCGATTATCAAAACCTCTTCCATCAAAACGGGAAGAGTCCTGAAGAGTTGGATTTAGAGGAAATAAAGGAGAAACTGGCGGATTATTTTGATCTCCCCATCGACCTCTATATCTTTAATTCTTCAGGAGTGATCATTGCCTCAACCTTTCAGCCAGATATTGGGCTTGACTTCTCATTTGCGCCGAAATTCAAAGAAAGACTGAATACCATCCGGCTTGGAGACTCTGTCGCATTTGATGCCATCGTAACTGGGACAAAACTAGGAGAAGAACGAAAATATGCATATATCCCGACCCGGGATCATGAGTATATTCTGGAGATTGGGATAAATCTCCAGGTGTTCTTCGAAAAACAGGGGATATCCAAGTATCCACGTCTTGCCCGCTGGTATAAAGAGACGAGGCAGGATATTGTATCAGTATGGATATTTGACCAGACCTTCAATCAGGCTACCGATATCCGGACTTCCATCCCCGGGTTTGCGGTGTACCCATATGAATTTCAGGACCGGACAGATCGTTTTGACAACCTGAAAACGGTCTTTGGAGAAAAAAAGAGCATTGTCGTTACCGGGCCACAACCAAACCAGATTACGAAATATCTCTATATCCCACAGGTGAAAAGTTCCTCAGTATCATCTGGCCTGTTCGACAAAGTGGCCGAGATCGTCTACTCGACCGAACAGGTACGACAGAAGAAAGAAAAGGCATTGGTAAAGAATATCCTCAATGCCCTGATGATCATAGCATTTTTATGTCTCATCGCATTTTTCATATCACGGTATGTAACCCGGCCGGTTTACCAGATAATTGAGGATATTGAGATCATCGCAGATGGAGATTACGATCACCCGATCCGTCGGACAAAGGGGTTTGAGTTTCGAAGACTGGAAGCGAGTATCCAGAAGATGGTGGGACGGCTGAAAGAGGATATCATCTCAATCAGGCAGAAGACGGATGATCTGAATGATGAGCTACAAAACCGGCGATATGCAGAGGAGTCTCTTCGGGCAGCAAATCATAAATTATCTCTGCTTGGAACCATTACCAGGCATGATCTGCTGAATCAGATGTCTGTGGTCTCATCAGGATTTGACCTTCTTGAGGACGAGATTCCGGTAAATGAACAGAATAATCGGTTAAAAGCCATGATTCGTGATGCTCTGAATTCCATCAGTGATTTGATCCTCTTTACCCGGATATATGAGCAGATGGGGGTTGACAAACCGGTCTGGCATTCCATAAGCCGGCTAATAAACGAGACGATGAAAAATTTCAGTGATCAGCCCTTAACCGTTCATGATCTGACGAACGGTCTTCTGGTATGTGCTGACCCAATGTTTGACCGTGTCATCTATAACCTTATAGAAAATTCGCTCCGTCATGGCGGGAGGGTAAGCCGGATCTCCTGTGATGTGAGGATTGATGATACGTTTGCCATGCTCACCTATTCAGATGACGGATCAGGGGTCCCTGCAGCTGATAAAGAGAAGATCTTCGCAAGAGGATATGGGAAAAATACCGGTCTTGGACTCTTTCTCACACGGGAGATCCTCTCCCTTACCGGTATAGAGATACGGGAGATTGGAACTTTAGGGGAAGGTGCATGTTTTGAGATGAAAATTCCACAGGGAAAATGGCGGTTTGAGGATGCCGGTTTGTAATGGAGAACCATCAGGCCGGTGTGGATCCTAATGTATATACAATGTTCTGCATTATTGTGTTAGGTTTTTTAAAAAACTGGAATATAGGGTTATTTCTTAAAAATATCAGATTATTGGCGACACATGTGGTCCGGATTATACATCTATAAGAACTATTTCCCTGCTCTGAATGTAATGATGGCGCACCTGTAATTGTCAGACATCATGGGATTATTGTTCAGGTTATATAGAAAAGAATTATAAGTGATGACCTGAAATCCATATATTTTGAAGGATATAAAACCGATTTAATACGCTTTTTTTCAATAAAAAGAGATAAATTATCGTCTTTTAATATAGCCAAAGGATAGGGTCAGACGCCTGTCTGCCACATCCACGACCGTGTTTTTTTCATTGAAGTGATTTTCTTCACCCAATCCAAATATCTGCAATAATCTGGCAAATCGTGAAAATAGGGAATTTTTTTGGAGTAAGAAATTTATAAAAACCGGGTGTTTTTTATCGGGAGGATGGTTTTTCCTTCATCTCTCATCCTGGTGGCCTGGTCTCTATGACACTGATCAGAGATATGGATCCGGCAGGAGATGTGCGTGTGGATCCTGTCGTGTACTTCTCACCATCCGTTGTAATAAGAATGGTTCCTCTGATATCAGTCTGAAATACCTCTGCCCCGACAGCCTCCAGTCCCATCACGGTTGCTTTATTGGGGCCTTTTCCGATCCGTCCGACACTGATGACAGCCACTTCAGGTTTTAAGCGATGAATAAAGCCGGCATCATATGCCTCCCGTGATCCATGATCCGGGACACGAAGGATCTGGATGGGATCAGGAATGGAGATATCCGGTGAACCGTTCTGTGAAAGGAGGAGCATGGATACATTTCCAACGGTGATCTTCAGAACCGCCTCATCATATCCGGTCTGATCTGTCTGGTTAGCCGGAATGACTTCAATAGACGCATCTTTCCCAATAGAAATGATATCACCGGCTGTCAGAGGTGAGTGCGGGATTGATTCATTCTGTATCTTCTCGAGGACCCGTCCATAATATGGATATACCTGACCGGTTCCGGTATCGCGATAATCGTGTACGACTGTCCGGTTCATAACCTCCAGGATTCCCCCGGTCTTACCCGGATCCATACTGGTCACCAGGAAGAGATCCAGAGCGGTGATATTATGGTCGGACAGATATGCCGCTGTGGTGTTCCGGTCAGGTCCTGCATCGATCAAGGTATATGTCCCTGCTGTCTCCACCAGGACTGCATCACCGGTTCCGACATCAATGACATGAATGGTTGTCTCCTCTGCCGTTCCTGGTGAAAACACAAGTAATAGCAGGATAGAGGTAAAAATTATTAATATGTGAAATCTTTTCATGGTGTATTGATACCCCCCGTTCCGGGCATATCATACGTTGTCCAACGTCCCTCAAATGGCTTCTTCTTTGGAGGCGGTTTCACAAATCAATTTTGATAATACAATTAAGGAATTAACATGTGAATATGAAAGTTCACACGCTGAATTTGTCTTATAACGCTCATGAAAACATTCATCCAACAGCCTCTTTGTTGCGATGATATGCGATATGATTGAGGAATATTCCCAATGGGAGTGATATCTATAAACATTGACAGTAAAGATGTATAATCAGACAATAATTTTATGGTCCCTCTAAAACTTCCCATCGGTATTCAGTCCTTTTCAGAAATCAGAACCGGTGGGTATGCCTATGTAGACAAAACCCCCTATGTTGCCTCATTGGTGCAGGAAGGAAAATATTACTTTCTTTCCCGGCCTCGCCGGTTTGGTAAAAGCCTGTTTCTTGATACACTGGATTGTGCCTTATCAGGAAAAAAAGATCTTTTTAAAGGCTTGTTCCTCGATAGTCCGGAATCCAGCTGGGACTTCTCAGTAACGTGGCCGGTGATACGGATTAGCCTGGGTCAGCGGATCAATACCACTTCAGACGAACTTCATGAATACCTCACCCGGATAATCAGCCGGGAAGCAGAGCGGTTTGGATGTGCTATCAATCCTCATATTTCACCCGGATTTCAGCTTGAAGATCTCATTCGGGATGTGAATAAAAAGACAGGGCTTCAGGTGGTCCTGCTTGTTGATGAGTATGATAAACCAATTCTTGACAATATCAGCACTCCATCTCAATCCGCTGTAATGCGGGATGAACTGAAGAGTTTTTACGGGATGATCAAGGATATCGATCACCTGCTGAAGTTTGTTTTCCTAACCGGTGTCTCCAAATTTGCGAAAACAGGCATTTTTTCAGGCCTGAATAACCTCAACGATATTACTCTGGATTCACGGTACTCCGCGATATGCGGATATACTCATGAGGATTTGATGGAGGTTTTTTCTGATTATTCAAAAAACTTCCTGGAATCCGAGATCAGGGAATGGTATAATGGCTATTCATGGACCGGGCAGCAGGTTTATAATCCTTTTGATATTCTGCTTCTCTTTTCAAAGGGTATGTACCGGCCTTATTGGTTTGAGACAGGAACTCCGACATTCCTCCTGAAGCTCTGGCAGGAAAAACCACGATTTCCGGCAGAGTATGATGGTCTGGTAGCAGGAGAAGAATTACTGGGATCTTTTGATCCTGAAAATATCCGAACCGAAACCCTTCTTTTTCAGGCTGGGTACCTGACAATCCGGTCATTTGTATCAAGCGCTGAAGAAGGGACGTGGTACACTCTTGGTTTTCCTAACCGGGAGGTCAGGGAGTCATTTAACCGACAGATCCTTACCGTGCTCCAGGATGTTCAGAATCTTGTTCCTCTTCCTGATATCAGGAGTGTGCTCGAATCTGGTAACAGCCAGGATCTCCATGGTATTTTTCATACATTCTTATCCTCAATACCACATGATAATTATCGGAATAATCTGATTTCACGATTTGAAGGCTATTATGCGAGTGTTGTATATGCATATCTGGCAAGTCTGGGATATGAAATAATCCCGGAGGATACGACGAATAAAGGCAGGATTGATTTAACTGTCAAAACCAGATCATACATCTGGATCTTTGAATTTAAGGTAAAAGGAATTGACCATTCGGGTGACAAGGAACCCCTGAAACAGATAAAGGAACGGGGATATGCTGAAAAATATGCCGCTGAATCCCGCCCGGTTATTGAAGTAGGGATCGTTTTTCATCCCGGAACCAGAAATATTGAGTCATGGGAAGTAGGTAAACCGGATTTTTAAGTCGTTTTTCCGGTTACTTTCTCAATACTTTCCAGTAACTCCTGTTTCTTATAGGGTTTGACCACGTAGCCGGCGGCACCGACCCGGAGAGCCAGGGCAACGACCTGTTCAAGCCCGGCAGCAGAACACATGATGACCGGAATATTTGGGAAATCCCGTTTCAGTTCACGTAATATCTCAATTCCATTGAGTTTAGGCATGACCAGATCAAGCATGATAAGGTCAGTTGGATGACTTTTCAGGAAATCAAGGATGTGTATTCCATCAGGCTGGGTCAGGGTGTTATAGCCCGCTTCGGTCAGAATGACATTCATCTCTTCAATATCTGCCGGATTATCATCAACCATTAAAACAGTGGTCATACCATCAACTCATAGTGAACAGTAAATACTCTTTCCGATTTATCTCTCATTGATCTTCATAGGGTAAGAATATGTCTAAAAAATCTGAAGTGTTTGGGGAGGTTATTCTCCCGCTGTTGCAGCAACTATAACATCTGGATTCATCGTGACATACAGATCAACCGTCTCCCCAGCTCCCGGATATTCTGTGATATCTTCAGTCACCAGGATAAAGCCGGGCTTTGAAGCCACCATGGTTTTATATGGTGTTCCTGTTGTATACACCGGGATCTGGAGATATCCGTTCATGGTCATACCCTTATCTTCTCCGTCCATCTCGATGGTAACACCGTCTTCATTGGACCAGATAAGGTAATATCCGACATCTCCACCCAGCGGTTTTGGTGTCGGAGTCGGGCATGGAACGGGTTCGATATCCACGAAAATATCAATGGTCTGACCTTTTGCTGGAACACCTGGCAGGTTTCTGGTGACACTTGCATACGAACCGCATCCTTCATAGGTAACGGTATATGTTGAATAGGGCGTTCCTGTTGTATATATAGGGACAGAGAGCATGCCATTCTGGATATCTCCGACATATTCACTGTCAAGGTGCACTTTTGCTCCGTCTGCATGACAGTGGAATTCATACCATCCCCGGTCCCCTCCAATTTTGGCTGCGGTTCCCCCGGTTACAATTAATGCTCCGGTAATAAACAGACAAATTAATCCAATTCTGAAATTCATGTATAAAACCTCCATCAGGTGTAATGCACCATCAGGTAATATGAGAGATTCACGAGGGTATAAAAATTATCTGATTACCAGTGTTCATCAGTCTGGAGATGAAACATGTACCTGAAACCTGCGATGGAAACCTGGACTTCTCATCTCCCTGAAATCTTTCAATCCCTTGTATCACCAGATTATTTCATACCAGATACCTACCGGCTCGGGACGGACGCCTATCTGGTCCCTTCTCCTGACCGCCAGGATCTCCTCTTTTCATTCCCGGTGGTATTCAGAATGCCCATCATTGAAGAGATATCCCTTCCGCTCTCTGCATCAGCTGGGGCTGTACAAGTCATCATTGAGCACTGTAAACATTCTTCACAAAAAGACAGGACACTTGGCATCCTTTCTGGTGTCGGAACCGGGAATATGAGTCGGTACTCGGTGAACATCGAGCCCTGCACGGTTGCTTCATCTGTATCAGCACTTGCATCCCATCTCTGGAGACCGGATGATGAGAATGTTCTGTGTTCTCAGGGGATTCAGCTGAGTATTCGGGGTGCCCTCCCGTACCTGCCACTTTCTTCGAACAACATTGCTCATGTACAATCAGATATTGGTTCATATCTCGCTGCTCTTGCTGATTGTATAAACAAAGTTCCTGTAAGATCCATACAGCGGGGGTGGGAGACGGTTCTTGATCAGCAGCATCTTCGTTCAGAACTCACCCGGATGGGCCTGGTCTGTTTTATCGGTGATGGAACCCGCCCTGCAAGGCTATTTACTCGTCACCGGAGCTGGCACCGGGTAGCAGGGCCAAAAGACGGTGTTCATATCCCGTTTTATTGCCCGGCTGAACTTTCTCCGGTTGAAGTACTGCTTGCAGGATCAAACAAGACAGTTTCCGGTCTTGGAATAAAACGAGGTGAGATATTCGCAATAACCGGCTCGAATGCAGAGGGAAAATCCACCTTACTCAACGCCATTCAGGCAGGTGTGGATGATCATGCTGCTGGTGACGGGAGAGAAGTGCTGGTCACCGTTCCTGGCGGTCTTTCTCCGGATGCTACCGGTATTGAACTGAAAGGTGCAGATCTTCGTCCATTTTTCGGGAGTATTCCGCCGGGGATGTCGGGAACTCCCGATTCTGTATGGGGACAGGGAAGTGGCTCGGCATCTATGGCCGTTCGTATCGCTGATGGACTCAGACGTGAAGCACCTTACATTGTTATCGATGAGGATCGTGCTGCACAGAACCTGATGGTTCCCTGTTACATGAGCCATTCCAAAATCCGGTCGCTTGCGTTCCTGCTTGCAGAAGATAGAGCCGTATTTGGTGATACATCGTTTATTATTGCAGGATCAGGCATGGAACTCTTAATAGCTCAGGCAGACCGGATACTCAGACTTTGTCAGCACCAGCCATATGCTCTCTCTATTCTGAAATATCGGGAAGGACTTTATGAGCATTATAAAAAAATGGCAGGAATGGTTCCGAAAAAATCAGGTGAAGGTGATGTTAGCAAATAATTCTGCCTCCTGACCAACATAAGGAGAAGGTATCAATTTTTTCATCATGGTCGTTGCAGCATTCAGGGGTTCCTGAACCTCGGTTGAGTTGACATCTCCTGAAGTTTCTTTGGCAATCTCAGCACTGCAGAAATCCTGATATGCCTGGCATATTAATGCAGTATCCCGCAGTCTGAAGAGCATCTTATTCACAGAAACCAAAGAGGGAATGGATGCATCCGGAAGAAGTTCAGACATCGTATTTACATCGAATGATGAAAACAATGATTGTGTATTGTTTAACCCTTCATAGGCGTTATCATACATCTCTTTTGCAGCCTTGAATTCCTGAAGTCCGGTTTCATACCGGTTAGTTTCATTGCTTAAGATAGCGTCATATCCCTTCAATTTGTGATCTCCACCTTGGATCATGAAATCATATGCAACGAGCAGGGTATCCCATAATTGAATATAATCAGTCAGTAATCCGGCTGTATCACTAGTTATCTCTCCTGAACCCGAATAATCCGAAATTTGTCCAGTAATATTGGTAAATTCTTCCCTGACGGTCTGGATGAGCTCCCGTGATTGTTCAGATTCGTCAGTAAAGCTAATCAGGTCCGCTTTTGTCAGGGCATCCACAACAGCAGTCTGAATATCATTTGGGATCTGATTATCCGTAGCAGAAACAACCCCTACAATGAATGCCATAATGAGGCCTAATTGTAAATAAAGTGAAATATTCATCTTAATACCTCCCAAATGGATTATTATAGTTGCCGCAACATCTTGCCTTCCACATTCCGGCATCTTCGTGATGAATAACATAGTTTGGCTGGCAATATATCTGATACCCGGTACAGTCACAGATTCCCAGAACACAATCAAATCCTGAAGGTTGTGGTACTGGGGAAGTAGTTGGGGTTTTTACAGGGGGTTTTTTGGGCTTTACCGGATAATTTTTAAATAATTGTCCAAATGCATCTATAACATCAGTATATCCTCCCGGGACTGATCCCAAACCCTGGGTAATGTCCAAAATTGGTGGTATCGAGATACCCGATTTTGAAACTGGGAAAATTGAAGGCTCCGGTCCATATACAGCAGTATTGTATGGATCATATCCTCCTGTTCCTATGCCAAAGGGGTCATACCCAATATCAATAGGGCCACTACCGATATCCATAGGGCCAGATCCGATATCATAGGGATCAAACCAGTCATCATCATATCCCCCTTCGGTATTGAATGCCCAACTCCCTTCAAATTCTTCATCTGTTTCTGTTGCCAGTACCGGCCCTGTTGCCATCTGAATCATGTGGATTATTGCGGTATCTCCGGCTTTCACAGAACTGGCGGTTTGATCTGCACTTATAGATTCATTATCATCAGTCAACCCTGACGAGGACATTCCAGTCAATAATAATAGAATGATCACCGTAATACCCAACATACTGCCTATCCCTTTCATACACGATCATGTGTTTGTTCGCATAAAAAAAGTATTGATATGTTTAACAATACAAATCTCGCATAATTCGCTGAAAATTTGGATACTCGCGAAAAATTAAAAACTTTCAATATGTCACAAAAAATAAAAGTATTAGAGGTCACTAATAATATCTGAACGGTCGATCATCATGTTTGATTCCGATGTCCATGAGGCGCTTTGTCAGGTCCTTCAGATCCGACCCGACGATACGGTCACGGGATATCGTATACAGGACATCATCCATAAAGAGTGACCGGAGCACCGTTGACCCATACCACCATTCATCATCTGACGAACCGGTTCCCTGTTTAACCCGCCCTTTTTCAGTAAATCCGGTATCCGGGTTAATACCAAATACATATGTCCCCTGCCAGGTCTCCTCGGTATGGGATCCTTCATACGTGCTACCCTGGACCGGTATGTGAACAACCTCCCTGATCGGAATTGCCATGATATTCTTCTCCTTATCAAGCAGGAACGCCCGGTGGTCTGAAAGGACGGCAGAGTCAGATCCCTTCTCTCCGATGACAATACTCTCAACAAGTCGTGGATTATTCACATTACTCACATCAAAGAGGGCTATCTTCACCCCGGTCGGGACAATTCCGCCCCATTCATTCTCCATGGTGTCTTTTCCGATGCCAATCAGGTGAGTCTCGTCATAGGGATGGAGATAATCTGAATATCCGGGGATTTTCAGTTCTCCAAGGAGGCCGGGCTGATAGGGATTGGAGAGATCAATCACGAAGAGTGGATCGGTCTGCTTGAACGTAACCAGATAGAGCAGGTCTCCCATAAACCGTGCAGAGTAGATCCTTTCATCAGGAGCTAGATGTTCGAGCCGACCGATGATCTTCAGCGAAGGGTCAAAGACATAGACATTACTATACTGTCTGGCATCAGATGCAAAGTCAGATACAGTTGTTGCAACCCGGAGATTTCCACGGTTTTCATCCAGGGAGAACTGATTTAAGAGGTATCCAGGTACAGTTCCCGTTGCTTTGTATGCGATGTCACCATCTTTAATCGCAAACCGGTGAATGACCGACTCCTGCTCTGGTTCTTTTGATTCTGCTGATTTTTCATCAGTTAGGTACCACCCGTACCAGGGTCGCTGTTTTTCATAGGCAACATACACATTCTGCGGCGATACATAGAGTGTATTTGAATATCCCAGAAGGAATGACTCAGCCTTGGGCTGCCCTGACCCGGTCACCGGAAATGAGGTCAACGTATGCATCTGGTACTCATTCATCAGAGATGGGGGACACCAGATCGATGATATCTCAATTGGTTCTGTACCGTCATAGATGATGGGCATCCGGGGATTATGGTAATCAGGAGTCTCTTTGGTCAGAACATAGACATAATCGCCGATCATCCGGGCATTATAATATGTTCCAGGGGCAGAGATTGTCCTGACTTCCTTCGGGCTCTTCCGGTCGGAGATGTCATATATCACGGCCTGTGTCTTTCTCGAATAATCAGGGATTGGAACCGCCGATCCCTTCGGGGTGTACCAATGCTCGTCATTCGTGTCAGTAAAGACGACAAGACGGTCCCCTGCAAGGAAAAGCTCTGATACTGACCCTTTTACCGGCAGTTCAGTCACGATCTTCCCCTGCTGCGGGGGGAAGGCATCGACGATGGTAAGGGTATCTCCACTCTTGATGTAGATATATTTTCCATCATTTTTTACAAAATCCGCTTCATCAACTCCGGCAACCTGAATGTTGGTCGTGGAAAAGTCACTTGCTCCTTTGTCTGAACCTGCAGAGGTCGTGGCAGGTGCTCCCATCTCCTTTGCAGCCATGGGAGCAGGTGCCAATACCATCTCTGGGACTGCCATGGCCATATCATAATACATCCCGTTTGAATAGCCATACCGGTATTCAGAGGTGACATTCTTCATATACTCTTTTAAATCCTCATCGGTGGTTATCTCCAGCATTCCAGGTGCAGATGCATCGGTGCCGGATACCTGGAAAAGCCCTGCACATACCGCTATCAGGATCACGGCAAGAAACAGGGATCGCATTGGTGCCTGTGGTATCATAATGATGTAATATACCTGATGAGGGTAATTAGTTGTCGAAGGCTTGGAAAATTTTCAAAGTAATCTTCTAATCGGAAAAGTGCTTTTCTGATTTTAAATCATTATTCTGGTTCATCCAGTTCATCTTCGTAGATGTATCCCTGGTTCATCTCCAAAATCCTGCTGACCTGAATCGATCTGGTGGGACATTGTTCTTCACATGTTGAGCATCCGGTGCATTTTTCCTCATGGAACACGTGTGCTATCCCGTTCTCTACGGCAAGAATTACTTCATCTGTGGTTACCGTTCCCTTCGATGTGAGAACCGGGTCTGTCTGCCGGTTAATCGGACATGCAACTGCACAACTACCACATCCAATACATGTGACCGGATTAATCCGGATATGAATAGAATAATTCATCCAGGTCTCTGATCTGGTTGCTTTTTGGAATATTCTTCCTGATTCCAGTACTACTTCCGGGCAGATTTCAACACATAGTCCACATCTGATACAATGACCTGGATAAATATGGGGGTTCCATACCGCAGGCCTTCCTGTTTTTTTCACTTCCAGGGCACCAGGAGCCGGACAGATCATCTGACAGAGATAACAATGGGTACATGCCCTCCCGGTAATTTCCGGGACACCCCGTGCATGAAGAGGAGTTTCCAGAGGCTCCGTGCGTGGATGAAGAAAATTAATAATCCATTTCTTTCGAAAAAAGAATTCCAGGTAGTTCTGAATGAATCGCACAGGTACTCCCTGATGTACATGTATGCATTCACCATAATGAAAGGGTTCGTATTTCATTATGACCATACCCGGATGTATTAATTCATTCAGGTTGACATATATGTATGCGAAAAATTCCCCTCTATGAGAAAGGCGGCATTATCAATGAACTCGGAGGAGATTACTGTACTGTCAGACTCCGAATCCCTGCTGGTCTGATAACGGTCGACCAGATGGAGGGTGTTGTAAAGATTGCCAGGAAATTCAATACCCAGGTGCATCTGACCACCAGACAGACGATCGAACTGGTCCATGTTCTCCCCGCTTCCCTTGGCCTCCTTGCTACAGATCTTGAAGCAAACGGGACTCCTGTCGGGGCTGAAAAAGCGGAGATAGTCAATATTACTGCCTGTCCTGGGACAGACAGGTGCCGGTTTGCCATGATCGACTCAATATCTCTTGCCAAAACTCTTGATGAGAAATTTTTCGGAAAGGAGATGCCGGTAAAGTTTCGAATAGCCGTCTCTTCCTGTCCGAATTCCTGTGTGAGTGAGCGCCTGAATGAGATTGGAATCACCGGAGTCGTCAGGCCATACCGGGTTCCGGGAACCTGTACCGGGTGTGGAACATGCGTTCAGTACTGTAAAGAGAAGGCAATTTCCATTAAAAACGGACAGATACAGATGAACGACGACCTTTGTGTTCACTGTGGGATGTGTATCCAGTCATGCCCGTTCCATATCATCAAGGCTGAACCGGCTGCATATCATATCACCATTGGTGGCAGGCGTGGCCGGCATCCCCGTGTCGGGTATCATATTGTTACGGTTAAAAATCCGGAAACGGTAGTCAACGTCATTGAACGTGTGGTAAAGTGGGTCTATCGAAAAGCCTGGAGTGATTCCCTTCTTCCGGATCAATTAGAGATTCTAGACTTTGAATCTTTTAAAAAAGAGCTGGTTGGAGAACTTAATGAAGATGAGGTAATCACCGGGTACTGACTAAATACCCTGATTTTTCGTCATCTCCTTCGCATGGGGTATTTTTCCGACTGCTGCCATATATACTGCAAACTTTTTTTCTCCATCAATACCGATTAGGTGGTTTATTTCATCATCATTGAATGCACCTATAGCACAGACACCACACCCGACAACCTGAGAAGATAAATAGAGGTTCTGACATATATGGCCTCCTTCAAGGAAAATATCACGGAATCCTCGTTCACCATATCGCCAGGTCATTCGGTATGAATTGGCAACCCAGATAAAACAAACTGAGGCTTTTTGAATGCAGTCCTGGTTTAACCCTCCCTTATAGACAATCTCTGGTATCTGCTGCTCTTCAGATATAGCCCCAAGACTATGTTCCAGGGCCAAAAACCGGTACAGGCCTGATTTAAGGCCATGTACATCTCTTGCATACAGGTAGGTATCAATTGCATGACGTGCCCCGGCTGATGGAACGGTTCTGAAGGTACAATCTTCCATTATCCATTTTACGCCCTGTGTACACCAGAGCAGGTACGATAGGTCTTCGATAGAAAGAGGGGTGTCCTGATATGTTCGAATACTCTCTCTGGCTTCTATCGCAACAGATAGATCAAGATTTACCAGAAGTCCCGCATCCGGATCTGGAAGAGCGATCACCGTACCCTCAAAATCATCTTCTAATGGAGGAGATGGAATCCCTCTCATCTGATCAGTCGTAATTGGGCAGGTATATCGTGTTTTTCGTATGAAATCTACTCCAATTCCCATTAAAATCCTCTTCTTTTATGATATCTTCAGTGCTCTTTCAGACAACATATTTGCCCGCTTCTTTTCAGATTATATCCCTGTAAATGCCCACTTTCACTTCTCCATTCTTCAGATGATAGTATCTCCTGTAACGCGTTAATTTGTTCTGATTGTGCATCATCCTGCTTAACGATAAGATCAATCCGTTCACTTCCAATTACTGGTCCAAAAAGATCATATTCAGATGCCAGCGATGCTGAGCAGGGCCCGAAATCAATCTTTTCCTGTATTATCTGTTGCACTATCTCAAGTTCGGTTTTACATTCAGGTTCAATCCTTTCAATGAGCAACGGATTTATCTGATGATTGAGAATAAACTGTTCCTGAATTTCATAAAGAAATGAATGATCCGGGATTTTTGGAAAGGCAAATTCTTTTAATGAGTCATAATTTGGAAATACAGAAGCAGCCAGAATATATTCACGGTCAGCAACAGTAATTGTACATAATTTTTGATGAGTGTTGGTATATCCATGTTCCAATACATTCAGTCCGTTATTTCTGGGGCGGATAATTATGCCACCATGAACCGTATTCTTTTGCATGGAAAGAAGGGTGGATTCCAATGATGCCTCACGAACATAGATTCTCTTATTGAGCTTTCTGAGGTACTGGTCAAGAACGTCAAGGATAGGATCATACATCCCGTAGAATAGATAGATATTGTCAGGTGGAGGAGAACATCTTGTCATATGAACCAGGCTTTTTTTTCCCTTTCCTATTCCCTCACTATTTCGGGCAATATGCAGGACTGCATTAGATTTCACTGCTGAGATCTGGCCACCTTCGCGAGGAACCATCATTGCTTTATACTCATCACCTACCTTTCCTACGACCATCAGAACAAAATCATCGGTACCCAGCTCACTCGGTACAGAATCTGCCAGAGTAACCGGTATGGAATGGTGGATTGGTACAGGATATCCGATATCTGAAAGCCAGGGGATAATCAGTCCGCGGAGGACTGCAAGAGCTCCTGCTGGAGTTCCGGGGACTCCAAAGACAGGAATATCCTGAACAATCGCTGCGAGTGTGGTTTTTCCAGGCCGCATGGCAACTCCATGATACAGAATTGTTCCTATCGCGGTCAACACATCTTTCGTATGATCACGACATCCTGTTGAAGACCCACCTGATATGATAACAAAGGAACATTCCCCGACGGCTTCTTCCACTGTATCCCGTATTTTTTTTGGATCATCGGGTATTATGGGATAGATAAATGTTTCTATACCAATAGTTACAAGAGAGGCTGCTAACATCTCACAATTGCTTGCAATCACCTCACCAGGGCCTGGTGCTGTACAGGGTTCTTTTAATTCATCTCCCGTTGGGATTAGTCCCACAACAATTTTTTTAACCTGCACCGATGTAATCCCATATCCAATCATCGCTCCAATATCCTCAGGAGAAATCACGTGATCTGCAGGAATAATCATTTCTCCGGTCTTGATTTCACTTCCTGCTTTTTGAATATTCTGCCCTGGTCGTGCTGGTTTTAGTATGGTTATGTTGCCATTGACATCCTCTCTGATATCCTCATGCATAACTACGGCATCAAATCCTTCCGGTATCGGTGACCCGGTATGAACCTGATCAAATACACTCAGTTGTACCGGGTCAGAATCCGATGCATTGAATGTATCAGAGGCATTAATTACATACCCATCCCTTTTGGATACTGCACTATTCGGGACTGTAAGCCTGGAGTATACTGGTTCATGGCAGATATGGCCATGACTTTTTGTAACCTGAATCGTTCTGATCAGGTATCTAGGTTTCGCAGACGTCTTCAGAATTCTTTGTGCAGCAAGGTACGGGATGAGCGTTAAAAAACGGCTCACCAGAGCCTCACCTCTACCTCTTCACCCTTTACAAGGCCTTCCTTTCCTGTCGGAATATGGATAATTCCATCACTATGGAGGAGAGTATTTAACAGTCCTGATTTTCCAAGAACCGGTGTAGCTTCATCGTTTTCAATACGTACCCGGATATACTGCTCACGGCCTCCTTCTGACTTGAGGTCCGTCGCCATTTTTATAGTCTTTTTGTAAATATGCTGACAAGGTGCTCCTTTCATGGCCTGGATCAGATGAACGGCAACCAAAGTCATTACCATGAATGTCGATACCGGATGACCTGGAAGACCGATTACCGGGACATCTCCGCATTGTCCGATAATGGTAGGCTTTCCAGGAGCAATGGAAATTCCATGCACAAATACTTTACCAAGTGATGCAATCGCCCTGAAGGTGATATCATTCCGATCTTTGGAGCTGCCTCCGCTCACGATGACTGCATCGCATTCAGAGGAAGCGGTTTCAATCGTACTTTTTAATTCATCAAGATTATCTCTGATGATTCCGTACCTGACCGGGATTGCTCCCTGTTTTCGTAGGAAAACAGATATCAGGTGCGAATTCACCTCACGAACTTCACCTGTCCGTGGTATCGCCTCTGCAGGAACCAGTTCGACCCCGGTTGATATAATGGCGATTCGGGGATTTTTTCGGACGGAAATCCGCGTTTTCCCAATTGCAGCGAGAACTCCGATATCCTGTGGCCTGAGTGTCGAAGCGACCGGGTAAATAACGGTTCCTGCATGAAAATCTTCATCTTTTGCAATTACGTTCTCCCGGACAACAACCGGTTGGCGAATGAGGACCCTATCACCAACCTGCTCTGCATATTCAATCATAACGACTGCATCAGCACCATCCGGCATCTGACCACCAGTGGGAATATACATACATTCCCCTGACTGAATCTGCCCCTTCTTTGACTTTCCCATAGCAATTGAACCACAAAGAGAAAGGATGACCGGAGAATTTTCTGTCGCTGGATATGTGTCCTGTGCAATCACAGCATATCCATCTTTCCAGGATCTGTCAAATCCCGGAATATTCTCCTGTGTGATGATTGATTCGGCTAAAACCCGACCTTCAGCTTCATCAATCATAATCGTCTCCGTTCCGGTCTGTTTTGCAATGCTTCTTACAGTTCTGACTGCTTCGTCAATTGTAACAACATCAAAAAAAGGTTCTGCCTTTTCTGAAAGAAAGGTTCTCGATTTATTCCCTTTCCCAAGTCCTGAGCCAGTATCATGTCCATGTACCGTATCTGACAATACGGTATCCGGTCCATGGGGGTGACTGGAGGTGATCTTCCCGAGTGTACTGTTCATCAATAATAACTTATTCTTCCTGATAATTAACTATTTCAATTCGAAATAAAACTAGAAAATCTCCTTTAAGGAGGCATAATTATATTGAAATGGTCATCAGGAACCGGTTCGGAGCTTTCTCACGATCGGTATTACTGGATCTCAAGGTAACCTGATGACCGCACCGAGTTTTGCTGACAAGAGTCAGCACCACATATATGATAGAAAGAGTATTTAAAAATACTTATTTTCATTTACGATATCTGTGATTTAATTAACTTATTTAATTTTAAAGAAAAAATGGCGAATTTAATTAGCTTGATACCGTTTTTGGATACTTCAAATAACAAATTTTTTAAAATCACCATAAATTGCATTTTTTTAATATAATTTTGCATCGTACTGATCATGTGGATGTATATGAAAAGGTGATCGAATCATGGTAAGATCCATGACTTCCACCTGTTCACCCTTTTTAACTCCTCTGCTTCCCTGAGGGATGTGGACAATTCCGTCGCAATGGGTAAGTAGACTGACAAGACCTGCTTTCCGGCTTAATGAAAAGACATAGCCATTGTCAATCCGTACTGGGATGTGATACTCACGATCGGGATGAGCTTTCATGTCATCTCCTGCGATTGCGTGTTCTTTTAAAAGGCCTTGTGTCACAGAACCTTTCATTGCCTGGATGAGATTTGAAACCACAAGCAATAACAACAAATACACTGATGCCGGGTGACCCGGCAGACCAATAATCGGTTTACCTCGAATTGCTCCAATTACCATCTTTTTCCTCGGAGAAATGGACATACCTGACAAGAGGATAGATCCATAATGTGAGATTACTTCAGCCGTACGATCACGCTCATCATGGGCGCTTCCCCCGCTGATAATGATTGCATCACATTCTGAAACAGCCGTGCAAAGCATGTTAGATAGATCAGCCATCCCCTCCCAGGCAATACCATACCGTTTGGGCAGAGCTCCGAGTTTTCTGCACAATGCTGAAATAAGGTATGAATTGGTCTCTCTGACTTCCCCTCTCTTAGGCCTCCCATCTGCAGGGACAAGTTCTGGCCCGGTTGAAAGGATTCCAATAACCGGCATGGCCCTGACCTGTACAGTACAGATTCCAAATCCTGCAAGAACTCCGATATCCTGGGGACGTAGTATCTTTCCTTCAGGGAAGATAATTTCTCCTGCTTTCGCATCTTCATCCTTTCTGATGACATTATCTCCCGGAACCACCGGGCAGTAAATCTCCACGTATGTTTCTTTAAAACAAGCATACTCCAACATTACAACAGCATCTGAACCATTTGGTAATGCTCCCCCGGTTGTAATGCCCATACAGGACCCTTTCGTGAGGATATGAGAAGGTGAATAGCCGTTCTTTATCGATCCTGAAAAGGTTAACCGGATCGGGTTTTCTGGTGTGGCATCTTTAGTATCTTCAGCCCGGACTGCAAAGCCGTCTTTTGTTGAGCGATCAAAACCCGGAATATCATATCTGCAAAAAACCGGAGCTCCCAGGGTATAGCCATCGGCTTCATCAATATATCTGGTTTCGATTTGCGTATCCGGAGCAATTTGTCGTATCAGGTTGACAGCATCCTCAATTGAAGCTGAACATATTGGTACAGTGTCAAAAGAACTGTTCTGCGTAGTATTTTGAGTCTGATTAAAAGTACCTGATAAATAAATGTGTTTTTTATTCTGCATGAATTCCATACATACCCGAGTTTTATACATGTTCATTTCACAATACGATAAATACTCCATGATAGTTGTGACCGGATTTGGGAATATAATGATCCATGTAGCCTTTTGAAAAAATCATTTTCCATGGAGATAATTTTAAACCAAGGTCCTTGAATGAGGATCAAATTTCCTAGTGATTTTCAGGATCATTTTCGGATACTCTGTATTACTATACTTCTCTCGCCCTTTGAATGTAATTTACTAAGTAGGTTTTCGCATGAAATGAATTTAATGTCACTAACTTTAATCAAAAAGAAATCATTATATGTTATCAGTTGGCTAGTAGTACAGATGAAGTATCGATCATGTCTCTTAACAGGACTTGTACTCTTCTTCCTATTTGCGTTCATGTCTGCTCCGGTGTATGGAGCTTTAGAGTCTGATACACTCTTTGTGTATGCGGGAGCTGGACTGAAAGAGCCGATGACAGAAATCGGAACCTTCTTTGAAGAAAAAACAGGTATTAAGGTAGAATATAATTTCGCCGGATCCGGGACTCTTATTACTCAGATGGAACTGACCAAAAAGGGCGATGTTTTTATTCCTGGTGGCACTCCTGATTATGCAATCGCAGAGAATAAGAGTCTGGTAATTGATCCGGTGTATGTTGCCTATCATGTTCCGGTGATCGGTATTCAACCAGGAAATCCACACGGAATTAAGTCTATTTATGACTTTACCAAAGATGGACTCAAGCTCGCACTTGGTGATGTGAATACAACAGCTATAGGAAGACAGGGTCAGAAACTTTTTGAAAAACTGGGTATTGCTGAGGATGTTGAGAAAAATGTCGTCCTTCGTGCACCCACGATAAATGAAGTGGTAACTGCGTTAAAACTGAAGCAGGTTGATGCAAGTCTCATTACCATTGACCAGATAAAAGGAGATGAGATAGAATCCGTTCAATTACCTGATGACGAAAGCCTTGCACTTGTTGTACCCATCGGCCGGACCACCTTTACTACACAGAAAGAGCATGCACAGGAATTTGTAGACTTTGTTTCATCAGATGAAGGAAAGGCAGTATTTAAAAAGCATGGTTTCCCTGTTTATCCGGACCCAGCCTATGCTGATCTGAAGGTATGAGTGAAAAAACATATGATTTTATTAAAAGGGATATTTTACACCCTCTTTCCTGTCTTTTTGAAAGTACCATGCAATAAAACCTCTCACTCCATAAAATCCAGTCGTCCGGATTCGCATGCATATATGGTTTTGGTAAACAAGATAATTCGAAAAATTACATTCTGTATCCCGAATCCATGAAAGGGAAATTTAAGGTGTATTCTGGCTTCTGGTTTCAGGGTTTTCTAATTCTCCTCTCTGGATCTCTGATACTCCTATTCTGCCTGGTATTTACGAGTCTCGTCCTCTGGCCTGACACACATGCCCTTATCCGGGTACTAACTTCCGAAGAGATTTTGTTTTCGATTCAACTGTCCCTGATCACATCACTCATCTCTACCATATTCTGCGCCGTTATTGCTCTCCCTGTTGCATATGCACTTTCCCGATACCACTTTCCAACATCAGGATTCATGGGTATGGTCATCAGCCTTCCCCTCTCCCTCCCACCACTGGTCGCTGGTATTGCCCTTCTGATATTCTTCGGACCATCTTTTTTCGGTAATATTCTCCGCTTTATCGGGATTGATATTGTGTATACCACCACCGCAATTGTTATCGCTCAGTTTTTTGTAAATGTTCCGTATCTAATCAGAGTCATGCGGTCTGCTTTTGATTCAGTACCTCCCCGGTATGAGCATGTGGCAAGAACACTTGGAGCATCTGAATCTGCCGTATTTTTGCAGGTCAGTCTTCCCATGTCCCACCAGGCTCTTCTTGCAGGACTTACCATCACCTGGTCTAAAGCCATGGGAGAGTTTGGAGCTGTCCTAATGCTCGCTGGTGCAACCAAGATGAAAACTGAGACATTGCCAATAGCCCTGTATCTGAATATCTCAACCGGGGATCTTGACCTGGCCATTGCGTCAGCGACCATTTTAATGGCAATCTCGGTAGGAACATTACTTGTCTTTGAACACTGGTTTGGAGTAAAAAGGAAGGTATAGTGCCACTAGAAATTATGGGATTATCCAAAACCCTCGGTGATTTTCATCTCAGGAATGTGACCCTGACAATAGATGATAGTGAATATTTTATCATTCTTGGACCTTCGGGAGCTGGAAAGAGCCTATTACTCGAGACTATAGCGGGAATTTATTCTCCAGATTCCGGAAAGATAATTCTGGATGGTACTGACATAACGGATCGGCCGGCACGACTTCGGCATATAGGGATGGTATACCAGGATTACATGCTTTTTCCATATCTGAACATAGAGAAAAACATTGGATTTGGACTGAGACAACTCAGGCACCCATCTCATGACATCAGAAAAGCGACGGAAGGTATTGCTTCACTTCTTGGAATTACCCACCTCTTATCCCGTCGTCCGGATACCCTAAGTGGCGGAGAACAGCAACGGGTAGCCATTGCCCGTGCCCTTGTCATAAAACCGCGGATTCTTCTGCTCGATGAACCATTGTCCGCTCTTGACGCCATCACTCATAAAAAAATGCGAAATGAGTTAGCAAGAATCCCTATGCTTACAGGTGTGTCTGTCATTCATATCACGCATCATGCAGAGGATCTTATCTCACTTGGGCACCGAACAGCAGTCATGGACAATGGAGCCATCGTGCAAATTGGAAGTCCTGATGAGATCTTTCAAAACCCCAAAACACCCTTTGTTGCTGCCTTCACCGGAATGGAAAATTTATTCTCCGGTATTGCAATGGATAGTCATGAGGGGAAGGTGATCAGGATTGGTCAGGTAAAAATACATGTCATCACCCCATATACCGGCCCGGTTCAATGTGGTATCAGACCTGATGCTCTCATCTTTTCACGCGAACCTTTGAAATCCAGTGCACGAAATGTCCTCATGGCAACGGTAACAAAGATAAGACGAATGGGATCCATTGCATGGGTAGTAATTGATTGTGGAATTTTCCTAACTGGTGTTCTAACCATTCAGAGTTTGTACGAACTCAGGATTGATGAGGGGGATACCATCTTTATTGCATTCAAGGCATCAGCGGTAATGGTATTTCCCGAAGAAACACAAAAAAAATAAAAAAAAAAAGATTATCTCTTGAGTCCGTCGATAAGACGTGAGACCTGCATGGGTTTCATGTCAATATCAAAGGTATCATAGATGTAGGTTCTGACCTGCTGGACGGTTGGCTCCTGACCTTTGAATGCTTCTTTAACCTGTTCAAGTTGTTTGTCGGTCAATTTTTTCTTGCTTTCTGCACGGGCTGCCGGTGCAGCGGCCTCAGCCTTGCCGGATGGAACGTAGATCTTTCCATAGATGATCTCTCCTTTCCGCTTTCCATGCCGCTCGCCCATGTCACCAATCCAGACCTGGAACATCTGTTTTTTACCGTCGAGTTCGACTTCTTCCTCACCCTTCAGGATGTAGGTGGGCATCATCCGCTCGACCTGACCAAGGACAAAGATGTCTCCCTTGACCATCTGACCACCGACACGGCCTTTTGCATTGCCACGGACGATGATCTTACCGCCTTCTGCATGGGTTCCCAGGTGAACATCAACATTGCCGCCGATATCGATGGTACCGCCGTTCATAAAGGTTGCAGTATCGGATCCTGCGTTGCCCTTCACGATGACCTTACCACCCTGCATCCCTCTCCAGTCTCCACGGTATGAAGCTGCAAGGTAGTTCTTTGCATTCCCGTCAACGATGAACTCGCCACCGGTCATACCAATGGCACAGAATGAGTCAACATTTCCCTTGACATGGATCTTCCCGCCTGCCATCCATGCCGCGGTATACATGTCTGTATTGCCCTGAACCTCGATCTCTCCGGCGGTCATCTTCATACCGATGTACTTGACCTTGTCAGTCGGCCCGGAGATGATGATCTTGGTGTCTGCAGCAGTGGCTCCTCCCTTCCCTTCTACAGTGAAGTAGTCGCTGATTTTTGCAGTGGTGTTTCCGAGGTGAACGTGTAATTCTCCAATCTGCTGTGCAGTCTTACCTGCAAAGTGGTCAGGAGTGATGTTTTCTGCTTCAAGGTACAGTTCGGGAACTTTCGTGAGGGTAAGTTTTACTATATCCATTCCTTGTCACTCCTTAGTTGGAATCTACCTCAATGACGTACGGATTTGGTACGTAGTGGTTTGATACCTCGTAGTTGTTCAGGTTCATACTGTAGAACTTGAGGAACTTCATCTGGACATCCCGTTCTACCTGTTCGTTCATCGGGACTTTGGCATCAACCCAGAGGGTACGCTTGTTTCCGTTGTTGATGACTTCACCATTCTCTACAACGAGGGTTCCACTCTTAAAGACATAATCTGCTGCAGAGAACGCCTTCTCGATCTCTTCCGCATCCTTGATCTTGTCTTCGTTCAGGTCATAGACGACCACATCGGCGTCCATTCCAGGGGCAAGACCACCAAAGGTGTCATACAGACCAAGTGATTTGGCAGGTCCGGCTCTGGTCATCTGGGCAATCTCATAGAGGGTCAGTTCACGGTCGATGGAAGCAAGGTTGGTTGCTGCAATGACCTTGTCAGAGTTCTTAAAGCCCTTGAGCATGGCCTGACGTGACTTGTCAGACATAAGCCACTTCATGATACGCGGGTACCGGGTGAATGGTCCTGCATTCGGGTGGTCGGTGGTGATGAAGGTTCTCATCGGATCTTTTGCAAGGAGACCAAGTTCAAGACCAATTGCCCACTGAATAGCGCATACCTTGATGTTCGGGTCGTACACGTAGGGAACGATACCAGAGCTGGTCTCAAGTTCGACATCCACATTTGCCCACTTGAGGTGGTTTAATGAGGTAAGGTGGTGCTCGAACGGACCGTCGGCGGTCATGGTCGTGGTCTCATCAAGGGTAACACAACCAAGATCCATGGTCATGTTCTTGTTCTTGTTGAAATAATCCGCGATCTCCTTTGCTCCTGACTCAAAGTTTGCCCATGAGTCACCCTTGTAGCTATGGAACTGAACGTGGGTATGGTGAAGGACCTGTTCTCGACCGAACTTGTTGTTTGGTTTGACTCCTTCTGCAATCTTTAAGGTATCAAGGGTTGTGGTATAGTTCCCTGGATTTCCAAGATTGTTTGAGTGGATGTGAATCGAGTGTGGAAGGCCCATCTTCTCGTTTGCAGTCAGAAGACCCTTTACAATCTCTGCGGGGGTGATGTCAAAGTACGGGACCGGATCATTGACGGTTGTACAGTTCTCTCCCCATCCCCATGCTTCAGAGCCACCGGGGTTGACGATCTTGATTGCATATCCTTTGGTAGTCTTGAGCAGCCAGGAGATGTATGCACAGACATTGTCCATCTCGTTGTTTTTCAGGTACTCAAAGACGAACCAGTTATTTCCAAAGACCGGGAATGCTCCTTCGTCGATGATTGGAGTGTCCTTGATCTCTTCATGGACGTGCCGTGCATAAAGTGGCGGCATTGCAGCTTCCATGACGGTGGTGTATCCCATCCGGGCGTATTCATACCCGGTCTTGAAGGTGGTCGGGATTGAGAACCCGCCTGACATACGGGTGTTCTTTCCGGTTGGCTTGTAGGTGAAGAGTTTGTCTTCCGGACGGTAGTTTCTTCCTTCGTTGACTTTTGGACCGGCGACGTGTGCATGGACTTCAACTGCACCGGCCATGACCGTCTTGCCCTTTGCATCAATTACTTTCGCTTTATTGGAGACCTTGTCTGCAATCTTTCCATCCTTTATACAGACATCGGCAACATCTCCTTTTAATCCAGTCTTTGGGTCGTAGACCTTTCCATTTTTAATGATATATTCGCTCATGATTATTACTCCCTTAATTTGCCTTGAGTTCTTTGACCCTCTTTAAGACTGCTTTCAGGAACTCCTCATCGGTCATCATTCCTTCCGGTGGTTCGACAACTTTTCTGGCTTCAATCGGGACGTTATCCATACGATAGCAGTTGCCACCGACTTCTACTCCCACAAAGGCGACCGGGACATGGACTTTGCAGATGGCGGTGGTCGGAGTGATATGCGGGTCAATTGCGACTGATGGGAGCCGGGAGATCTCTTTGACACATTCCATTGGGAAGTGTGCACCAGGGTCACTGCCCAGGACAAACATGGCATCAATCTCCTTTCTCTTCAGGACTTCGATGGTTCCGGTCTCACCTGGGTTGTACCGTGCAAACCCTCTGGAGAGGTCGACAGAGTATGGGAATCCGAACTGCCAGCCGAGGACCTGACCTGAACCGGTCACATTATAGTGTCCTCTCATGGCTATGATGGAGAACTTGGTGTAGTCATTGAGGTCTTTTGTCAGCATGATGGCTGCATCGATGTTGTGATCCTTTCCAAGGGACTGGGTCACTCCCATACCGAAGAAGATGACTCCGAACCGGCCGGACTTTAAGAGTTCAGCTGCCTCGTAGACCTTTTCCTTCGGGACTCCGGCGATAATGTCTCCGGTCAGTTCATTTCCACGGACTGCTGCACGGAGTGCCTGGAGCAATTCATAGTCATAC
Organism: Methanospirillum hungatei JF-1; assembly: GCF_000013445.1. Classification (NCBI taxonomy): domain Archaea; kingdom Methanobacteriati; phylum Methanobacteriota; class Methanomicrobia; order Methanomicrobiales; family Methanospirillaceae; genus Methanospirillum; species Methanospirillum hungatei. The sequence continues at coordinate 2,238,671 of NC_007796.1, forward strand.
CCCTGTTCAACCTGAAGGTGAACATCTGCAAGGCTTGCGGTATCGGTCGGACGTGGATCCACGACGATGATCTTTCTCTGTTTCTGACCCTTTCCGGTGAAGTAACCACGGGGGAAGATGGAATACCGGGACATATGGCGGGGGTGGGCATGAGCCGGGTTGCATCCCCAGAAAATAACACGATCTGCACGGTTCTTGACTTCTCCAAGGGTACAGCTTGGGATACCTACATTCTGCACTGCAATAAGGGTTGTTCCGTGACAGACGGCAGCGGTATTATCGACGAGTGCACCACAGAGTTCTGCAATCTCATGTCCTACACTCTGAGATTCACAATTGGTTGAGGACCAGCCGTACATAGATGGCTTTTTCGCATTTGCCAGCATCTGTGCGGTATATTCGATGGCCTCATCGTAGGTTATCTCTTTGAAGGATCCGTCTTCCTGAAGTTTCTGCGGACGGGTTACCCGGTGTGAGTGATCAGATGCATGAAGGAATTTCTCCGCTCCGATGGCGCAGGCATTCTCAACATTCAGGATCTTTTTTCCTTCATCATCTGTGGTGACAATCAGATCATCGCAAAGAGTCCCACAAAATGGACAGATGACATCAGTACATGTTTTTGACATTATGCATCACCCCAGCACTTAGCCCTGACAAGTTCCAATGAGTTCAGGACTTTTTCCTTCTCTGCTGGTTCAATAGTAATCGGGACTCCTTTAAAAGTGGGCATACCGGTGCTGTACGTTTCAGGGCTGGTCACACTGTTTGCCCATGGTCCCATGGGGATGAAGGCAACGCCCGGATGCGGCCCCTGGGTTGCTTCAATTGCCTTTACGACAACTTCTCCATATTCACTTTTTACCTTGACATTGGTATTTTTCATGATGCCAAGGCGTTTAAAGTCAGAATCATCGATCTCAATGATCCCGCAGGCTTTCATGTATTTGTCAGTCTCTTTTCCGCCTTCCATTGACGCACCCTGCTGAATGGTACGTCCGGAAATCAGATTGATGGAAATTGTGCTCATAATGCTCCTCGTAACGAAGAAAATCGCCGATGAACAGTCATACGACCGGATAGCCGGTTATATGATGCATGTCCCGGAACATGCAGACCTGAAGTACTCTGATAGTCCCGTGATAACAGAAATTTTCTCTTTTCACTATATAAATTCATTGTTTTGCTTTCTTCAAAATGATGATTTATTGGTGAATGAGCAAAAAAAGTTAGCATAATAGGCATTATTAGAAGGATTATAAATATTATAATTAACCCCATAATAATGATAAAACCACGCAAAATTTATGTGCAACATTAGAAGAATTAACATCAAAAAATTAACTCCAATCCATGGTAAAATGCATTCTTATGAAGTTCCGCGCATTATGGTGATTATCGGTGAAAATTCGTCATTCTGTTATTGATTCATGGAAAATTGTGAAGATGTTAATAATTCGTTTTTAATAACGAACCCTAAATTGAGATTACAAACCATATAGAAAGGCAGAATCATTCATGAAGGAAGAACTCGGGAAAATCCTTCACGAATTCGGGTTGATTCTGCCTCTATCACGTTAAACATGTGCCCGGTGGTATATCCGAGCAATACATCATAGAGAGTATGACGTGATAACCGTATCGGTTTTCTCACAAATTATGGTGAAAATTGGTGAAAAAAATTAGGGAGGAATAACCTAATTTAGTTTACTTATATCTATTTTTAGTCATACATATTAATATTCACTATCGCGTGAATAGTTGATCACTTATGCTATAATAATGGTGAAAATATTCTAAAAGTAGTTTACTACCTACTCCATTGTTATCAGTATAAATTATGGTGCCGCAAAAATGTTGATTATTGGTGAGATACTCAACAATATTTTTACATAATTCATTTAACATACTGCATAATCAATAGAAATGGATTTATTATTAGAATGATGAAAATTCTCTCTCGAATGTTTGTGATCATTTCTGAAGAGGTAAACATATCAATTAGTATATGTCTTGAAGTCAAACATTAATTACATGTCCAAACTCGGGGACGAATACTCAAAAGAGGAAATTCTTTCTCTGCTTAAAAAAAATGGGAGTGATCCTACCATTGTTAACTGGTTCGACCAGTGTATTGATTTTCATACATTTCCTGCTCCAGGTCTGCTCATTGGCATTTATATGGTCGATAAGGCTCTCGAGCTTCTGGGGGCAACCCCTGGAGAGAAATTGTATGCAGTGTGTGAAACGACGAAATGTGCACCGGATCCACTGCAGGTAATCACTCACTGTACTACCGGAAATCATCGTCTCACTGTCATCCCGATCGGTAGATTTGCACTTACAATGAATCGTCCGAGTTCAGACGATCATGCTGTGGGCTTTCGAGTAAAGGTTGATGTGGGAAAACTTGATGGAACTCCAACACTTAAAGCATGGTTTGCTAATTCATCAGATTTTGATGGCATGACTATGAAAAAGAAACTGGTGGAAGAAATTCTGGATATCGGAACCGGAATGTTATCCTGGGAAAAAGTCCGGATACCTGTCAGCCATAAAAAGAAATGGAAGACAGTTATCTGTACGTCATGTGGTGAACCTGTTCCGGACAACCTTGTTGAAAATGGCCTTTGTCCCGGATGTGGAAGTCAGAAATATTACGAAAAAATCTGACATAAATAATCTTCGGGATAGTAATCTCGCTCTCTTTTTTTGCTGTTCCCTGTTACTCCAATGGTATATGTGTTCGCTATTTTTTTTGGGGAGGAGAGTACTGATCAGACGGCGGGGATACCTCCGAAATACGATAATAATGTCTTCTGTCTTCTGGATAACTTTGCTGGGACCACCAATGGGTGCGGTGATGTTATCACATGAATCGGTACGAGTTCAGTTATTAATGCATCAAATGATAAAATACCCTCAAGATGTGCCTGTCCAAGCCGTTTCAGGATAAAAGTCTTCATCATCACCGATAAAAAACAGATAAAAAGCATACCCATCTTTATCCGTTCAGTCTGGTGCCCTTCAAGATCCCGTTTGAAATCACGATAGAGCGAGAAAATATCCCGTTCAATTTTCCATCGTGCATCAGTCAATAGGAAGCATTCCTCCCAGGAAAAATCTCCCTGGAACATGACAAGAGAACGTGACAATCTGCGAATCTCATTTGTAATCATCTTTTGATTCCTTTTAACACCCTTATTATTGAATACCGGGATGAAAAATTCATGTTCCATTCCCGCGACCTCAAAAATTAGTTCTGTCAGTGAAGCTGGATCATTCTCACCCTGAATAATCATATCCTGGATATTTTGCAGATTTTTTTCAAATACATAGCGGATCTTTTGCTCTTTTTTTAAATTGTGAAGAATATATCCACGGACCGGAACATATCCAACTAAAACCGTACACTCTTTTAAAAAACAAGGTTGGCCCATATATGAACACTCAATACCCGGACTAGTGTGTTCATCCCAATCCATTATCGTGGTCCGTGCGGGATCATAGGTGATGTCGGGTCTAATAATAAAGGGGTACCCAATTGAGGCTAAATTTTGGATGAGGACAGGTGAAAAGTAATCCCAGTTTGGTAAAAGAATTCCTCCTGGTATTCTGCCTGAACTTATAATACTTAATGATTCCTCAATAAAATTCCTTCTTATATCGGTCATTTCACATCCGGTAAGGACCCTGAGTTCCGGATCATATATCATCCGAATTCCCAAGTCCCCTTCAAGCAGATCTTTATAGGAATACCCTTCTCCCCGTGACCCCTTAAAAAGGGAATAATCTGTTACTCTCCCGGACATAATGATACGTTTGTCAGAAAAATTGTTAATCATCGAGAACATGCGAGAAAAAAGTCCAATTACCGGCCGATTCGAGATAGTATGGAGAAGTTGGAAGATTGAAATAGGATCAGCAATCACTCCTGGAATCAAATGTGAAATCCAGGTACCAGAGAGCCATGAATTTACCTGCCTTATAGAACAGGGAAGAATAAGCCGGTTTATTGCCAAAACCAGGAGGAGTGAAACTTCCTCAGGAGAAAAACAGCTTAAAAGTGCTTCAAATAGTTTATACTCACGGATTGCCCAATGAGCCGGTATATATTGTCCAAAATCATACACCCCCCCGGTCTTCGGGATACGTGTCTTTCTGACTGGTGCACCATCAATATTTCGTCCCAGATATTTTGTTTTCTGTTTCCATTTCCCTGAAATTTCGTCAAAATAGGGGGTAATTTCATACAGATATTCATGACCTTTGATCTTCTTTTTCCTGATAAATGGTTTCATGTCTGAATCGATATTGCGTAGTGCCTAACTCATTCTTTGGTTTGTATCGACTAATAATGTTTTGAACATCATGTAGATTTGTTATGCTTAATTTTTTATAAAGTAAATTGTCATATTCAAAATTCAGGTTAGGGCTTAATTGTTGAATTATTTTTCAATTTAATCTTATCATCAGGTTCACATTGCCAGGGTTTCCTGACACAACCAGATCCACTTTCCTTCCTTTCAAGGACATTTTGTTTTTCGTCGATTTATTCACCTCATGTCACTCGAAGAATTGATGCCTAACTTCACATTTCGAATATGTTCTTATAGAGATATCCAAAGAATACATGATACGATCAGGATTCATGCCCTGCCTATCGGGGAAAGGGTACATCTGCCTGATCTTATCTGCAAAAATTCAAAACAGTTCGGGTGTTTTGAAAAATATAGGATTTTCGGGAGATCCTATGAAAGCAAAAAAAACGTTAAACATGATAACCCAGCGGGCTGTTGAAGAAGGTATTGCCATGGAGATCGGGAAAACTTCACGGCAGTACTTTGACGCCTGCAGCATCATCGAGATGAACGAACAGGACATGAAAGAACTTGGTATTATGAAAAATACCAACGTCCGTGTAAAAAGCGAATCCGGTGAAGTGGTGGTGAAAGCAGTCGTTGGTCGCCAAACCTGTTATCCTGGCCTTTGTCATATCAGACAAGGAGTCTGGGCGAACCAGGTTGTTCCCCCACGAACCCAGTCAACCGGTGCACCCCAGTACAGTGGATTTCCGGTAACGGTCGAACCTGTTCCAAATGAACGGTTGAAAACTGCCCTTGAACTGGTTCAGGGTGCTGTCGGTATGTGGAAGGGTGACCAATAATGCCAAAAGTAATAGAAAATGTCGGATGTCCCTATTGCGGATGCTCCTGTGATGATGTCCGCATTACTGTTTCAGACGATGGAAAGGACATTCTGGAAGTAGAAAACGTCTGTGCAATCGGAACGGAAATCTTCAAGCACGGTTGTTCTAAGGATCGGATCCGACTTCCCCGTATGAGACAACCGGATGGCTCCATGAAAGATATTTCCTACGAGGAAGCAATCGACTGGACTGCACGACATCTGCTTAAGGCCAAAAAACCCCTCATGTACGGGTTTGGGTCTACCAATTGTGAAGGTCAGGCAGCAGCAGCACGTGTAATGGAAATTGCAGGGGGTATGCTTGATAACTGTGCAACTATCTGTCACGGACCATCGTTCCTTGCAATATTCGACAACGGATATCCCAGCTGTACACTAGGAGAAGTCAAGAACCGTGCAGACGTGATCGTCTACTGGGGGTCTAACCCAGCACATGCGCACCCACGTCATATGTCCCGGTACTCTATCTTTCCGCGTGGTTTTTTCACCGGAAAGGGCCAGAAAAAGAGGACTGTCATTGTCATCGATCCCCGGTTTACTGACACAGCAAATGTAGCAGATTATCATCTCCAGGTTAAACAGGGTCATGATTATGAACTTTTCAATGCCTTCCGAATGGTCATTCACGGCCATGGAAAAGACCTTCCTGATGAAGTCGCTGGAATTAAAAAAGAGACGATCCTTGAAGTTGCAGAGATCATGAAGAATGCCCGGTTTGGAACTACATTCTTCGGGATGGGTCTGACTCATACTGATGGAAGAAACCATAATATCGACATCGCTATCTCCCTGACTCGTGACCTGAACAAGATCTCAAAATGGACCATCATGGCAATGAGAGGTCATTATAACATTGCAGGCCCTGGGGTGGTCTGGTCCTGGACATTCGGGTTCCCTTACTGTCTTGACCTTACCAAACAGAACCATGCCCACATGAACCCTGGTGAGACCAGTTCGGTTGATATGGCCATGCGTGATGAAGTCGATATGTTCATTAATATCGGAACCGACGCCGCTGCACACTTCCCCATTCCTGCAGTAAAACAGCTTAAAAAACACCCCTGGGTTACTATTGACCCAAGCATCAATATGGCATCCGAGATATCTGATCTGCACATCCCAGTCTGTATCTGTGGTGTTGATGTCGGTGGTATCGTCTATCGAATGGATAATGTGCCAATTCAGTTCAGAAAAGTCATCGAACCACCGGAAGGTGTCATGGATGACGAGACTCTCCTGAATAAGATCGCTGACCGTATGGAAGAACTGAAAGCGAAGGGTGAAGCCTGATGTCAGAACTTCTTATTAAGAACGGGTATATATTTGACCCAATTTCAGGAATAAAAGGAGATAAAGCAGATATCGCCATCAAAGACGGGAAGATCGTTGACAAGGTATCCTCAAAGGCACAGGTCATCGATGCATCAGGAAAGACCGTCATGTCTGGTGGAGTGGATATCCATACACACGTATCAGGTCCGAAAGTAAACACGGGCCGGATGATGCGTCCGGAAGACAAGTTTTTCCGTGGGTCATACCGTGGCGGGATTATAAAACAGGGTAAGCGTATGGAGATGGGTTTTTCGATTCCGTCCACATACAAGACCGGTTACGCATATGCCCGAATGGGATACACCTTCACAAACGAAGCAGCAATGCCACCACTTCTGGCACCACACGTGCATGAAGAGTTCCGTGACACCCCCATCCTAGACCAGGCTGCCATGCCGGTTTTCGGTAACAACTGGTTCTGCTTTGAATATATCAAAAACAAAGAACTTGAGAACAATGCAGCATACGTTGCATGGCTGCTCAATGCCACCAAAGGTATTGGTATCAAGGTCGTCAATCCAGGTGGAACCGAAGCCTGGGCATGGGGAGAGAACTGTACAACCATCAATGATCCGGTCCCGTACTTTGACATCACCCCTGCAGAGATAGTGAAAGGGCTAATAGAGACGAACGAGTACCTTGGACTTCCTCACTCAGTCCACATCCATGGGAATAACCTTGGAAATCCCGGTAACTACAAGGACACCCTGGACACGCTTCGTCTTGCCGAATCATACAAAGCAAAGAATAAATTCGGCAGAGAACAGGTTCTTCATAACACTCATATCCAGTTCCACAGTTATAAAGGAACTTCCTGGGCTGACTTTGAGTCAGGTGCAAAGGAAATCATGGATTATGTGAATGCCAACAAGAACATCACATGTGATATCGGACAGGTCACTCTAGATGAGACGACCACAATGACTGCTGACGGTCCATTCGAGTATCACCTCAACCAACTTAATCACATCAAATGGGCAAACGTTGATGTCGAACTTGAGACCGGCTCTGGTGTTGTGCCCTATATCTATGACAAAAATATCAAAGTATGTGGTATTCAATGGGCAATCGGGCTTGAACTTGCACTCTATGCAAAGGACCTGATGCGGGTTCATATCACTACCGATCATCCGAATGCTGGACCATTCACTCGGTACCCCTGTGTCATCAAGTGGCTGATGTCCGAGAAAGCACGTAAAGCAACCCTTGACACTATGAAGTGGAAAGACAAAGTCATTGCTGCAAGTAACATTGCCTCAATGGACCGTGAACTCGGCCTTTATGAAATTGCCATGATGACCCGTGCCGGCCCTGCAAAAGCCCTCGGACTTGCAGCCATATATGGTAGCCTTGTAAAGGGTGCAGACGGAAACGTGGCAATATACAACCTTGATGCGAATGATCTTCCGTCAGATCCTGAACTCATCGAAGCGGCCTTCCAGAACACTGCGTATACCATCAAGGAAGGTGTAGTTGTTGTTAAAGATGGAGAAATAATTGCAGAGCCGCATAAATACACCCTCTGGACGAAAGTCAATATGCCTGAAAATGCACAGGTTATGCATGACATCAAAGAGAAATTTACCAAGAACTACACTGTGAATCTAGAAAACTATGCAGTATTTGATGAACATGTGCACAATCCACGGGCAATTGAACTGGATGTAGCATAAAGGAGGAATGAAGAATGGAAACCATAACAATGACTCTTGTACAGGAGCCTGAATTATTCCTTGAATGCTATAGTGTCACTCCGGACTTATTTGCAGGAAAAAGCCTTGCAGAGATTGCAGATCTTCCGGCACATGAAGGAAAGATTCAGTGGAAACTTGGAGATTTTTTTAAATTTGAAGGAAAGGCCGGTGAAACCGCTGCTGATACGAAGATCGTGGTAAACGGAAATGTGCGCCGGATGAAGCGATTTGGACAGCAGATGACTGCAGGTGAGATCATCATTAACAGCGATGCTGATATGTATATCGGTGGCTGGATGAAAGGCGGTAAGATCACTGTGAAAGGTAATGCAGACAGTTTTCTTGGTATCGCCATGGAAGGTGGAGAGATCCTGATTGAAGGCGATGCACAGAACCATGTTGGCAGTGCTTATCGTGGAGACTGGCGTGGTATGAGTGGTGGGCTTATCAGGGTAAAAGGAAAAGCTGGAAATGATATTGGCACTGCCATGACCGGCGGGACCATCATCATCGAAGGTGATGCATTCATCCATGTCCTCACCCATGCAGAAGGAGGCACCGTCATCATCAAGGGTGATGTCGAGGGTCGTGTCGGTGGCCAGATGGTTAAGGGAGATGCATACATCCTTGGTAATCTGCTTTACCCACTTCCTGGTTTTAAGAAAGTTGCAACCGTTGAAAAAGAAGTCGATGGCGCAACCTATACCTTTGATCAATTCATCGGAGACCTTGGTGAGCGAAAGGAAAAGAAGAAAGGTGAAATTATTTACGGGAATATTTTCCTTAAAAAATAAACTTTTTTATGTATCTACCTTATATATTCCTATAATTATTTATTTCTGCAGAATCAGAGTGTTAAATAAAATATTTTTTATTTCTTGAAAGTTCAATAATGTGATACACCATGAGTGATGAGATACACGAGATCCTGAAAATTCCTGACCTGCCGGTTATTGAGATTGTAGATGACCTGGTGCAGGTGTTCAAAGAATTTATGGTCGTGAATGCTGCTTTAAAACTTGACCTGTTTTCATGGCTTGCAGAAAACGGACCGGCAACTCCTGAAAAATTGGCTACAGGAACCGGAATCCGGGCGGAATATGTAACCAGTCTTCTTGGTATGCTCTATTACCTTGATATGGTCAGAAAAGCAGGGGATGAGTTCTCGATATCTCCTGCTGCCCGGATGAATTTCGTCAGAAACAGTCCTTTTTACCAGGGGGACTATATCATGAATCTCCCGGCAGACGATTCACCATGGAAGGATCTTGCTGTGTATCTGACAAAGCCTGAACAGAAAACGACATTTGATACGTCTTCTCTCCAGGCAGTTCGATCAGAAGCAAATCATGCTCTCCGCGGAACGATTCAGAGTGTGACAAATGTACTGAAGACATGGGATAGGTTTTCGGATGCAAAAAAATTTCTGGAAATGAATGGAGGACATGGTCTGTATGCCATTGCGGCCTGCCAGAATAATCCGCAGATGACAGCAACTGTTCTGACCGGATCTGCTGACCCCTCGGTTGCCAAAGAGTATGTTGTTCGTTTTGGTATGGAGGACCGTATCCGTGTTCTACCTGGCGATTTATCTGTATACACCGATCAGGGATGTGATATAATTCTCATCGCTCATGCTCTCTATAGTATGATTGACAGACTTGATGATGTTCTCTCAAAGGTGTCATCTATTCTGACGCCGAATGGACTTTTAATCTCTAATCACTGGTTCTCACGGCCGCCTATTGGTACTGGTATGCAGGGATTATATGAACTGGAACTTGCCATCCACAACCATTACCATGAACTGCCGGATAAGGAACTTTTTGAATCTTTGTGTTTGAAACACAATCTTCCCATTCTTCAGGCTGGAGTCATAAGGTCCCGGTATGGGGAATCAACAATTCACATGGCAGAAAAAAAGTAATATATGGAGATATCTGGTATGAGCAGACATGAAATTGAGAAATTCACTCCATTTGACCGACTGAGCGACGAAGAACTTCGTAATGCAATGATTATGCATATCAGGATGGGATATATCCTGAAATTCCCTGGAAAATCCAAGGATGCTGAGGATGTTGCCAGGGGGATTGTTGGGAAGCTTACCCTTGAGCAGATGAAAGAAATTCATCCTCATACGTTTTTCACTAATAAAAACGGGAGCGAACGCCCCAAAAATCCATATGATCTTGCAATGGAACTGATTCAGGGATAGATAATTCCTTTCCGCTGTAAAAAAAATGGTTGGGCTCTGATATATGATACCTGATAATCACTTCATCATGATAACCCAGAGATCAATTGAAGAGGGGATTGCTATGGAAAAAGGTAAGCAATCCAAAGAGTATTTTGATGCCTGTAGTGTTATTGAGATGAATGAACTGGATATGCTTATGCTGGGTATCGAAGAAAACACTCCTGTTCTGGTAAAGAGTGAGTGTGGCCAAGTGGTGGTTACTGCAATCGTTGGTTTGCAGATACTCAAACCTGGGATGTGTCATATCAGACAAGGGGTCTGGGCTAATCAGATTGTTCCATGTAGAACCCAATCAACCGGTGTTCCACAATACAGTGGTTTTCCGGTCACTATTGAACCGGCTAGAGATAGAAATGTTTTAAATGTTTACGAATTACTTTATTCATCTCTTGGGGTTACGAGGTAAAAATTATGGTTCTGGTCCGTGAGGGAATCGGATGTCCTTACTGTGGGTGTTCCTGTGATGATGTCCGGATTACGCTTTCGGATGATGGGAAAAAAATTCTGGATGTTGAAAATGCTTGTGCAATTGGAACAGAAATTTTTCTTCATGCAACGAATCACCACCGAATAACCCATCCACGAATTCGTCAACCAGATGGAAGTTTTAATGAAATTTCCTATGAAAAAGCAATAGATTTTGTAGCCACAGCAATCCTGAATGCCAAAAAACCCCTGATGTATGGATTTGGTTCAACTACTTGTGAAGCTCAGGGTGCTGCTGCTCGTCTCATGGAACTAGGAGGTGGTGTGCTTGATAATTGTGCATCTATTTGTCATGGCCCGTCCCTCATGGCATTTTTTGATAATGGTCACCCAACTTGTACCTTAGGCGAAGTGAAAAACCGTGCAGATGTCATCCTGTACTGGGGGGCAAATCCAGTTCACGCTCATCCCCGTCATATGTCACGATACGCTATCTATCCGATTGGGTTTTTTACAGGGAATGGACATCTTCGGCGAACGGTTATTGTTGTTGATCCGAGAAAAACGGACTCCGCAGGCACTGCTGATTATCATCTCCAGATAGAACCTGGCATGGATTATGAGTTAATTAATGCATTCCGGATGGTGCTCTATGGGTTTGAATCTGATATTCCTGAGATGGTTGCTGGCATCCCAAAACAGTCTATTCTGGAAATATCAAAGGTATTGAGGGAAGCGAAATTTGGTGTCTGTTTTTTTGGTATGGGTCTTACCCATACCGATGGCCGGAATCACAATGTTGATATTGCTATCTCATTGATGCGTGATTTAAACGCAGTATCAAAATGGTCAATTATGGCTATGCGGGGCCACTTTAATATTGCCGGGCCAAATATGGTCTGGTCATGGTCATATGGATTTCCTTATTGCCTTGATCTCACCAAAGGAGAACATGCTCATATGAACCCCGGAGAAACCAGTACCATTGATCTTGCAATTCGCGATGAGATTGATCTTTTTATCAACATAGGTACCGATGCAGCGGCTCATTTTCCTATTGATGCAGTCAGGCATCTGAAGAAGCATACTTGGATCACGATAGATCCAAATATGAGTATGGCAGCAGAAATTGCCGATCTGCATATTCCTGTAGGGATTTCGGGGATTGAGGTTTCTGGAATTGTATACCGGATGGATAATGTTCCGATTCAGTACAGAAAAGTTATTGATATGCCGGATGGGATGCTCTCTGATGAAGAGGTTCTGAACAGAATATCTGAAAGGTTGGAAGAGTTGATGGAATCAGAGCGTGTAAAAGCAGAGGTGCCGGATATATCTCTTCAAAAAGGCATAAGTCCTGCACCTGGTTTTACCCAGTCACTCATATAATCTGTTTTTAAGAGGCTGTTGCATGAATAATTTTCATTAGCACTATAAGGTCAATTCGCCCTGTGAACTTTTGGATTCACAATGTTAATTTTCCTTATTGTATCACTAAAAATGATTTGTGCAACAGCCTCTTTAATCAGGTGTATAACCTGAATCTGCTTTTATTATTTCCAAGTCTATTCAGGTATCAAGAGATTAGTAAGTTAACACATTCAGCTTAGCAAATCACAAAAGATCTATTTTTTAAATTCATTAAATATACTTATATGGGAAGTTAATGAAGATTTGAATTAATTCTGGGAGAAACCAATGACAAACAAAGGACTATACGTATTCTTTTTTGTGGTATGCATAATTTTGCTAGGCATTTCACTGGTATCAGCAGACACTCAGGCATCTGAACGGGTGATTTCTGATGCTCTTGGCAGAGAACTTACTATCCCTACAGAGATCACCGGAGTTGTAAGCACTGCCCCACCCACAACAATGACCCTGTACCTGATTGCACCGGATCTCATGCTTGGATGGAACTCTGAACTCACACCGCTCCAGAAAATGTATATTCCTGAAGAATACCAGAGCATCCCCGTCGTTGGAGGATGGTTCGGTAAAACTGACGGTAATTTTGAGACATTTATCAAACTCAATCCGGACATCATCCTTGAAGGCAGAACCATCACCGGAGAACCAACTGATGTACATGCCGTTGAGGAGAGACAGTCGCAATTCGGCTCTATCCCACTCATTACAATCCAGGATACTGCAAACATCTCAGGATATGCAAAATCGATCTCCTTTATCGGTGATATCCTGAACAAAAAAGAAAAATCAGATGCCCTGGTTGCATATTATCAGACCGCTCTCAAAACCGTCAAAGATGCAGTCTCAACGATTCCTGAAGGAGAGAAGATAAAGGTCTATTATGCAGAAGGACCGGATGGTCTTGCAACCGATCCAAGTGGATCCCAGCATGCAATGCTCATAGACTACTGCGGCGGCAAAAATGTTGCCGAGACGACCATCACACCCGGTTATGGTATGACTCCTGTCTCTCTTGAACAGGTACTCAGCTGGAATCCGGAGGTCATCATCGCCAGCGATTCTAAATTCGCATCATCTGTTCTCACCGATCCGCTCTGGAAGGATGTCCCGGCAGTTCAGTCAGGCAGAGTATACGCAGTCCCCCTTACACCATTCTCCTGGTTTGACCGTCCACCGGGAACGAACCAGATCCCTGGCCTGTACTGGATGCTCCACACCCTGTATCCGGAAAAATTTACAACCGAGCAGCTGAAAGAGAAGATTACTGAATTTTATTCATCATTCTATGGAGTAGAGGTATCCGCATCACAACTGGATGGTCTGCTCAGTGATGTTCCGGTTTATGAATGATGACATATGGAACAAAAAGATGACCAAAAAATGGGAAAGAAAGACAGCAAACATTTTTTAACGATTGCTGACACCATTTTTTCTCCCATTTATCCTGTTATTGCAGAGCAGATTGTCACGAACACCGGTATTCATTCCGGGACAGCCCTTGATGTCGGAACCGGACCAGGACATCTTGCAACCGCCCTGGCTCTTGCATCTGATTGTACGGTTCACGCTCTTGATTGTTCACCTGACATGATAGAGATCTGTCAAACCAGGGTTTCAGAAAAAGGACTAACCAAGAGAGTCATTCCGGCACTGGGGGATGTGAGTGAAATTCCTTATGGTGATAATACCTTTGATCTCATCATCAGCAGAGGATCATGGTTTTTCTGGGAGGATTTATCAAAAAGCCTTACAGAGATTTACCGGGTTCTAAGGCCTGGTGGGAAAACCTATATCGGAGGCGGGTTTGGAACCGCTGCATTAAAAGAACAGATCGTTGCAGCGATGAAAGAGAAAGATTCTGATTTTGAAACCGGAATGAAGGAGCGAATGACGTCCCGGTCACCTGATATCATCACATCAACTGTAGAGAAGATCGGCGTGACCAATTACTCTCTTATTAATGATGATTCTGGTATCTGGCTCATGATGGTGCGGGAATGACCGTCTGTCCATACTGCCCTCATCACTGTGACATTGCAGATAGGGGCACTGGTATCTGTGGTATGTATACCGCAGTCAATGATTACATAATTGAGCGGTTTCCGGATCACTGGCTGATGGTAACTCCGGTATCGGTGGAGACGATCCCCTTTGTCCATGCTTTCCCACAGGCGAAAGCGCTTCAAATCAGTACTATCGGATGTAATTTGAAATGTCCGGGATGTGTATCTGAAGTACTGGTGAGAAAACCGGATGACATGGGAACCGGCCTTCGGTACCAGTCAGCAAAAGCCATTATCGATGAAGCGAAGAAGAAAGACTGCAGGGGAATTTTATTTTGTCTGAATGAGCCGACCGTATCCCTTCCCTCTTTCCTGAAAGTTGCCCACCTGGCAAAAGAAAAAGGGATGTTTGTCGGGTGTTCATCGAATGCCTATTTTTCAGAGTATACCTTAAACCTTCTTATTCCGGTTCTCGATATGATAAATATCGGGCTCAAAGGTAAAGATGAGAAGAATATCAGGGCTTGTGGAATTATTGATGACAAAGTGGTCATCCAGAACATCAAAAAGCTCGTACAGGCAGGAGTCCATGTTGAAATTGCTCTGATGCATGCAAAGGGGCAGGAGAACGAGCTTATTACCCAGGCTAAAGAGATTGTCTCTATTTCAGACAAAATACCAATTCAGGTCATGCGGTGTATGGCATTTGGAGATCTTGGCCAGGAGTATGAGCCTTCGATTCCGGAATCTGAACTCCTGTGTGATCAGCTGCGTGAATTTGCTTCCCACGTATATCTCTTCAATTCACCAGGAACTGCGTATATCAATACCGTCTGTCCGGATTGTGGAGATGTATTATCAACCCGTGAAATGTACGGACCTATGGGATGCAGACCGGTAACATTTCTGGATACCGGGTTATGTTCATGCGGATACCAGGTTCCTCTCTCTGGATCAGCATCACCTTCCCGGTATGAAGAAGAAGGTATGGATGGCGGATACCGACCGACCCGTGCTCTTGAATTTATCCAGGGAATTGTTACCTGCCTAGGAGTTGATGATCCCCTTTGTGCTCCCCGGCTCTGGAAATTATACCTTGCCCATGGGAAGATCAGTTCAATACACCAACGAATTCAAAAGATAACATCATATTATGATATTATCCGAGAAGTAGCAGAAATTGTTGACAAAAAGGATGAAGGGATAGAGTTGGTGTCGGTCCTGGAAGAGATGAAAACCCAGGTTACTGATACCGTTAAAGGGATGACTCATCCCCGTGTCCTCTACACCATGGGATACCCGATATTCTCACTGAACGGGGGCAGATTTGAGAATCTGCTCGTAGATCTGGCTGGTGGCGATCCCGTGAACCGGATGATAAAACGGTCAGGAAAACCTGGAGTAAACCTTTCTCATGAAGAATTTTTGTCGCTCAATCCTGACTGGATATGCATATCAGGTCTTTTTTCTCTTCCGAAAGAGGAGTGTATTGCATATTGCAAAAACAATAATCTCATGGTTCCTGCAATAATAGAGAATAAGGTCATTGAAGTACCGCCATCGTGGGACTTTGGAAGTCCGCGATGGATTCTTGGTCTTATGCTTCTGGCGCAGTCATTCCATCCCGAAAATTGTACCTGGAACATGGATGAGGTTGCTGACCAGTTTTACCAACGATTCTATCATGTTCCCTATCAATCGGTTCAGCCAACCCGGTCGTTTATCAAGGCGTCTGCAAAAATTTTTGGATAATTTTTCCCATTTTTCTCGAAAACACTGCAGCGGTATATTCTTTGCTACACAAACCAACCTTCTATGATCACTGTGAATATTATCAAGGTTCTTCGAAGAGATGTTTTGAGTGATGATTACCTGAGTACGGATTATCTGCTATCAGGTCAAATTACACTCGAAGGGCTGGATATTCTCTCCCAGGGGGCCTATACCATAACCGGATACCAATACCTCTCTCCATGCTATCAGATTCAAAAACCTGAAAATATTCAGATCACTGGTATTTTACAGAGTTGTGTTATCCGGGTCACCTACCCTGCATACACCGAAGGATACATGAAAGAGTATCTATCTGCTCTTGTCACCCTTATTTCAGACCAACAACATGCGCACTCATTTGTTCAAACCCTATACGATGATATAAAAATGGTTTTCAGATCCAAATTTCATCGGAGAAGAACTGAAAAATCTGAAATAGGGAAACGCTCGCTCATTTTTATAGAATGATCAACTTAGGTAATTAAAAAAGATCAACTTCTGCCGCACAATTAGGTAAATTATTATTACAGAGTTAACATAATGCATTACGATCAAGAGATCATCTTTGGAGAAAATTATGCATGTATCGTTGACTCGTATATTCTGTATTCTTGTTACAGGTCTTTTACTAATTCCTGGATGGACAGGTGCTGAGGGTACAATCTCAATTGCCGATATTACAGGCAAACAGGTAGAAATTCCGGCGGATGTGACCAGAGTGGTTACCGTCGATCCCTTTTCCAGCCAGTTTATCTATGTTATCGGAGCAGATGACAGACTGGTCGGAACCTGTATCGGACCAGCGAACAGGGATCTGGTGAATAAAACTCAGCCCAATCTTGGTTCACTTCCGTCTGCCGGATGTAAAACAAACGTTAATCTTGAAGAGTTGATGAGACTAAACCCAGAACTCGTTATTTCTTCAGTGGATTATACCTCAATCAA